>NZ_JBSFER010000005.1:267300-309197 GCF_053594535.1 Streptomyces sp. NPDC001889
GCCCCGTCCGGACGCGGCGCGCCGGGGACGAGACCGAGACCGAGACCGAGGACGACCTCGTCACCGCAGCCGGCCCCGGGCCCCGAGGCGGAACGACCGGAGGCCGGCCCGTGTCTCACGGGCCGGCCTCCTTCTGGTACGCACACGGGCGCATCGCGCGGCTACTCGCCGGCCGCCACGGTGGCCTCGGCCCGGTTCACCATCCAGCTCGCCACCTGCACCCGGGAGGAGCAGGCCAGCTTGCGCATGATCTTCCGGAGATGGTTGACGGCGGTCCACTCGGCGATGCCGAGCCTGCGGGCGATCTCGCGGTTGGTGAGTCCGCCGGCCACCAGCTCGGCGACCTCCTGCTCGCGCTGGGTGAGCGGGTTGTTCCGGCCGACTCCGTCACGGGAGACCTTGTCGCAGCTCAGTGGGGTGAGAGCTGCGGCGATCGCCGCGTCGGGGCCCATCCGCGCGCCGGCGGCGGCCAGTTCCAGGGCCTCCTGGTCGCCGAGGCGCACCCGGGTGTTGGCGACGACGGACTCGACCTCCATCTTGGTCGCGGCGGGTGCCACGCACCCCGCGCCGGCCCGGATTCCGGCCGCGGCGCCGAAGGAGCCCGCGGCGCGCCGCCAGCTCTCGGTGGCCCGGCCCCGGCAGCGGGTGAGCAGAATGGCGAACTTCTCCAGTCCGATGGCGCTGGCCGACAGATGCTTCAGATCGGCGACCTGGAGCAGGGCCTCCTGGTAGAGCTCGATGGCGCTGTCCTGGTCGCCCATGGCGAAGGCGACATCGGCGCGGACGAAGTTGGTCAGGGCGATGTTGCGGAGGTCCTGGGTGCGCTGGAAGAGCACCAGGGACTCCTCGGCGACCGTCTTGGCGGTCTGGAGGTCCCCCGCGAACCGCCGGCAGTCGGCGAGGTTGCGCAGCGCCTCGGCGTGTTCGCCCGCGTCGTCGAGCCAGGCGATGGAGACGCACTCGTCGAGCCGGCGCTCCGCCTCGGCGAGGTCGCCCCGGTAGTAGGCGACGAGCCCGGAGCGCCGCATGCAGCCGGCGATTCCGGCGCTGTCCCCCAGTTCCTCGTACTTGGCCCGGGCGCGCGCCAGCCAGTCCTCGGCCGCGGACAGCTCGCCGGCGCAGAGCAGGAGTTCGGCGAGGGTCAGCTCGCCCTTGGCGGTGACGTCCAGCGGGATGCCCTGGCCTCCGACGCTCCGTTCGAGCCAGCCGATGCCGTCCCGGACGACCCCGCGGGCCTGCCAGTACAGCCGCAGCGCGGAGGCGATCCGGACGATGCTCTCCCGGTCGCCGGAGGCCCCGAGATGGCGGAGCGCGGTGGAGATGTCGGGGAGCCAGTGGTCGATCTGCTGGAGCCAGCGCCCCTGGCTCGGTCCGCGCAGCGCGATCTCCGCGGTCTCCACCAGGCGCAGGCAGTGGGCCGCGTGGTCGGCGTAGACGACGGCGGCGTCGCCCTCCTCCCGGAGCCGCTCCAGCAGGTACTGGCGGGTGAGGCTGAGCATGGTGATCAGCAGATCGCCGTCGGAGCACTCCCGGGTGCGCAGCAGGCTCTTGTCGACGAGGGACTCCAGGAGCTGCTGGGTCTCGCCGGGGTGGGTGGTGGATATACCATGCGCGGCGGAGAATTCGAACTCTCCGTGGTACATGGCGAGCCGGCCGAGGAATGAACGTTCCTGCTGTGTCAGCCCGCGGAGGCTCGACTCGATCGCGGCCCGCATTCCGCGGTGCCGGGAAAGCGTGTCGAACTCCGCGCCGGAGAGGCTGTCCAGGTCCTCGTCCAGCTCGGCCAGCAGTCGGTGCGGTGAGAGCAGCTTCATCCGGGCCGCGGCGAATTCGATGGCCATGGGCAGCCCGTCGGTGCGAACACAGAGTCGGGCGACGACATCGAGATTCTCCTCGGTGAGGACGAATTTCGGCCGGACCATACGGGTCCGCTGGACGAACAGCCGTACGGACGGAACGCGTTGCAGTGTGGCGATGGAACCGGAGTCGCCGGGCTGGGGCACCCCGAGCGGGTCCAGCCGCAGGAGTACCTCCCCGTACACTCCGAGCCGTTCGGGGCCGGTCACCAGAACGGTGAGACCGGGGCATTCCTTGACCAGCCGGGTGACAAGGGGCGCCAGTACGGCCCGGTGGTCGCAGCCGTCGAGGGCGAGCAGGAAGTGGCGGCCGCGCAGATGGTCGACGAGCCGCTCGCGCGCGGGCCGCGGGTCGACCGCGGCACCGAGCCCGAGCATGGCGGCGAGTATCTCCTCCATGTCCGTGCGGGAACAGACCTCGTTGACATTGAGATAGCGACCGCCGTGTGCGAATTTTCCAAAAGCGTCGTCGAAAACGGCCGCCGCCAGCCGGCTCTTGCCGACGCCGACCGGTCCGGTGACCGTCAGGATGCTGATGTCGGGTCTGGATATCCGGTGACGCAGTTCGGCGAACTCTGACTCGCGTCCCACAAGTCCGGGGGTGGAGACGGAAACAATGCCGCTGCGCTCGATTTCCAGTCCCCTGTCCACGATGCCTTGATGGGCTGCATTCATGAGCAATCCCTTCCGATGCCTATCGAGATAAACGCGCTCCACCGTGTTATTTCGTAAAAGCGATCTTCAGGCCATTAGGACTTCATCACGACTCATCAACCGGCAACCCCCGTCATGCTGAGCCCCCCCTCGACATGGCGCCAACACGTTACCCCGACACCGAAGTTGGCCGCATCCCTCACCAATGGGGCACACAACACCCCTGTTACGCCTCCGTGGTGGCTGAAAACAACCGCCACCCGAAGCCCTCACGACTCGTGTCAGCATTGGCACAGGGTAGTAAAACGCAGCTCAGCACCACAGGCCACAAATGGCTGAATCCCACGGGAGAACTCTGGCCAAGGAGTTTTGGATGTACTATGCATCGGACGTGCTGATCATGCAAGTATGCACGGGATGCGTAATTCCGCTTGTGTGAATTCTCCCGCAACTTTCTGAACAAGGTTCCATATATGCGACAACGGCCCGCCAGAAGATCTGGCGGGCCGTCGTGGACGGTCCTGGAGTCACCGGCAATACGGAATGCCTCAGTCCGCTGAGCCGGGCACCACCACCACCGCGCCCGGCGCTCCGCCGGCCTCGGCCTCCCGCTCCTCCGCGATCCGCATGGCCTCTTCCACCAGCGTCTCCACGATCCTCGACTCGGGCACGGTCTTGATGACCTCGCCCTTGACGAAGATCTGGCCCTTGCCATTGCCGGACGCCACGCCGAGGTCCGCCTCACGGGCCTCACCCGGCCCATTGACCACACAGCCCATCACGGCGACGCGCAGGGCGACCGGGAAGCCCTCCAGGGCCGCGGCCACCTTCTCCGCCAGGGTGTGGACATCGACCTGGGCCCGTCCACAGGAGGGGCAGGAGACAATGTCCAGCCCGCGTTCGCGCAGGTTGAGGGCTTCCAGGATCTGATTTCCGACCTTGACCTCCTCCACCGGCGGCGCCGAGAGCGACACCCGCAGGGTGTCCCCGATGCCCTCCGCCAGCAGCGCCCCGAAGGCGACCGAGGACTTGATCGTGCCCTGGAAGGAGGGGCCGGCCTCGGTGACCCCGAGATGCAGCGGATAGTCGCACTGCGCCGCGAGCTGCCGGTACGCCTCGATCATGACCACCGGGTCGTTGTGCTTCACCGAGATCTTGATGTCCCGGAAGCCGTGCTCCTCGAAGAGCGAGCACTCCCACAGCGCCGATTCGACCAGCGCCTCGGGGGAGACCCGGCCGTACTTCTTCAGCAGCCGCGGGTCCAGCGAACCGGCATTGACACCGATCCGGATGGGAACGCCCGCGTTCGCCGCTTCCTTGGCGATGTCGCCGACCTTGTCATCGAACTTCCTGATATTGCCAGGATTGACCCGGACCGCCGCACAGCCCGCCTCGATGGCGGCGAAGACATACTTGGGCTGGAAATGGATGTCCGCGATCACCGGGATCTGCGACTTCCTCGCGATGACCGCCAGCGCGTCCGCGTCGTCCTGGGAGGGCACCGCCACCCGGACGATCTGACATCCGGAAGCGGTCAGCTCGGCGATCTGCTGGAGCGTGGCGTTGATGTCGGAGGTCAGCGTCGTCGTCATCGACTGCACCGAGACCGGCGCGTCCCCGCCCACCGGCACCGAACCGACCATGATCTGCCGGGAGACCCGGCGCCTGGCGACCGGCGGCAGCGGCGGCGGATCGTTTCTGAGGATCGGTATGCCCAGATCAACACCGGTCATCGCGCGTCCCCCCAGTTTCCCTGTTCCATCAGCCGGGCCATCTCGTCGTGCAGGCCGCCCGGCGCCACCGGGCGGTCCGTTCCCTCCGTACCGCTGATCTCCTCGACCACCGCGCGCGAGACGCTCTGCGCGGTGAGCCCGCAGTCCGACAGCACATCGGCGCGGCTGCCGTGGTCGAGGAAGCGGCGCGGAATGCCGAACTCGCGCAGCGGGACGTGCACCCCCCGGTCCCGGAGGAACTGCGCGATGGTGGAACCGACGCCACCAGTGCGGCTGTTGTCCTCGATGGTGACGACCAGCCGGTGGCGGCGGGCCATGTCCGCGAGCGCCGGGTTGACCGGGGTCACCCAGCGCGGGTCGACCACGGTGGCGCCCAGGCCCTGGGCCCAGACCAGCTCGGCGACCCGCAGCGCCATCGGGGCCAGCGCGCCGACCGAGACGATCAGCACATCGAGCGGGCCCGCCCGGTGCAGGACGTCGATCCCGGAGAAGGTGGCCCGGGTCGGCAGGTCCTCACCGGTCGGCCCCTTGGGGAAGCGCACCAGCGTGGGGCCCTCCTCCCAGCTCACCGCCTCCTCCAGCAGCTCGGCCAGCCGGGTGCCGTCCCGGGGGGCGGCGATCCGCAGACCGGGCACCACCTGGAGGATCGACATGTCCCACATGCCGTTGTGGCTGGGGCCGTCGTCACCGGTGACCCCCGAGCGGTCCAGCACGAAGGTGACGGCGCGGCGGTGGAGCGCCACATCCATCAGCAACTGGTCGAAGGCGCGGTTGACGAAGGTCGAGTAGATGGCGACGACCGGGTGGACACCGCCGATGGAGAGCCCGGCGGCCATGGTGACCGCGTGCTGCTCGGCGATGCCCACATCGACCACCCGGTCCGGGAAGCTCTTCTGCATCGGCAGCAGACCGGTGGGCTCCAGCATCGCCGCGGTGATCGCGACGACCTCGGGACGCTCCTCGGCGATCCGGACGATCTCCCGGCCGAAGACCGAGGTGAAGGAGGGGCCCGAGGACTGCCCGAGCGCCCGGCCGGTGACCGGGTCCATGGGCCTGATGGCATGGCCCTTGTCCAGCTCGTTGTTCTCGGTGTGGGCGAAGCCCCGGCCCTTCTCGGTGACCACGTGGACCACCACGGGCCGGCGCAGCTCCCGGGCGTCGCGCAGCACCCGCTGGAGCGCCGCCGTGTCGTGTCCGTCGACCGGGCCGAGATAGGCGAGCCCGAGCTGCTCGAAGAGACCGGGGCCCGGCTTGCCCGCGCGCAGCTCGCCGAGGTGGTCGGCGAAGCCGCCCCGGGTGGGGGCGTAGGAGCGGCCGTTGTCGTTGAGCACGACGACCAGGGGGCGGTCGGGGCCGCCGGAGATGTTGTTGAGCGCCTCCCAGGCCATGCCGCCGGTCATCGCTCCGTCGCCGATCACCGCGACGGTCGCCCGGTCGGTGACGCCCCGGTGCGCGTCCGCGCGGGCCAGGCCGTCGGCGTACGAGAGGGCGGTGGAGGCGTGCGAGTTCTCCACCAGGTCGTGTTCGGACTCGGCGGCACTCGGATAGCCGGAGAGCCCGTCGCCCTTGCGCAGCCGGTCGAAGCCGCCGGCCCGGCCGGTCAGGATCTTGTGTACGTAGGACTGGTGGCCGGTGTCCCAGAGCAGCCGGTCCTTCGGCGAGTCGAACACGCTGTGCAGCGCGATCGTCAGCTCCACCACGCCCAGATTGGGGCCGAGGTGGCCGCCGGAGCCGGACACGCGGTCGATCAGGAACGCGCGGATCTCCGCCGCGAGTTCGTCGAGTTGTGCGGGGTCGAGTTCACGCAGCCCGGCCGGGCTGTGCACGGTCTCCAGCAGCGACATTTCCCTCACCGGTTACGGTAGGCGACTTCGTAGGCCATCTCGGTCAGTTCCGTGCGCCAGGCCGCGTCCAGCCGCGCCTGGTCGATCGCCCGGACGGCCTGGTCGACCAGGCCGGTGATGCGCTCCTCGATCCGCTCGCGGCTCTCGCCGAGCCGGTCGAGGATCTCCGCGGTGTCCCACTCCTTCCGGGAGATCAGCTTGCGGACCCGCTCGTCGCGCTGGGCCGCCTCGGCGAGCAGCAGCGTCATCTTGTGCTGCTCCAGGTCGAGTCCGACCGGTTTGCCGGCGGCCCCGCTGTCACCGAAGGTGCCGATGAGGTCGTCGCGGAGCTGGAACGCCTCGCCGAGGGTCTCGCCGTACTCCTCGAACGCCGGGGCCAGGTCGTCCCGGCCGGCCAGCGCCGCGCCGAGGACCAGGGGGCGGTGGATGCTGTAGCGGCCGGACTTGCAGATCGCGACCCAGCGGGAGAGCTCCGGCTCGATCACGCCCTCGGCCGCCACGGCCATGTCGAGGTACTGACCGATCTGGATCTCGGTGAGCATCTCGCCCCAGATATCGCGGGCCGCCGGGGGCAGATCGCGGGTGAGGCGGTCGGCGAAGATATTGGCCAGCACCCCGGAGATGATCGCGACACCCTCGCCGTACCGGCGCGGTTCGCCCAGCCAGTTCCGCTCCCGGTGGCCCCGGGTGTGGTGGGTGTGGACGGCCGGGGTGCCGCGCCGCAGTTCGGAGGCGTCCAGCACATCGTCGTGGATGAGGGCGCCGGTGTGGATCAGCTCCACACCGGCCGCGCTGTCCACGACCGAGGTCTCGGCCGGGTCGCCGCCCGCGGAGAGGAATCCCGCGACGCAGAACGCGGGCCGCAGCCGTTTGCCGCCCGCGGCCACCAGCGAGGTCACCGCGTCGACCGGTACGGCTCCCCGGTCGTCCACCGCGGCCCAGCGCAGCCGCTCGGCCGCCAGAAACGCGGTGAGCCGGTCGTCGACCCGCCGCATGATGTCGAACCGGGTCCGCCGGGCCTCGGAGAGGACCGGTTCACCGGATGTGCCCGGGGTGCCGGTTCCCGGGACCTGAGGAGCACTGCCCACCGTGGGACTCACCATCTCGACCTTCCTTGTCTCGCGGTCGCTGTCAGCCGGCCGGTGCGGGATCGACCAGCCTCGCCGGGGGATGGAACACGATGTCCTCCTGGGCGACCTGCTCCAGTTCGACATCGGAATAGCCGCACTCCGCCAGTTTTTCGAGGAGTTCCTCGACCAGGATCTCGGGAGCGCTCGCCCCGGCGCTGACCCCGACCGTCTCCACGCCTTCGAGCCAGCTCTCGTCGAATTCGGTGACATCGGGCACAAGATAGGCGGGGGTGCCCAGCCGGGCCGCCACCTCGACCATCCGGATCGAATTGCTGGAGTTGCGCGAACCCACCACCAGAACGAGATCGCTGCGCGGTACGACAGCCTTGATCGCGTCCTGGCGATTCTGGCTCGCATAGCAGATGTCGTCGGTTCCGGGACCGCTCAGATCCGTGAAGCGCCGGCGCAGCACATCGATGATGCCCCGGGTCTCGTCGACGGACAGAGTGGTCTGGGTCAGAAAGGCCACCGGGGTGTCGGCGGGCAGGTCCAGGCGCTCCGCGTCCTCGGCGGTCTCCACGATGAGGGTCTGGTCCGGGGCGTGCCCATAGGTCCCCTCGACCTCCTCGTGCCCCTCGTGGCCGATCAGCAGCAGCGTCCTGTCCTCCCGGGCGAACCGCTTGGCCTGCTGGTGCACCTTGGAGACCAGCGGGCAGGTCGCGTCGATGACATCGAGGCTGCGGAAGGCGGCGTTCTCCCGCACCTGCGGCGACACGCCGTGGGCGGAGAACACACAGACCGCGCCCTCCGGCACCTCGTCCTCGGACTCCACGAAAATGGCGCCGCGCTGCTGGAGCAGGCGCACGACATAGTGGTTGTGGACGATTTCCTTGCGCACATAAATGGGTGCGCCATAACGCTCAAGCGCAAGCTCAATAATGGAAATCGCCCGGCGCACTCCGGCACAGAAACTACGAGGTTCCGCGAGGAGCACCTTCTTATTGAGCCCCATCTCAGCTCCGCTTCCTACGCATAGATTCGGTGCCGCCCAGGGGGCGACACCACTGCCAACTTCCCCTTGATCACCGGCCTCTAGACTCTGACGTTCGGGTCACCGCCCGGTCAACTGCCGAATTGCCGCGAACACGAAGTAGTCATGCGCACGGGCAGGCCCAACCGCTGAACCTTGTCATCCCATTGTCATTCAACTGGTCAACGGTCGATTCCTAATGTGGAGCGCGAGCCGAAGATCGCAGCGACTCACTCGCCACGCAAGATCACAGCGCTGCGGCGCCGGGTCGCCGCGCGGGGCGACGGCGCCCGATCGCAGCGCACCGACCGGAGGAGTCGCATGAGGACTGTCAGCCCGCAGTTGACCGCTGACGTGCCGCCCCTGTGGAGTTTGCCGCCGGTCTCCCGGGGCCCCGAGGCGGGGCCGGCCGGCGGTGACCCGGAGGCGGTGCTCCGAGACCTCTGCGCTCCGCTGTTCCAGTCGCTGCGCCGCAGCGACCAGCGCAGACGGGGAGCCGAGTACATCCGGGGCCTGCTCTCCACCCGGGGCCGCAAGTCGATACGGAACATGGCCGCGCTGATCGGCGGCAGCGGCACCGGGCAGAGCCTGCACCACTTCATCTGCAGCTCCACCTGGGACTGGACGCTGGTGCGCCGGGCGATGGCGGAGTATGTGATCCGGACCTCTCCCCCGAGGGCCTGGGTCGCCCGCCCCATGACGATCCCCAAGGTCGGCCAGCACTCGGTGGGGGTCAGCCGGTACTTCTCGCCCGACGAGGGCCAGGCCCTCAACGCCCAGCGGGCGATCGGCGTCTGGGCGGTCTCGGACCGGATGAGCGTGCCGCTGAACTGGCGGCTGCATCTGCCGGGTACCTGGATCAAGGACGGGCTGCGCCGCAACCAGGCGTCGATCCCCTGTGAGATCCAGCCCGAGACGCTCAGCGACTGCGCGCTGATGGCCTGCCGGGAGATGCTGGCCGGCGGCTGGGGTCTGCCGGCCCGCCCGGTGGTCGTCGACATCGGCGAGGCGGACCCGCTGGCCACCGTGGCCGGGCTGCACGCCGACGGCATCCCCTCGCTCGTCAGGGTCACCGGCGAGCTGCCGCTCTCCGTCACCGACGCGGCGCTGACCGGGCACGGCAGCCATCCGCTCCCCGCCGCCGACATCATGCGGGCCGCGCGCAACATGCGCCGCCCGGTGGTCTGGCGCGAGGAGGGGCCGCGCCCCCGGCGGCGCACCAGCCTGGTCACCGCGGTACGGGTCGCCGCACCCGGCACCGCCCGCCCGGGCTCGGGCGCCGCGGGCACCGACCGGGACGGCGGGCTGCTGCTCGTCGGGGTCGGCGAGACCAGCCGGCAGTGGCCCGCCGAGCTGTGGCTCACCGATCTGCCGGCCTCCCAGGCCGCCGCCGTGCCGCAGCTGGGCAGCCTCTCCCACCGCGTCGAGCAGGTCTTCGACGAGGTCACCGCCCAGGTCGGCATCCGGGACTACGTCGGCCGCTCCTACAGCGGCTGGCACCGGCACGTCACCCTGGCGTCGGCCGCGCACGCCGTCGCCGTGCTCTCCGCCGCCGCCGGCGCGCGACCGCCGGTGCGGGCGGCCCGCGCGGTCCGGGCCTCCTGATCCCCCGCGGCACCGTTTCTCCCGCTCCTCCCGCTCATCTCCCTCGCCCTCATCCCCCTGCTCGCTCATTACGGACGTGGAGGAGTCAGTGGACAACGATCTGCTGGACATCCGGTCGAGAACGGCCCTTCAGCAGCCCGACTGGGATCACGACCCGCGGCTCCCGGCGGTCCGCGGCGAACTGGCCCGCAGGCCCCCGCTGGTGCGGAGCGCCGATGTGCACCGGCTGCGGTCGGCGCTCGCCCGGGTCGCCGAGGGCTCCGCCCATCTGGTCCTGGCCGGCGACTGCGCCGAGGACCCGGCCGAGTGCACCACCGGTGATGTGGCCCGCAAGGCGGGCCTGCTCCATGTGCTGGCGGGCACCCTGATGATGGCCACCCACACCCCGGTCGTCCGGGTCGGGCGGATCGCGGGCCAGTACGCCAAGCCGCGCTCCCGCCCCACCGAGCGGGTCGGCGGGGTGGAACTCCCGGTGTTCCGGGGGCATATGGTCAACGGCCCGGAGCCCGACGCCGCCTGCCGCCGCCCGGACCCCACCCGGATTCTGGACGGCTACCGCGCCGCCGCCGCCTCGATGCGCCGGCTCGGCTGGCGCGAGTCCACCGCCCCGCACGAGGCGGACACCCCGGTATGGACCAGCCACGAGGCCCTGCTGCTGGACTACGAGATCCCGATGCTCCGCCGGGAGCCCTCCGGCGAGCTGCTGCTGGGCTCCACCCACTGGCCCTGGATCGGCGAGCGCACCCGGCAGCTCGACGGCGCCCACACGGCACTGCTCGCCCATGTGGTGAACCCGGTCGCCTGCAAGGTCGGCCCCGGGATGACCGCCGATGAGCTGGTGGCCCTCTGCGGGCGGCTCGACCCGCGCCGGGAGCCGGGGAGGCTGACCCTGATCGCCCGGATGGGCGCCGAAACCGTGGGGCGGGTACTGCCCCCGCTGGTCGCCGCGGTGCGCGCCGCCGGGCACCCGGTGATCTGGCTCACCGACCCGATGCACGGCAACACGGTCACCACCCCGACCGGGCTGAAGACCCGGTACGTGGAGACCGTCGTCCAGGAGATCCAGCGGTTCCGGACCGCCGTGCGGCAGTCGGGCGGGGTGGCCGGCGGGCTGCATCTGGAGACCACCCCGGACCAGGTCACCGAGTGCGTGACCAATGAGTCCCACGTCCATGAGGTGGCCGAGAAGTACACCAGCTTCTGCGACCCCCGGCTCAACCCCGGGCAGGCGACGGCCGTGGTGGCCGCCTGGCTCGGCTGAGCCCCGCCCGGCGCACCCCGCTCCCGTCCGCCGGGGGCCGCTCCACTCCGTTCGATCCGACGACGATGTGAGGGAGATCCGATCGATGAAGGGAAAGACAGCCCTGGTGACCGGGGCCGCGGGCGGTATCGGAGCCGCGGTGGCCGGAGCGCTCGGCGCGCTGGGCGTGCGGGTGGCGGCGGTCGACCGGGACGCGGAGCGGCTGCGCGAGACGGCGGAGAAGCTCACCGCGGAGGGGTTCACCGTCGTGCCCTTCCCGGCCGATGTCAGCTCAGCCGGCGAGGTGGAGGCCGTGGTCGCCGCCGTCGAACGGGAGCTGGGCCCACTGGACTTCCTGGTCAACGCGGCCGGGGTGCTGCGCCTGGCCACCGTCGACACGCTGACCGACGAGGACTGGTCCACCACCTTCGGTGTCAACGCGCTCGGGGTGTTCCTGATGTCCCGGGCGGTGACGCGCCGGATGAAGGAGCGCTCCCGGGGGGCGGTGGTCACCGTGGCCTCCAACGCGGCGGGCACCGCCCGGATGGAGATGGCGGCCTACTCCGCCTCCAAGGCCGCGGCGACGATGTTCACCAAGTGTCTGGGACTTGAGGTGGCCGAGCACGGCATCCGCTGCAATGTGGTGGCGCCCGGCTCCACCGACACCCCGATGCTCCGGTCGATGTGGCACGACGAGAGCGGCCCCCGCAAGACCGTGGAGGGCTCCCCGGCCGCCTACCGGGTCGGCATCCCGCTGAAGAAGGTGGGCGAGTCGGCCGATGTCGCCGACGCCGTGGTCTTCCTGCTCTCCGACCGGGCCGCGCAGATCACCCTGCACACCCTCACGGTCGACGGCGGCGCGACCCTCGGCACCTGACCGGGACGCACCCGACCGGGCCGCACCCGACCGGCCCGTACCCGACCGGATCGCACCCGACCGGATCGCACCCGACCGGATCGCACCCGACCGGTCCGTACCCGACCGGTCCGCCGCGGCAGACCGCCGCGGCGGACCGTCCGCAGCGAGCACTCCCAGCGAACGAGCAGAGGTTCACCAGATGCCCGGCATCCCCGAGATCACGTCCTACCCGCTGCCGACCGAGGGCGATCTGCCCGGCAACACCGCCCGGTGGGTCCCCGACCCCGCCCGTGCCGTGCTGCTCATCCATGACATGCAGCGGTACTTCCTGCGTCCCCTCGCCACCGCCGGGACCCTGCGCGACGAGCTGATCGAGAACGCCGTCGCGCTGCGGGAGCGGTGCGAGGCCCTGGGCATCCCCATCGGCTACACCGCGCAGCCCGGCGGGATGACCCCCGGCGAGCGCGGTCTGCTGGCGGACTTCTGGGGTCCCGGCATGCGGGTCGACCCCGCCGACCGGCAGATCGTGGAACCGCTGGCGCCCGCCCCGCACAACTGGCGCTTCACCAAGTGGCGCTACAGCGCCTTCCACCGCTCCGACCTCCTGGAGCGGATGCGGGAGCGGGGCCGCGACCAACTGATCATCTGCGGGGTCTACGCGCACGTCGGCATCCTGATGACGGCGGTGGAGGCCTTCACCCAGGACATCCAGCCCTTCCTGGCCGCCGACGCGGTCGCCGACTTCTCGGCCGCGGACCACGCGATGGCGCTGGACTACGCGGCCCGGCGCTGTGCGGTGGTCGGGCTGACGAGAACGCTGCTCGACGGGCTCGGCACCCCCGCACCGGACGCCGGGCCGCGGGGCGCCGGGCGGGCGACCTCCCGCCCGGGCGCCGGCCGGGAACTGGACCGGTCCGCCGGCAGAGCCGCCGTATGACCACCGAGAAGGAGACTTTCATGGCCCCCGGCCGCCCGCTGGAGTCGGTACTGGCCGCCGACCGGCCCCCCGCCTTCGCCCTGCTGCACCGCCCCGAGGCCACCGGACCCGGCTTCCTGGAGGTGCTGCTCGGCGAGGTGTCCACGCCCGCGACCCTGGCCGAACTGCCGCTCCCCGACGCGTCCGACGACCCGGACGGCGGCGCGCGCCACGACGTCCTCGCGGTCGTCCCGTACCGCCAGCTCAGCGAGCGCGGCTTCACCTGCGTCGACGACGGCTGCCCGCTGATCGCGATGTCCGTGACCGACCAGGAGACGGTGCCGCTCGCGGCGGCCCTGGAGAGCCTTCCGCAGCTCGCCGTGCGGCTCACCGATGAGCGGTTCGACGTCGACGACGAGAGCTACGCCGAGATGGTGCGCACGGTGGTGCGCGACGAGATCGGCCAGGGCGAGGGCGCCAACTTCGTCCTCAAGCGCTCCTTCACGGCCGAGATCACCGGGTACAGCCTGCACAGCGCGCTCTCCTTCTTCCGCCGGCTGGTGGAGCGGGAGTCGGGCGCGTACTGGACGTTCATCCTGCACACCGGGGACCGCACCTTCGTCGGCGCGACCCCCGAGCGGCACATCAGCCTGCGCGACGGCACCGCCGTGATGAACCCCATCAGCGGCACCTACCGCTATCCCGCGTCCGGCCCGAACCTCCCCGAGATGCTGGAGTTCCTCGCGGACCGCAAGGAGACCGACGAGCTGTACATGGTCGTCGACGAAGAGCTGAAGATGATGACCCGGGTCTGCGACGCGGATGTGCGGGTCGTCGGACCGCATCTCAAGGAGATGGCCCGGCTCGCCCACACCGGCTACTTCATCGAGGGCCGCAGCGACCGCGATCCGCGCGAGATCCTGCGGGAGACGCTGTTCGCGCCGACGGTCACCGGCAGTCCGCTGGAGAACGCCTGCCGGGTCATCAACAAGTACGAGACCCGGGGCCGGGGTTACTACAGCGGGGTGATCGCGCTGATCGGCCGGGACGGGGCCCGCCGGCCCACCCTGGACTCGGCGATCCTCATCCGCACCGCCGACATCGACAGCGGCGGCACGCTGCGGATCGGCGTCGGCGCGACCCTGGTGCGCCACTCCGACCCGGAGTCGGAGGTCGCCGAGACCTGGGCGAAGGTGGCGGGGCTGCGGGCGGCGCTGGAGAGCGACACACCGCTGACCCTCGGCACGCACCCCAGCGTCCGCTCCGCGCTGGAGTCGCGGAACGCGACGGTCGCCGGGTTCTGGCGGGCCGGCGGGGCGGCGGTCGGCTGGTCGGATCTGTCGCTGCCGGGCCGCCGGGTGCTGATCGTGGACGCCGAGGACACCTTCACCTCCATGCTGGAGCACCAGCTCCGCTCGCTGGGGCTCGATGTGACGGTCCGCCGGTACGACGAGCCGTACCGCTTCGACGAGTACGACCTGGTGGTGCTCGGGCCGGGTCCCGGCAATCCGAACGACGCCGCGCACCCCAAGATCGCGCATCTCGGCGCGGCGGCCCGCACCCTGCTGGCCGAGCGGCGGCCGTTCCTCGCGGTCTGTCTGAGCCATCAGGTGCTGAGCCTGGAGCTGGGGCTCCCGGTGGTCCGGCGGGACCGGCCCAACCAGGGCGTGCAGCGGCACATCGATCTCTTCGGCAGGCGGGAGAGCGTCGGGTTCTACAACTCCTTCGCCGCGCGCAGCGTGGTGGACCGGATTCAGCACCGGGCCCACGGCACGGTGCGGATCAGCCGGGACTCGCGGACGGGCGAGGTGCACGCCCTGCTGGGGGCGGGGTTCGCCTCGCTCCAGTTCCACGCGGAGTCGCTGCTCACCCGCAACGGTGTGCGGATCGTGGGCGAGCTGCTGAGCCGGATCGCGCAGACCGCGCAGACCGCCCCGGGCGCGCCGGCCGGGAGCAGAGCGGCGGTCCCGGTCGGGATGTGAGCGGACGGCCGGCTCCGGGTGCGCCCACCGCGCGGCGCGGAGCCGGCCCGCCCACCGGAGAGCCGCCTCCGGGGGCCCGCCGGGCCCTTCCGGGCGCGGCCCGGGGCCCTTCCGGGCACGGTTCCGGATGCGTCCGGGCGCGGTTCGGGGCCCGCCGGTCACGGGCCCGGAGCATTACCCGGGTATTACCGGCGGGTTGGCCCGGGGCACGGACCGGCGGCAATCGCGGCTAAAGGGATGGCTGCCGGGGGCAATGGCCCGCGCGGTACCGACCCGGTGCATGACGAATGATTTCCCGAAATAGGGGACCCGATTCAACGAGTCGGATATCCCTCGCGTGTCGCCCAGAACGACCACCGACTGTTTCGCGTCACCCCGCGCCCCCGGACGTCCGCGGGACACCGGGGCGGACGGCCCCGCGCGGCGCGGCGGCGGGCTCCCCGGGGCCCGCGCCGAACGGTCGTGCGGAAGCCGCCGAACGGGCGGTCGGGGGAGCCCGGGAGAGTCCGGGCAGGCCGGGGCCCCGCGCGCGGAGTGCACCGGAGCCCCAGCCCATCACGGGCCGGGGGGCTTGTCGATCAAGGTGGTTGAGATACGGCCAGGTTGCCCGGGACCGGGCACGGCCGCACCCCACCGCAAGGGCGCAGGCCCAGCGCCGTCACAGCGCGCCAGGGGCCGTGTCAACCCTCCAAATGATGGCTGGATCGTGCCATACCTCATTTGGCCAACTGCCAGGAAATTTGTCATTGTGTCGGCCGTTGGCGACTCGTAGCTTGTGGCTCGGCCAGACGTTATTCGGCGGACCGAGAGAGCGGCATCGCGGATTGGTGCCGCATTGCGACGAACTCAACTGGTGAGCTCCACACCCCGTCGGCCGTGCGTCTCGGAGCACTGGAACTTAACAGAGGAGTGCAAGTGAGGAAAGCCGACACACAACGGTTCGGAATAGGCGCGCTGTTCGATGTCTACGCTGATCTGGGGCGCACCACGGTCTTCCACCTCAGCCGCCCCTTCGACATCGCGCCCCTGAGCGGCACCCGGTACGACGTCCCGGGCATCGCCGCTCTGGTCGTCGAGGCCGCGGGCTGGCTCGCGGCTGCGGGCGCCAAACCGGGTGATCGGATCGCCATCGTCAAGGACAACCACTGGGACTGCACCCTGCTGGCCGCCGCCTCGGCCAGGCTGGGCGCCGTCCCGGTGATGATCTCGTCGACGCTGGCCCCCGAGTACCTCCGGGAGCTGCTGGTCCGCGCCGAGCCCTCGGTGACCGTGACCGCCTCCGGAGTGCTCTCCCGCTGCGAGAGCGCGGGCGTGGACCTGACGAAGTCGTCGGGTGCCACGGTCTGTCTCGACGCGAAGGCGCCCGGCACGGTGGCGCTGGACGACGTGCGGGGCGCCGACGGGCCGCCGCCGTTCCGGAGCCGCCGCCCGGACGAGCCGATGATCGTCACCCACACCTCGGGGACGACCGGTGTGCCGAAGCTGGTGGTGCACTCCGCCGACACCATCCTGGGCACGCTGGGCAAGATCGAGTCGATCCGCTGGCCGGTGGTGGCCACCCGGCGCGGCGACACGGTGGCGAGCGCCATCTCCTTCGTCCACGGGCGGAGCATCCCGTGGACGGTCGGCACCCTGCTGCTGGAGCCCCGCAAGGCCGTGGTGGTCGCGGACGACGATCCGGCCGTCGCCGAGCGGGTGTTCGCCGCCCACCGGCCCACCACGTGCGAGGCGCTGCCCAGCACCTTCACCCGCTGGGAGCGTCTGACCCGGACCCAGCACAATGTCTTCTCCGACGTGCGGCTGTACGTCAGCACCTTCGACGCCATGCACCCGCCGACCATCCGCCGCTTCCTGGCGGCCACCAAGCGCCGCCGGCCGCTCTGGCTCCAGGGCTGGGGCCAGTCGGAGGCGGGCCCGCTGGCGTTCCGGATGCTCACCCGGCGGGCGCTGGCGCAGACCGGCGACCGTCATCCGACCACCCGTCAGGTGGGCCGTCCGCTGCCCGGATTCACCCAGCTGAGGGTGGTCGACCCGGAGACGATGCGCCCGGTGCCCAACGGCGAGCGCGGAGTGGTGCTGGCGAAGACCACGGGCCGCTGTCTCACCTATCTGGGCGAGGACGCCCGCTGGCAGGAGAAGGCCAGGGGCGGCTGGTGGAACACCGGTGACATCGGGGTGAAGAGCCGTACCGGCACCATCTCGCTGCTGGACCGCGAGGTGGACGCCGTGCCCGGCGTGAGCTGCATCGAGCTGGAGGATGTGCTGACCGACCGGATTCCGCAGATCGAGGAGGTCGTGGTGCTCGGCACCCCGGGCGCCGATCTGCTGCCGGTGGTCTGCACCCAGGACGGTGGCGCGCTGAGCCCGGCGCTGTGGCGCGGGGCCGTCAAGGATCTGCCGGCCTTCGCCGACCCGGTCTATGTCACCTGGGACGAGATCCCGAGGACCGGCACCGGCAAGGTGCGCCGCGGTGAGCTGCGGGCACGGTATCTCGACGGCGCGGCCACCTACGGCACCGGACGGTGGACGTGAGCCCCGAGCTCCACGGCACGGCCGGCACGGCGGGGACCGACCTCGACGTGGCGGTGATCGGCGCGGGGATAGCCGGGCTCGCGACAGCGCACCGGCTGACCCGTGAGGGGCGCTCGGTCCAGGTCTTCGAGGCCTCCGACGCGGTCGGCGGCCGGATGCGGACGCTCCGGCGCGACGGCTACATCCTCGACCTGGGCACCGAGACCCTCGCGGCCAGCGGCTATCCCAGCACCTGGAAGCTGCTGGACGAGGTGGGCGTCTCCCCGGTGGACGTGCTTCCGGTGCACAGCGCCGTGGGCGTCTGGCGGGACGGCCGGGCGCACCCCTGGGTGGGGCATCCGCTGGGCGGCATCACCGGCGCCGGCCTCTCGCTGCGCGGCCGGGTGCACATGACCCGGATGGTGGGCCGGCTGCTGCGCGAGGCGGGGCGGTACGACGTGGACCGCCCGGAGGAGACCCCGCTGGGCGACACCACGGTGGCCGAGTTCGCCGACGGCTACCCGGCCGAGCTGCACGACTATCTGCTCCAGCCGGCCGTGGGCACGGGCTTCGGCTGGCTGCCGCAGCGCTCGGCGATGGGCCCGCTGGTCAGCAGCATGATCTCGACCCGTGGCATCTTCCGGTGGCGTACCTACCGGGACGGGATGGACATGCTCGCCCGGACCATCGCCCAGCAGGTCCCGGTGCACACCTCCCGGCCGGTCGCCGAGGTGGTGCCCACCGGCGGGGGCGTCCGGGTGGTCTTCGCCGACGGCGGGGAACTCACCGCGCGCCAGGTCGTCCTGGCCGTCCCGGCCCCGCTCGCGGCCAGGCTCCACCCGGCGATGCCGGCGGACGAGGCGGAGTATGTGCGGGCCTGCCAGTACGCGCCGATGGCGCGGGTGAGCTGTCTGCTGGACCGGCCGCTGGAGCCGAGGCGCGGACGGCTGGAGCCGCATGTGTACGCGCTGCTGATCCCGCAGACCGAGGACGATGTGCTCGGCGGTCTGACCGTGGAGCACAACAAGGCCGCCAACCGGGCGCCGCGCGGGCGCGGGCAGATCACCCTGCTCCCCGCCGCGGCCCGCACGGCGGAACTCCTGGAGGAGCCCGACGACGCCGTCGTCAGGACCCTGCTGGCACACGCCGAGCGGTATGTGCCCGGCATCCGGGACGCCTGCCGGGACGCGGTGCTGCACCGGTTCCCGTACGGCTCCATCGAGGCGGGCCCCGCCGCCCTGCGGGCCCGGCCCGCGTTCGTCCGCCGCCCGGCCAGGGCCGTGGAGTACGCGGGCGACTGGCTGGCGCTGCGCGCGAGCAGCGAGGGCGCGGTGCACTCCGCGACCCGGGCCGCCGAGCGGGTGCTGACCCACCGGGCCACCGCCGGGCGCGCCCCGCGGCTCGCCGCCCACCGAACTCTCTGACCCTTTTCTCTTCCCAAGGAGGCCAACCATGCCCAGGACTCGTCGCGTTGCGGTGGTCGGTGGCGGGATGTCCGGGTGCGCAGCCGCGCGCGAACTCATCATGGCCGGACGGGAGGTGACCGTCTACGAGGCCGCGGACGGCCTCGGCGGGCGCGCCCGCTCCTGGCACCGGCCGGAGATCGAGCCGGACACCGGGATCAACCTCTGGTTCACCACGTTCTACGGAGAGCTGTTCGACCGCATCAAGGAGTACGGCCTGGAGCACGACATGGTCGAGATGCGCAACAGCATGGTGGTGGTGGCCAACGGCAAGCCGGTGAACCTGGTCGCCGACGAGATCTCCACGCTCGTCAACTACGCCCACAGCGGGGCCTGGGACAAGCTGCGCTTCCTCGCCACCTCGGCGGCGCTGACGGCCAAGCGCTCGAAGCTGGACCTGTTCGAGCCGGAGCAGCTCGCCGCGTTCGACGACGGCACATCGGCGGCCGAGTGGGCCCGCGACGCCATGGGCGAGAACGCCTACCAGCATCTGATCCGGCCGATGATCGAGTCGTTCTGGCTGTGGCGCTGCGAGGAGATCTCGCAGGCGCACGTCATGGCGATGCTCGCCAATGTGGTGGGCTCCAAGTTCTATGTCTTCGGACGGGGCATGGAGACCGTCGCCGAGCGGATGGCGGGCGGTGCGGAGGTCCGGCTGAACGCCGAGGTCTCGGAGCTGTCCGTGGACGGCGACAACCGGATACGGATCACCGCGTCGGGCGCGGACGGCGACGCGGTCACCGACACGTTCGACGAGGTCGTGCTGGCCACCACCGCGCCGGTGACGGCGAAGCTGGCGGCCTCGCTGCCGCGTGAGATCGCCTCGCCGCACATGCTGCGGTTCGCCGAGACCCAGCGGTACGAGCCCGCGCTGTCGGTCTCCTTCCTGATCGACCGCGGCCGGATGCCCTCGGGCGAGCACATCGTGCCCGCCGGGCCCGGCACCCGCAGTGTGCGCAGCATCATCACCGTCCCGAAGACGCTGATCACGGACGACGGCCGGCACATCGAGAAGGAGCTGACCTTCGTCTACATGGGCCGCGAGGCGACCCGTGAGCTGATCGACGCTCCCGAGGAGGTGCAGTACGCCCGGGCGCTGGAGATGGCGCCCGAGCTGTGGCCCGCCTTCCCGAAGGACGCCGAGCCGTTCCACATCGTCAAGCGCCCGGTCGGGCTGATGTGGCCGGAGCCCGGCCGTTACCGCCGGGCGGCCCAGCTCGCCCGGGAGCAGCGCGGTCCGCTGGTCTTCGCCGGTGACTACCTGGGCTGCCCCACCGCCGAGGCGTCCATGCGCACCGGCATCCGTGCGGCCAACTCACTGTTGGCCACGACCTGATGGGTCCTCGTCCCTGAAGTCCGGCCCCGGGCCGGGACCGCTGTGCACGGCGGTCCCGGCCCGGGGCCGGGTGCGGGGGTGGGGACGGAACCTACTGAGGAGACACATGCTCCAGAGACTGGCCCAAGCCGTACTGCAGCGGCGCAGGCGCCTTCTCTACGCCAGCTTGCTGCTGTTCGTAGTCGCCGCCGCCGTGGGAGCCACGGTGTTCCCCAAGCTCTCGGCCGGCGGCTACAGCGACACCAGTACCGAGTCGGCGCGGGCAGCGAAGTTCCTGGAAGAGCGGTTCGACGCGGGACAGCCCAATCTGGTGCTGCTCGTGGAGGACGACCGGGGCGTCGACGACGAGGCGGTCGCCGCCGCCGCGGCGAAGGTGACCGAGCGTCTCTCGAAGGAGCCGGACGTCACCGAGGCGTACTCCTACTGGTCGACGGGCCGGCCGGAGGCGCTGCGGGCCACCGACTCGCGGAGCGCCCTGATCATGGCCTGGGTCAAGGGCGACGACGACCACGTCCAGAAGTGGATGGCGGACCACGCCGAGAGTTACGAGGGCACGGTCGAGGGACTCGACATCAGCCAGGGCGGCACCGCCAAGGCGAGTGAGGAGATCATCGAGCAGACGATGAAGGATCTCGTGAAGGCCGAGGCCATCGCGATGCCGGTCCTGCTCATCGTGCTGATCTTCGTCTTCCGCGGGGTGGTGGCCGCCGCGATGCCCCTGGTGATCGGCACGCTCACCATGGCGTGCGCCTTCTTCATTCTGCGGCTGCTGAGCATGTTCACCGATGTGTCGGTCTTCGCGATGAACATCACCACCGGTCTGGGGCTGGGTCTCGCGGTCGACTACAGCCTCTTCATCATCAGCCGGTACCGGGAGGAGCTGGCCCGCGGGGCAAGCACCGACCAGGCCCTGATCACCAGTATGCGGACGGCCGGACGGACGGTGGCGTTCTCCGCCGTGACGGTCGCGCTCGCCCTCAGCGGTCTGCTGGTCTTCCCGTTCTACTTCCTCCGCTCGTTCGCCTACGCGGGCATTCCGGTGGCGCTCTTCGCCGCGCTCGTCTCGGTGACGGTGCTCCCGGCGCTGCTGAAGGTGCTCGGACCCCGGATCAACAGCCTCCAGGTCCTCAAGCGGAAGAAGCCGGAGGAGGAGAAGAACTTCTGGCACCGCACGGCCACGGTGGTGATGCGCTTCCCGCTGCCCATCGGCCTGGCGGCGGTCGCGGTGCTGCTGCTGCTCGGGGCGCCGTTCCTGAATCTGAGGATGAGCCTGGCGGACGAGCGCGTACTGCCGTCGTCGGCCAGCTCCTTCCAGGTCGGCAAGGCGCTGCGGGAGGGGTACTCCTCGCAGGAGAACCACTCGGAGCTGGTCGTGATGCGCGAGGTCGGCGACCCCGCGCGGGCCGCCGCGAAGGTCGGCGGCTACGCCGGGGAGCTGTCCCGGATGGAGGGGGTGTCCCGGGTGGACACCTACACGGGCTCCTATGTCCAGGGGAAGCAGGCGGCCCCGGCGGGACCGGCGTCCGCCGCGTTCGCCGCGGAGACCTCCGTGTATCTGAAGGTGGTCCCGAAGGAGCCGGAGACCAATGACGCCGGGCGCGAGCTGGTGCGGGAGATCCGTGACACGGACGCGCCCTTCGCGGTCCAGGTCACCGGTCCCGGGGCGATTCTGGAGGACTCGCTCAACTCGCTGACGTCCAAGATGCCCTGGGCCCTGGGCATCATCGGCGGCTCCACCCTCGTTCTGCTGTTCCTGCTGACCGGGAGTGTGCTGCTGCCGCTGAAGGCCCTGGTGCTGAACATGCTCAGCCTCAGCGCCACCTTCGGTGTGCTGGTGTGGGGCTTCCAGGAGGGGCATCTGGACGGTGTCATCGGCAGCTTCACGGTGACCGACGCGATCACCTGGAGCGTGCCGATGCTCCTGTTCTGTGTGGCGTTCGGCCTGTCGATGGACTACGAGGTCTTTCTGCTCTCCCGGATCAAGGAGGAGTACGAGAAGACGGGCGACAACGTCGCGTCGGTGGCGCAGGGGCTCGGCCGGACCGGCTCCCTGGTGTCGGCCGCCGCGGTCCTCATCGCCATCGTCTTCGCCGGCTTCATGACATCGAGCATCACCTATCTCAAGGCCATCGGCCTCGGGCTGGCGCTCGCGGTGATCATGGACGCCACGGTGGTGCGCGGTCTGCTGGTGCCGGCCTTCATGCGGCTGGCGGGCGGTGCCAACTGGTGGGCGCCCAAGCCGCTGCGGCTGCTGCACGAGAAGATCGGGCTGCGCGAGGGCGACGACCCGGCTCCGCTGCCCCGGCAGCAGGACGGCGCGGACCCGGTGGCCCCGGGGACACGCACCTGAGCGGTCCGGCTCGGGCGGTACGACGACAGCGGTCCCGCGGTGGTTCCCCACTGCGGGACCGCTGTCGTGTGCCCGCCGCCGTGCGCTCCGGTGCGCGGGGCTCAGCGCGGCTGCCGGCCGGGGACCTCGCACCGCTCCCGGAAGCCCTGGCTGGTCAGCCCGAGCGCCAGATTGGTGCGGGAGCGCTGGTTCTCGATCGAGATCATCGCGGTCAGCTCGACCAGGGCCGCGTCACCGAGGCGCGCCCGCAGCCCGGCGACCTGTTCGTCGGTGACCGCGACGGGGAGTGCCGTCATGGCCTCGGCGTACGCCATGACCTCGCGCTCCACCTCCGAGAAGAGGCCGCTCTCCCGCCAGTGGGGCACCGCGCGCAGCTTGCGCGGGTCGACGCCCTTGTGGTGGTTCTCCCAGTAGCCGAAGTCCATGCACCAGGAGCAGTTCAGGGCCACGGCGGCGGCGGAGGTGGCCAGGCTCTTGAGGGTCTGGTCGAGCCGGTTCCAGCGGCCGACGCTCCACTCCATCAGGCCCATGGTGCGCAGTACCTGCGGCTGGTGCGACGCGGCGAGGACCGGTTGCAGCCAGCCGCCGTAGCGGCGGCGCATGACACGGCCCATCAGCCGTCCGGACCAGCCGGTCCTCGGGTTCAGCGGAACACGGGCCATGGCCATCCTCCGTGGGCGAGCGGTCCGGGGTACGCCGGGGAGTCTCCCCCCGGCCCCGGCCCGCTCAAACGGAAGCGCGGGGCCGCCCGGGTGATCCGGCCGGATGTCTCCGCCGGACCGCCCGGGCGGGTGCTACCCGCGCCGCCCGTACTGCTCGCGGGCGATGATCTCGCGCGCCCTGGTCCGCGCCCAGGCGTCGGCGGCGAGGACGTCCTCCAGAGCCGAGACGGAGCTGTCGCGCTCCTCGGCGACCACCTCGGCGACGGTGTCGACGATGGCGAGGAAGGGCAGCCGCCCGGCGAGGAACTCGTCGACACAGACCTCGTTGGCGGCGTTGTAGACGGCCGGGGCGCTGCCGCCGGCCCTGCCCGCCCGCCGGGCGAGGGAGACCGCGGGGAACGCCTCGTCGTCGAGCGGGGACAGCTCCCAGGTCTGGGCGGCGGTCCAGTCGAAGGTGCGCGCGGCGCCGGGCACCCGCTCGGGCCAGGAGAGGCCGAGCGCGATCGGCAGCCGCATATCGGGCGGGCTGACCTGGGCCATGGTGGCGCCGTCGGTGAACTCGACCATCGAGTGGATCGCGGACTGGGGGTGGACCATGACGGTGATGTCGTCGTAGTCCACGTCGAAGAGGAGATGCGCCTCGATGACCTCCAGCCCCTTGTTGACCAGGGTGGCCGAGTTCACCGAGATCACCGGGCCCATGGACCAGGTGGGGTGGGCGAGTGCCTCGGCGACGGTGACCTCCGCGAGCTGGTCGCGGGTACGGCCCCGGAAGGGTCCGCCGGTGGCGGTCAGCACGAGCCGGCGGACATCCGCGCGGCGCTCGCCGCGCAGCGCCTGGGCGAGGGCGGAGTGCTCGGAGTCGACGGGGACGATCTGGCCGGGCCGGGCCTCCCGCTTCACCAGTTCGCCCCCGACGATGAGGGACTCCTTGTTGGCGAGCGCGAGAGTGGAGCCGGCGCGCAGGGCGGCGAGGGTGGAGGTCAGGCCCAGGGCGCCGGTGACGCCGTTGAGGACGACATCGGCGGGGTGGGCGGCGACCTCCTCGACCCCGGCGGCACCGGAGAGGATCTTGGGTGTGTTCCACTGTCCCGGCCGCAGCCCGCGCCGGGCGGCCTCCGCCGCGACGGCGTCCGCCAGCGGACCGGCCGCCGCCTCGGCGGCGACGGCGACCACGGCCGGGGTGAGGTCGAGGATCTGCCGGGCGAACCGCTCCACCCGGCCGCCGCCCGCGGCGAGGCCGACGACGGAGAACTGGCCGGGGTTGCGGGTGATCACATCGGCGGCCTGTGTGCCGATCGATCCGGTGGAGCCGAGGACGACAACCGTGCGCATGGGTCGAGCCTTTCGCTTCCAGGCGGGGGCGGCCGCCCGGGGCGGTCCCTGCGGGACCCGGGGGCGGTGCTGCCCTTCGCGCCGTTCGGCCCGGGGCGGTCGCGCCGGGCCGTCCGTCCCTCGCGAGCCTGCCCGGGGGGCCTCTCGCCCGGATCTCGCGGGACTCTCGGAGCCGGCCAGGAGCCCGAGCCCGCCGGGGCGGCGGCCTCCGCCGGGGCGTCCGCCGCCGGGCGGCCGGTGTCCGGTCCCGCCGTGGCGCCCCCGGTCCGGACGGCGGACCCTACCGGTCGCGGTAGGCGGCGGCGTCGGCCATCACGGAGAGCTCCGCCGCCCAGCGGGCGTCGATGCCGGCGCCGCCGACCGCCGTGTGGGCCGCCTCCACGCACTCCTTGATGACCGCCTCCACCCGGTCGTGGATGCCCGCCCCGACGAGCAGGTCGTAGAGCCGGTCCGGGGTGACGGCGGAGAGATCGTCGCCGACCTCCGCGGCGACCGTGGCGTCGTCCCTGATCGCGTAGGACATCAGCAGGGTCATCTTGTGGCGCTCGAAGTCCAGCCGGACCGGCTTGCCGGTCACCTCGGCGTCCCCGAAGGCGTCCAGCAGGTCGTCCCTGAGCTGGAACGCCTCGCCGACGGCGAGTCCGTACTCCGCGAAGGCGGGCAGCAGCCCGGTGTCGCCGGCGAGGGCCGCGCCGAGGGAGAGCGGGCGCTGCACCGTGTACCGGCCGGACTTGAAGAGGGCGATCCAGCGCGCGAGTTCGGTGTCGGGGCGGAACCGGGCGGCGGCGCGGATGTCGAGGAACTGGCCCACCATCAGCTCGGTGCACAGCTCGTCCCAGATCGCCTGGACCGGCGGGGAGCAGGAGGCGACCAGCCGGTTGGCGTAGACGAAGGCGAGGTTCCCGGCGAGCATGGCCACCCCTTCGCCGTAGCGGCGGGGGTCGCCCTTCCAGGAGCGCTGGGTGTGCAGATCCGCGTGGAGGACATGCGCCGTCGGCTCGTTCCTGCGGAGCTTGGAGGCGTCCATGACGTCGTCGTGGAGCAGGGCGAAGGTGTGCAGGAGTTCCAGCGCCGCCGCGACATCCACGATGTCGGGGGATTCGGGGTCACCGCCCGCGGCGAGATATCCCGAGATGCAGAAGGCGGGGCGCATCCGCTTGCCGCCGCTGACGACCATGTCCGCGATGCAGCCGATGATTTCGACGGAGTCGGGGTTGAGATCCCGCCAGTTCGCCCGCTCGTCCCGGAACAGCCCGGCGAGGCGCTGCTCCACCTTCTCCATGATGGTGTCCCGCACATCTGCGGGCGACGACAGAACCGCGCTCTCTGCCAGCGTTACATTGGCCATGTCAAATACCTCGGTGTGAGATGTGCGAAGGGCGGGCGGAGTTCAGGACTCGCGTCCGACGTGCTCGAAGAGGCTGCCGGGAATGGCGAAGACGACATTCTCCTCGGCGGTCCGCACGGTGTCGCGCCCGCCGTATCCGAGTGCGGCGAGCCGCTCCAGGAGCTGTTCCACCAGGATTTCCGGCGCGCTGGCGCCCGAGGTGACTCCGACGGTGTCCACACCGTCGAGCCAGCTCTCGTCGAGCTTGGTCACGTCGTTGACGAGATGGGAGGCGGTGCCCAGACCTCGGGCGACCTCCACCATGCGCACGGAGTTGCTGGAGTTGTCCGATCCGACGACCAGGAGCAGATCGCTCTCGGCGGCGATTTCCTTGACCGCGTTCTGACGGTTCTGGCTCGCATAGCAGATATCGCCGGTGCCCGGTCCCTGAATATCGGGAAACCTGCGGGTCAATTCGTCGATGATATCGCGGGTCTCATCCAGTGACAGGGTGGTCTGGGTGAGGAAGGAGAGCTTGGTGCCGGCCGGTATGTCCAGGGTGCGGGCGCTCTCCACCGTCTCCACCACGATGGTTTTCTCGGGGGCCTCTCCCACGGTGCCCTCGACCTCCTCGTGGTCGGCGTGGCCGATCAGCAAAATGGTGTGGCCGCTCGCCGCGGCACGCCGGGACTGCTGATGGACCTTGGAGACCAGGGGGCAGGTCGCGTCGATGACCCGAAGCCCCTGACGTGCGCTGTTCTCCCGCACGGCGGGAGAGACACCATGGGCGGAGAAGATGCAGATCGCCCCTTCGGGCACATCTTCCTCGGAGTGGACGAACACCGCGCCGCGGCCTTCGAGTTCCTTGACGACATGCTGGTTGTGCACAATCTCCTTGCGCACGTAAACCGGTGCGCCATAGGTGTCGAGTGCCTGTTCCACCATGCCGATGGCGCGGTCCACTCCGGCGCAGAACCCTCGGGGTTCCGCCAGAATCACCCGTTTCCGAGTGGCGCCGGAGGAGCCGGACCTTGCTTCCTGGGTCGTGGGCACATGCATCCCTTCGAGTTGCATCGCGGGGACCGCTCTTTTTCAGACAGGCCCTCTGGAGTAAATACTCCCCAGGAAATAGGCGGTGCGGCTATGGCAAACACCTGTTAGGGCTTTCGGGGCGGTACGGGCACGGCGGGCGGCTCGCGGTGGAGCGCGCGGTCCACCAGCGCGGCGGCGGCGCCGGTGTACCCCCGGGGGTCGAGCAGCCGGGCTGTCCGCTCCTCGGTGAGCACCGCGCGGACGGCGGGGTCGGCGCCGAGGACGGCGGCCAGCGGCTCGCCGGTGCGGGCGGCGGTGCCGGAGGCCTCGCTGAGCAGCCGGCGGGACTCGGCCCTGCCGAGCAGCGGGGCGAGGACGGCGGCGACGCGCTCGGAGGCGATCCGCCCCCCGGTGAGCGCGGTGTTGGCGAGCATCCGCCCCTCGTCGACGGTGAGCTGTCCGGTCAGCTCCACGGCCTGGTGGGCCGCGCCGCCGGTGAGCCTGAGCAGCTCGCGCAGCGGCTGCCACTCGGCGTGCCAGGCGCCGGCGGAGCGCTCGTCCTCGCTCGGCAGGGTGCCGAGCACGGTCGCCGCGAGCTGCGGGGTCTGGAGCGCGGCGGAGCGGATGAGGGTGGAGAGGACGGGGTTGCGCTTGTGGGGCATCGCGGAGGAGGCGCCGCGGCCCGCCGGGGCGGGTTCGTGGACCTCGCCGACCTCGGTGCGGGTCATCGACAGCACATCGACGGCGATCTTCCCCAGGGCGCCGGTGGTGAGGGCGGCGGCGGAGGCGATGTCCGCCATGGGGGTACGCAGGGTGTGCCAGGGGATGGGCGGTGCGGCGAGCCCGAGTTCGGCGGCGAACGCCTCGGTGAGCGCCGCCGTGTGGGCGGCGGGGGTGGTGGTGTCCGGGGCGTGCTCCAGATAGCCGGCGAGCGTGCCGGCGGCGCCGCCGAGCTGGACGGGGAGGCCGCCGTCGAGGAGGCGGACGAGCCGGTCGGCCGCGTCCAGGACGAGATGCCGCCAGCCGGCGGCCTTGAGGCCGAAGGTGGTGGGCACGGCGTGCAGGGCGAGGGTGCGGCCGGCGATGACGGTGTCGCGGTGGGTGGTGGCGAGGGTCCGCAGGGCACCGGCGGTGCGCAGCAGATCGGCGAGGATCAGCCGGAGGGCGCGGTCCGCGACCAGGACGGTGGCGGTGTCCAGGATGTCCTGGCTGGTGGAGCCCTGGTGGAGATGGCCGGCGGCACCGGGGTCCCGCTCGGCGACGACGGCGGTGAACGCCCGGACGAGCCCGACCACGGGGTTGGCCGACTGGCGGGCCTCCCGGGCGAGTGCGGCGGGGTCGAGGTGCTCGGCGCGCGCGGCGTCGCTGATGACCCGGGCCGCGCCCGGGGGAACGGTACCGAGAAGGGCCCCGGCCCGGGCCAGCGCGGCCTCGGCGTCGAGCATCGCCTGGAGCCAGGCGTGGTCGGAGACGGCGGATTCGATGGGGGTGCCGGCGGTGGTGGGGGAGAGCAGGGACAAGGGGGGCTCCGTTGGTTGTGTGTCTCGCGTGGTGGGGGTTCCTGTGCGAAGGGGTCAGTCAGAGCCGCCTCTGACAGGCGCCCCCAGCCGAACCGGGCGCTCCGCCCCCGCCGAAGACCCGAGCACACCCGGCCTCCCCGGGAACCCGGGCACACCCAGCCCCGCCGAAGACCCGAGCAACCCCGGCCCCGCCGGGAACCCGAGCAAACTCAGCCCCTCCGGGAACCCGAGCACACCCAGCCCCGCCGAAGACCCGAGCAACCCCGGCCCCGCCGGGAACCCGAGCACACCCAGCCCCGCCGGAGACCCGAGCAACCCCGGCCCCGCCGGGAACCCGAGCACACCCAGCCCCGCCGGCGTTTGAGGCGCGGGGGTTCGGGGGCCGGCCCCCGACCCGGGCCCGCGGGAAGCGGGGCACCCGGGGGCTCACGGGGTGGAGCCTTCGGGTGGGAGTGGGAGAGAGAGCGTGGTGCGGGCTATCGCATCCGCGTCCGTGAGGGTGACGGAACCCACGCCCGGACGAATCCCCGCCGCGGTCACCCAGTGCACCCCCTCCGTCGGCACCCCCAGCACAAACCGTCGCCCATGCCCCCTCCCCTCCCCATCCACCAGGTGGTACGGCCGCCCCGTCACCTCGACCCCCCCGGTCTCGTACGGAACCCCACCCCCCGCCATCCGGTACGGCCTGCACCCGCCCCCCTCCAGCAGCCCCCGCAGCAGCGGCTCCGCGCTCCGCCGCGCGTCCACCACCGGAAGCCGCGCCTCCACCAGCGCCCGCACCGCCACCCGCGACCCCGGCACCCCCGCCGCCTCCGCCGTGAACCTGCCCGTCACCGGGTCCGCCCCGACCCGCAGCCCGGGGCCCATGATGTGCGCCACCCCGGCCTCGATCAGCGCGATCAGCTCCTCGACGCGCCGCGCCGGGGGCCCGATCGAGAGCGCCGCGTTCAGCGGCGTGTACCACCCGTCCACATCCGCCGCGTACGACTCCCCCGCGACTCCCCCGTGGTCGACGGCGAGCCTGATCTCGTTGCGCAGATCCCGCAGCACATCGAGAGCCGACTTGAGCGGGCTCTCCAGATTCCCCCGGCGGGCCTCGGCGAGATCCTCGCGCAGATGGCCGAGGACCCAGGCGCGGAAGTCGTCGGGGCCGGTGAAGTCGCGGTCCGCGTACGGCCGGGCCACCCGGTCCCAGTCCCAGTGCTCCTCGGGCGGTATGCCGTGGCGCTCCAGCACGGCCGCCCGGCCGGCCTCGTCGGCGGCGCTCGCGATCCAGTCGACCCGGAACCGTTCGATCTCGGCGGGCCGCTCCCGGCCGGCCAGGACACGGCTGTAGTAGGTGATCTCCACCTCCCCGGCGATCAGCGGCCACAGCTCGGCCCTGAAGTCCGCGCCGGCGGCGCCCTCCGGGCGGTGGGCCCGCAGTTTCACGGCGTACTCGGCGGTGAGCAGCAGGGGTTCGTGGCGCCCGTACGGGCCCTTCTGGTTCTCGCCCCTGGCGTGGTACGGGAGCCCGCCCCGGGAGCCCGCGTACAGCACGGGCTCGGCGCCCGACGCCTCGTACACCAGCCGCCCCCCGACCCGCCGGTACCGCCCGCCGCGCCCCTCGGTGAGGAGCGCCATGTGGTCGAAGAAGTTGAGGCCCAGGCCGCGCAGGACGACGGGCTCACCGGCGGGCAGCACCGAGAGATCGAGGTCCGCCGGGTTGCCGGGAGGCACATAGACCAGGCCGTGACCGGCGGCGAAGGCGGCGAACTCGGCCTCTTGCGCGGTCGGTTCGAGGGGCAGATGGCCGAGGGCGAGGACCACGGCGGCCAGACCGCCGAGGACGGTGCCGTCGGCGAGGGTCACCCGCTGGGCGCCGCCGGGCCCGCCGGGCTCGTCCAGGGCGACCGCCCGGGAGCGGTGGGCCACCACGGTGACCCCGGCGGGGGCGCCGTCGACGACGCGCCCGTGCGCCCACCGGTAGTAGGCGCCGCAGAGCGCGCGGGTGGGATAGGTGTCGGGGCCGAGCGACCGCGCCTCGGCGAGGAGTTCGGCGTCGAGTCCGTGCTCCGGTGCCGTCCGGGTGAGGGCGCTCGCCCAGGCGTACAGGCTCGGGCCCGGCTCCAGCGGGCCGTCCATCGCGACGCTGTCGTCGGTGAAGACGGAGACCTGCCCGGCCACCGTGTTCATCAGCAGCCGCCGTGACTGCCCGGTGCGCCAGACCGCGCCCGCGCCGGGCGCGTGGTCGTCCACCGTGTGCACGGTCACCGGGGCGGACGCCGGGTCGTGGCGCGCGTTGGCGCAGACGCGCTCCAGCACCGACAAGCCGCGTGGCCCCATTCCGATGATGCAGATCCGGCGGTGCATAAGCGCCTCAGCCCTCCGTGGTGTCAGGGAAATCGATCACGGCAGCGCACGGCCGTCGGACCCACCCCCGTGGAGTCCGACGGCCGTCTCAGCTGCCCGGTGCGGGGTCGCGCCGGACCGTCGCCAGATGGACGGCGGTGCCCAGCAGCAGCCCCCAGAAGGTGGAGCCGATACCGAACAGCTCCACTCCGGACGCGGTGAGCAGCAGCGCGGCGAGCGCGCTGTCGCGGTGCGCGGGCGACTCGGTGGCCGAGGCCAGCGCGCCGCCGAGGGCGCCCAGCAGGGCGATCCCGGCGATGGCCGCCACCAGTGCCCCGGGCAGCGCGGTGAAGAGTCCCACCACGGCGGTGCCCAGGGCGCCGGCGATCAGATAGAAGACTCCGCAGTGGACGCCTGCGGCCCAGCGGCGCTCGGGCCGCGCGTCCGCCTCCGGGCCCGTGCAGATCGCCGCGGTGATGGCGCCCAGATTGATGGCGTGACCGCCTGCGGGCGCCATCGCGGCGGAGGCGATCCCCGAGGCCAGCACCAGCCGGTCGGCGTCGGGCCGGTAGCCGGCGGCGCGGAGCACCGCGATGCCCGGGGCGTTCTGGGACGCCATCGTCACCACGAACAGGGGCAGCGCGAGCCCGGTGATCGCGCCGGGCGAGAAGTCGGGTGCGGTGAACTGGGGCACCGCGAGCGCGAGATCGAAGGAGCCGCCCCGGAAGCGGCCGGTCGCCAGGGTGTGGGCGCAGCCCGTGAGCAGCGCGGCGGCGACCGCCCAGCGGGGCGCGAGCCGCCGGCAGCCGACATGGGCGGCGAGCATCAGCCCCACCAGCCACAGATCGCCGTCGGCGGCGAGGAAGAGCCCGATGCCGAACTTCAGCAGGATGCCGGCGAGCACGGCGGAGGCGATCGTCGGCGGAATCCACCGCATGAGGGCGCCGAACAGGCCGGTCGCCCCGACCAGCACGGTGAGCGCGGCGGCCACCAGATAGGCCCCGACGGCCTCGGCGAAGGTGTACTCGTCCAGGGCGGCGGCCAGCAGCGCGGCGCCGGGCGTCGACCAGGCCATGACGACCGGGACGCGGTACGCCCAGCTGAGCACCGCTCCGGTGACCCCGCTGCCGATGGAGACCGCCCACACCCAGGACTCCAGGGTGGCGGGGGGCAACCCGGCGGCGTCGGCGGCCTGGAAGACGACCGCGAGCGGGCCCGCGTAGGCGACCACCACGGCGACCAGTCCGGCGACGACCGCGGCCGGGTTCGCCAGGACGGCGGCCCGCGACGGCCCGCCGGCGGGCGACGCCGCCGTCCCGGCCACCTCCTCCTCACCACTCCTTCCGGGTCTCATCCGGCGACGTGGACCACGAGCACATTGCCGGCCATCAGAAGCACTACCCCGAGGCGCTGGCACTTGATGCCGAGGACACGGGCGGCGAGCGCCTCGCGGCGGACGACGCCCGTGCGGAGCTGGACGGCGCGGAGCGCGAAGAGCGGCAGGGTGACGGCGAGGAACCACCAGGGCACGGCGCCCGCGGCGACGGCCACGACGACGGCCGCGGGTTCGGCGGCGGTCAGGACGGTGATGACGCCCCGGTAGGCGGCGGGCCCGGTCATGGTGGCCAGGTTGCGGCGGCCGGCCAGCCGGTCGCCCTCGATGTCGTTCATGTTCGAGTAGAGCGAGACCAGCACGCTCCAGAGGCCGAAGAGCACCGACTCCAGGACGATGAGCCCGGTGGCAGCGCCGGTGATCAGCGCGTACGGCAGGACGATCACCAGGCTCGCGGAGGAGACGAGGAGCAGTTCCTGGCCGCCCCGGTAGCTGAGCTTGAGCCCGTAGGAGTACTGCATCGACGTCAGGGCGACGTACAGCAGCAGCACACAGGCCCAGAGCGGCTGGTGCGGGGCGAAGGCGGCCGTGGCGGTCCACAGCAGTACGCCCCACAGGGCCATCGTCCAGGCGAACCGCTGGGCCTCCTGGACGGTGAGCGCCCCGGAGAGCAGCGGCTTGCGGGAGAGGTCGCGCAGGGCCCCCGACTCGGCGGTGTAGTTGCGGGCGTCGCTGCCGTCGCGGACGCCGGTGAGGTCGTCGAAGGCGACGGTGGCGGCGACGACGCCGACCTGGCCGAGGAGGAAGAGCAGCAGGGTGGTCCAGGTGCCGGCCGCCCACAGTTCGGTGCCGGGCAGCGCGGTCCACACGACCAGCACACAGAGGTAGAAGTCGAAGAAGGCCAGCTTCCCCAGCTTGGCGTACGCCTTGAGCTTCGATGTGCCCGGGGCCGCCGAGGACATCGCGGTCCTCACCGCCATGCGCGGGTCCGCCTTTCGTCGAGAGGTCGTGGAGGCCGGCCGTCAGGCGGGCTTGCGGCCGTAGGTGGATATGAGGACCTGGCTCAGCCAGTGGTTGGCCGGGTCGTTCATGGCGCGCACGGCCTCGTCGACGCGCTCCTCGGTGAGCAGGCCCTGGGCGAGCAGCTTGGGGCGGAGGTACTCCAGCCACAGCACATACATCCGGGCCCGGAGCGAGCCGCCCTGCACCATCACCGCCCGGCCCTCGGCCCAGACGTCCTCCAGTCCGGCGTCGAGCGCGGCCCGGTGGTCGAAGTGGCCGCCGCGCATCGAGTAGCCGGTCTGCTCCATCACCCGGTAGGCGGCGGTGTGGACGTCCTTGAGGAAGTCCTCGGAGACCGCCGAGCGGAAGAGGGTGAGCGCGTCGGTGTCCTCGATGAAGAGCACTCCGCCGGGCCGCAGCGCCCGCGCCATCCGGCGGACGGCCGCCGCCGGGTCCTCCAGGTGCTGGAGGACCATCCGGGCGTGCACCAGGTCGAAGGCGGCCCGGGGCAGCTCGTCGGTGCGCACATCGAGGCGGCGCAGCTCCACCGGGGGGCTCTCCAGCCACTTCAGCGGCTCGGTGTCGAGGTCGGCGGCGAGCACCCGGCCGGTGGGGCCGACCCGCTCGGCCATCCACTGGGCGATGGAGCCCTGGCCCGCGCCGACTTCGAGGCAGGACCAGCCGGCGGCGACGCCGAGGCGTTCGAGCCGCTCGACGGTGCCCTGGTCCCAGAGGGACTCATTGGCGCGCAGCCGCTCCGACTCGCGGTTCCAGCCCGAGTCGAAGAGATAGTCGTCCTCGTGGCCGGTCTGCTGGTCCGCCGTGATGTTGCCGACGACGCTCATCGGGCTCCTCCCCCTGCCGCGCGGTCCGCGCGGCCGGCATTGCCTGTGTTCGTGACCGGGATCTGCTGAACGGGACCTCACCCTAGAAACCGCTTCGGCACGGCCGCCATAGCAGGTCGCTGCGGCCCCGGCCGGGGCCGCACCGGCAGCAACCTGTCATTCGAAAGGACGGGGTGAGCGGCCTAGCCTGCACTGCGGGGCGTTCGGAATTCCCCTTGCCGTGGAGACCGGTGAACCGGAATCCGGCGACACCGGATCAATTGCGCGCCGTGTCAACGCGCCGTTCATCGGCTGCTCGGCTCTGACCAAGAAGGCGGGGTTATCCGTTGCTGAAGACGTTCATCGTCGGACTGGGAAGGTCGGGACGAGGTCTTCACCTGCCGGTCCTGCGGACATTACGGCGGAGTGCCCCGGAGGGCGGGCTGTTCGCGCCCGCTGTTCCCCTGGGATTCGACCCGTTCGTCCCGCCCGGGGACATCGATCCGCGCGAGCTGAAGCGGGTGGCGTCCCTGGCCGAGGCGCGCGCGGAACTCGACCCGGAGAACACAGTCGTCCATCTGTGCACACCACCGGATTCCCGCGCGGCCACTCTGCTGGAACTCGCCGAACTCGGATTCCGCTCCATTCTGGTGGAGAAACCGATAGGCACGGGTAATGCGGTGGTGGCCCGGCTGCGCGGTATCCGGGACTCCCATGGGCTGCGGCTCGCCGTGGTCGCCCCCTGGCTGCACTCCACCCTGACGCTGCGGCTGGTGGAGCTGGTGGGCGCCGGCGAGCTGGGGGAGCTGCGCTCGATCGCCGTCCGGCAGCACAAGCCCCGGCTGACCCGGACCTTCGCCACGCCCAGCCATCCGACCGCGTTCGATGTGGAGCCGCCGCACTCGGTGGGGGTGGCGCTGCGGCTGGCGGGCTCGGGCCGGGTGACCGGCGCGTCCTGGACGGACGCGCGGATCGGTGAGCGCGTGGTCCCGCACATGGGCTCGGCGCGGCTGGCCATCGAGCACGACGGCGGAGTCCGCACCTCCGTCACCTCCGATCTGACCTCGCCCATCAATGAGCGCAGCATCCGGCTGGAGTTCGCCGCCGGGACGGTGACGGGCCACTACCCCACCAGCGGAATGGACTCCTACGCCCAGCTGAGCACCGATGTTCCCGGGGTGGGCGCGGGCCGGGAGCTGTTCCACGACGAGGCCCTGACCGCCTGTGTGTTCCGGGTGTACCGGGACTTCGCCGCCGGTGCGGACCTCCGCGCCGACTTCGAGCTCCAGGCCCAGGTGGTCGCCCTGCTCACCAGCGCCAAGGACCTGTGCCTGGCGGATTCGCTGTCCCCGTTGTCTCTCCGTCAGGAGGCGGTACGCCATGCCGGCTGAAGTCACTCCCGCGCCCCCGGCCTTCCCGTTGTGCGGTATCGGCGACGAGGCCGGGGAGGCGCTGGACACTCAGCTCTCCGCCCTCACCGAGCTGCGCTGGAACCTGATCGAGCTGCGCAATGTCGACGGCACGGCCCTCGCCGACCTGGACGAGGACGCCTTCGACCGTCTCACCGGAAGGCTCGCCGGGGCGGGTCTGGGGGTGGCGTGCGTCGACTCCCGTATCGCCAACTGGGCCCGTCCGGTCGACTCGGACTTCGCACAGGACCTGCGGGAGCTGGAGATCCTCGCCGAGCGGTGCGCCCGGCTCGGCACCCCGTACATCCGGATCATGTCCTATCCCAACGACGGCCGTCCCGAGCCGAGGTGGCGGGCCGAGGTCCACGCGCGGATACGGGAGCTGACGGCGCGGGCCGAGAGCGCCGGGGTCGTCCTGCTGCACGAGAACTGCGCGGGGTGGGCGGCGAGCGATCCGGCCCGCATGCTCGGGCTGCTCGACCATGTGGACAGCCCGGCGCTGAAGCTGCTCTTCGACACCGGCAACGGGGTGGCCCACGGGTACGAGACCTACGACCTGCTGCCGGAGATCGCCCCGCACGTGGCGCATGTCCACATCAAGGACGCGGTGGGCGATCCGTCCGATGTCCACTACGTCCTGCCGGGCGAGGGCCGCTGCCGGGTCGGCGACGCGCTGCGGCTGCTGATCGGGCACGGCTACCGGGGCGCCTGGTCGATCGAGCCGCACATCAACGTCCGCCCGCACGAGTCGCTGGCGGCGGCCGGCACCGACGGGGTGAGCACCTTCGTCGCGTACGGACGGGCCCTGGAGAAGCTCCTCGACGACGCGGCCGCGGCCGTCGCGGCGCAGCTGGCATGAACCACGTCCCGCTGCTGCCGTCCGACCGCGAGCTGCTGCTCCGGCTGCTCGAACTGCCCACCGTGGGGCTGCTGGAGACCGGTGCCGACGGCCCCCGGCCCCGGCTCGCCGAGGCCCAGCTCGCCTACGCCGAGGCCGCAGCCGAGCTGGGGTTCACCGTGGTCCACCACGGCGCGCCGCCGCCCTCGGCCCTGGAGCGCCCCGATGTCCCGCGCATGGTCCGCGAGGCCATGGCGGACATCCCGGACTTCCTGGAGTGCCAGCCCAGCACGGTGCTGCGGCTGGGCCCGGAGCTGCCCCGGGAGCGCACCATCATGTTCAACGCCCATCTGGACACGGTCAGCGACTGGGAGCCGCCCCGGTACTCGGACGGCCGCTTCCACGGCCGGGGCGCCATCGACGACAAGGGACCGGCGGTGGCGCTGCTCGCGGCGCTGCGGACCGCCGTGGACCGGGTGCCGGAGCTGGGGCGGACCACCGGGGTGCTCATCCAGCTCGTCGCGGGCGAGGAGGGCGGGGCCATGGGCGTCTTCGGCACCCGGCCCCTCATCGAGCAGGGCTTCTACGGCCGGATCAACCTCTTCTGCGAGCCCACCGGCTCCCGGCTGCTGCCGCGCTCCACCGCGGCGATGACCGCCCGGGTCACCGTCGACGGACTGGACTCCATCGACGACCGGCCCGGCGGCGGCCACAACGCGACCGTGCTCCTCGGCCATCTCGCCCAGCATCTGGCGCACCGGCTCTCCGGCCGGCACGACGGCACCCGGGTCTGTGTGGCGGGGCTGCGCACCGGGCCGCTGCACAACCGGGTCTACGGCACCGGGGAGCTGCTGCTCAACCTCGCGTACGAGAACACCGCCGCCGGCCGCCGGCTGGAGGCCGCCCTGGAGGCCGAGGTCAAGCGCGGTCTGGCCGATTTCACCGAGCGCTTCCGCCCGGTGCCGGACTTCGCGCTGACGGCCGACGAGGCGGAGGAGGTCACCGCGGTGGAGTGGCTGAAGCGGGGGCTGCCGGCCCTGGTCGACCAGGACGACCCCTGGGCCAGATCCCTGCTGACCACCGGCGCGGGCCTGCCCTGTGTCCCGGCCGACGAACCCTCGTTCACCTGCGACGCCATCTGGCTGGACGGCGTTCCCGGCACCTACACCGCCGCCTTCGGCCCCGGCGATCTCGACCTCAACAACGCCCACGCCCAGGGCGAGTTCGCCGACGCGCGGGAGCTGGAGAGCTACGCCGCGAGCGTGGTCTCCCTCCTGAGTCACTTCGCCCGAGCAACGAACGGACATCCATGACCACGACCGCGGAACCAGCCGACTACGCCACCGATGTGCGGGTGCCCTACGAGACGCTGCTCTCGCTGGCCACCGCCGTCCTCGCCGACCGGGGGATGCCGGACGGACGGGCCCGTACCGCCGCCGAGGCGCTGCTGTACGGAGACCTGGCGGGCATGCGCTCGCACGGGCTGGCCAATCTGACCCGGCTGTATCTGCCGCTCCTCGACGACAAGCGGGCCGATCCGGCGGCGGAGTTCGAGATCCTCGCCGACCGGGGCGCGGCGGTGCTGATCGACGCCCGGCGCGGCCTGGGGCTGTGGGCGGCCAGCGAGGCCATGGACCTGGCGGTCGCGCGCAGCGCCGAGTACGGCATCGGCATGGTCTCCGTGCGCAACGGCACCCACTTCGGCTGCGCCGGGCACCACACCGCGCGGGCGGTGGCGAGGAACGCCATCGGCATCCTCGCCTCCAACTGCGGCGGGCAGCGGATCGCCCGCCCGCCGGGCGGCCGGTACGCCATGCTCGGCACCAACCCGCTCTCCATCGCGGCGCCCGCCGGTCCGGGGCTGCCGCCGTTCAACCTGGACATGAGCACCACCGCCGTCCCCACGGGCAAGGTCCGCGAGGCCGCCCGCGCCGGCCGGCCGATCCCGGAGGGGTGGCTCCAGGACGCCGAGGGCGCGCCGGTCACCGATCCGGGGGCGCTGGACCGGGGCGAGGGCTTCCCGATGTGGCTGGGCGGCCGGCCGGAGACCGGCGCCTACAAGGGGTACGGTCTGGCGCTGCTGGTCGAGGTGCTGGCCGCGCTGGTGCCCGGCGCGGGGCTCGGCCCCTCGCCCGACGCCTTCACCGGGAACGGCGGGCCCACCGGCCGGGACGACGACATAGGTTTCCTGGTGATCGCCGTCTCCCCCGGGGCGCTCCGCCCCGAGCAGGAGTTCCTCGGCGACGCGGGCGGGCTCTTCCGGAGCCTGCTGGACTGCCCGCCGGTGTCGGCCGACTCCCCGGTCGGCTACCCCGGCCGGCGCGAGGCCGCGTACGAGGCGGCGGCACGGGCAGACGGAGTGCCGGTGAGCAAGGGGCTGTACGCGGAACTGACCGCGGTCGCCCGGCAGATCGGCGCGGAGATCCCCATGGAGGCAGGCGCATGACCCGGCGTACCCGTATCGGCATCATCGGACTCGGGGTCATCTCGAAGTTCTATGTGTCGGCGTTCGACTCGCTCCCCGGGCTGGAGCTGGCCGCCGTGTGCGATCTGCGGCCCGACGCGCTGGCGGAGTTCGAGGGGCGCGTCCCCTGTTACACCGACCACCGCGCGCTGCTGGCCGGCGCGGAGCTGGACGCCGTGGTGGTGAACGTCCCCAACGATGTGCACGCCGAGGTGTGCGGGGCGGCCCTGGAGGCGGGGGTCGCGGTCTGTGTGGAGAAGCCGCTCGCGACCACCGCCGAGGACGGCCGGGCGCTGGTGCGCACCGCGCGGGAGCGGGGGGTGCTGCTCTTCACCTCCTTCCACCGCCGGTACAACGACAATGTCCTCGCGCTGCTGGAGCGGGTCCCGGCGCACACCCCGGTGGAGTCGCTCACCGTGCGCTATCTGGAGCGCATCGAGGAGCACGCGGGCAGCGACCGCTGGTATCTCGATCCGGCGCGCTGCGGCGGCGGCTGTGTGGCCGACAACGGGCCCAACGCCTTCGACACGGTCCGCCAGATCATCGGGGATGTCGAGGTCGTCGCCGCCAAGGTGGTGCGCGACGCGGACGGGGTCGACCGGCAGGCCACCGTGGATCTGCGCGCCCGGAACGGCGCGACCGCCCGGGTCGAGCTGGACTGGTCGTACGAGGGCGAGCGCAAGGATGTCGACGCCCGGCTCTCCGACGGCACCGCCGTGCACGCCGACATGCTCGCGGGTCACCACGGGTTCAAGTCGTCGCTGCGGCACGAGTACATCGGTGTGCTGCGGGACTTCGCGGGCGCGCTGGCGGCGGGCGAGGACCGCTCGGGCGGCGGTCTCGCGGCGCTGGAGCTGGTGTCGGACGTGTACCGGCTGGAGAAGGAGGGGCAGCGGTGAACCCGGCCGAGGACGGTCCGAAGGCCGAGGTGCGCGGGGAGCTGGTCAAGGTCCTCACCCACCGGCGCGAGGACCGGGGCATGGTCCTGGAGGAGTTCGGCAGCCGCTGTGTCCGCCGGCACGAGATCCATGAGCTGGTCACCACCGACCAGCACGACACCACCGCGGGCGCGGTCGTCGACCGGGTGGGCTTCCTCGGCTTCGTGGAGATCTCGCGGGGCGGAGTGATCGACCGGGGCGACCGGGTGACGCTGAACGGGCGGCGGATCGGAACCGTGCTCGGCTACGACGGCTGCCACTTCCCCAACCACTACAACATCCTCATCGCCGTCGACCGGACGGTCACGGGTGTGGATCTCGCTCTGCAACCCACCATGGAGGTGCGCTTTGGGTACTAGGCCGAACGATCCGTACGCATCCGGGACCCCGATACTGGACACCGTCGACGGGCCGGAGGATCTGCGCCGGCTCGACGAGGCCTCGCTCGGCGGGCTGGCCCGGGAGATCCGGGGCTTCCTCATCCGGGAGGTCTCCCGCACCGGCGGTCACCTCGGGCCCAATCTGGGTGTGGTGGAGCTGACGATCGCCCTGCACCGCGTCTTCGATTCGCCGAAGGACCGGCTGCTCTGGGACACCGGCCACCAGGCCTATGTGCACAAGCTGCTGACGGGGCGGAAGGACTTCAGCCTGCTGCGCTCGCGGGGCGGGCTCTCGGGCTACCCGTCGCGGGCCGAGTCCGAGCACGACATCATCGAGAACTCGCACGCCTCGACGGCGCTGTCGTACGCGGACGGGCTGGCCAAGGCGCACCAGCTGCGCGGCCTGGACGACCGCAGCGTCGTGGCGGTCATCGGTGACGGCGCCCTCACCGGCGGCATGGCCTGGGAGGCGCTGAACAACATCGCCGCCGCCAGGGACCGGCCGCTGGTGATCGTGGTCAACGACAACGAGCGCTCCTACGCGCCCACCGTCGGCGGTCTGGCCGACCATCTGATGACGCTGCGCACCTCGGACGGGTACGAGCGGTTCCTGCGGCGCGGCAAGGAGTTCCTGGAGAACGTCCCGGTCATCGGGCACGCGCTCTACGGCGGGCTGCACGGGGCCAAGGAGGGGCTGAAGGACGTCATCGCCCCGCAGGGCCTCTTCGCCGATCTGGGGCTGAAGTACGTCGGACCGGTCGACGGGCACGACACGGGGGCGGTGGAGGCGGCGCTGCGGCTGGCCAAGAACTTCGGCGGCCCGGTCGTGGTGCATGTGCTGACCCGCAAGGGGGAGGGCCACCGGCCCGCCGAGGAGCACGAGGGCGACCGGTTCCACGCGATCGGCGCCGCGCCCTCCCCGTCCGCTCCCGCCAAGCCCTCCGCCCCTTCCTGGGGCGCGGTGTTCTCGGACGAGATCGTGCGGATCGGGGCGGACCGGTCCGATGTCGTCGCGATCACGGCGGCGATGCGGGAGCCGGTGGGTCTGGACGCGTTCGCGGAGGCGTATCCGCACCGGACGTTCGACGTGGGCATCGCCGAGCAGCACGCGGTGACCTCCGCCGCCGGGCTGGCGGCGGGCGGCCTCCATCCGGTGGTGGCGCTGTACGCGACCTTCCTCAACCGGGCCTTCGACCAGGTCCTCATGGACGTGGCGCTGCACCGGGCGGGGGTGACCTTCGTCCTGGACCGGGCCGGTGCCACCGGCACCGACGGCGCCAGCCACAACGGCATGTGGGACCTGTCCCTGCTGCAACTGGTGCCGGGGCTGCGGCTGGCCGCGCCGCGCGACGGCGCCCGGCTGCGGGCGCAGCTCCGGGAGGCGGTGGAGGTCACCGACGCCCCCACCGTGCTCCGCTATCCCAAGGGCCCGGTCGGCCCCGACATCGAGGCCGTCGGCCAGGTGGAGGGCGTGGACATCCTCGCGGGCGGGGCGGGCTCCGGGGCGGAGGTGCTGATCGTCGCGGTGGGCGCGATGGCGGGCACCGCGCTCGCGGCCGGCGCGGCGCTGACGGAGGCCGGGGTGACGGTGACCGTGGCCGATCCCCAGTGGGTGAAGCCGGTGTCGCCGGCGCTGGTCAAGCTGGCCGCCGAGCACCGTCTGGTGGCCGTGATCGAGGACAACGGGGTCGTCGGCGGGGTGGGCGCGGCGATCGCACAGGCGCTGGACGAGGCCCACGCGCCGACGCCGGTCCGCCGGTTCGCCCTCCCCCAGGAGTTCCTGGACCATGCCAGCCGCGGAGAGCTGCTGGCGGACGCGGGGCTGACGCCCGACCGTATCGCGCAGACCATCACCACCTCCCTGGCCCAGTACGGGGCCAGGAGTGAGCGAGTCACATCATGAGCCTTGTCTCTCTGGACATCCCCGAGGTGCCGCCCCGGCTCGCCGAGCGCCGGGCCAGCCGGCAGATCCAGGTCGGCTCGGTCGCCGTCGGTGGCGACGCTCCCGTATCCGTGCAGTCGATGACGACGACGCGGACGTCGGACATCGGTG
>NZ_JBSFER010000006.1:0-306247 GCF_053594535.1 Streptomyces sp. NPDC001889
TCCGGGTCGAGTGGCACATACGCGCCACCCGCCTTCCACACCGCCAGCAGCGCCACCACCATCTCCACCCCACGCGGCAGGCACAGACCCACCACGCACTCCCGGCCCACGCCCAGGTCTCTCAGATGGCGGGCCAGCCGGTTCGCACGGGCCTCCAGCTCCCCGTACGACAGCACCTCCGGCCCACACCGCACCGCGGCGACACCCGGCGCGGCCTCGACCCTCGCGGCGAACAGCTCCAGGAACGTGCCCGGATGCGGGGTGGCGGAGAGAGGTGAGCGGCGAGAATCAGGCATTCCAACGGTCCCCACTGACTCGACGGTGGTTTTCTCTCGGTGGTGCGGGCGCTGGGCCGGCCGCTGCGGCCGTGGTCAGCCGCCGCGGCCGGGGGTCAGCCGTGGCCCGGTGGCGGGCCGCCGGGTATCGGGCCGGGGCCGGGGCCGGGCATGAAGCCAGGGCCGGGGCCGCCCGGGAAGAATCCGGGTCCCGGCATACCCGGGTAGGGGCCCTGTCCGGGTGGGCCTCCCGGGAAGGATCCGTGCGGACCCACCGGCTCGGGGACGCGCTGCGGCTGCTGCCCGTTGCCGTGGGCGCCGGCGCTGCCCTGGCCCGCGAACTGGGTGCGGTACAACTCCGCGTACAGACCGTCCTGTTCCAGGAGTTCCTCATGGGTGCCGCGTTCCTGGACCCGGCCCTTGTCGATGACGAGGATCTGATCGGCTTCCCGGATCGTGGAGAGACGGTGGGCGATGACCAGGGAGGTACGGCCGGCCAGCGCGGTCTTGAGGGCGCGCTGGAGTGCCGCCTCGGACTCCGAGTCGAGGTGGGCGGTCGCCTCGTCGAGCACGACGATCGGCGGGGCCTTCAGCAGCAGCCGCGCCATCGCGATGCGCTGCTTCTCACCGCCCGAGAGCCGGTATCCCCGGTCCCCTACGACGGTGTCGAGTCCGTCGGGAAGGCTCTCGATGAGCTGCCAGATCTGCGCGGCCCGGCAGGCGTCGGCGAGCTGTTCCTCGGTGGCGCCGGGGCGGGCGTAGAGCAGATTGCCGCGGATGGTGGTGTGGAAGAGGTGTGCGTCCTGGGTGACCATGCCGATGGAGGTGCGCAGCGATTCGAGCGTGAGGTCGCGCACGTCGTGGCCGCCGATACGGACGGAGCCCTCCACCGCGTCGTAGAGGCGCGGCACCAGTTGGGTGATGGTGGTCTTTCCCGCGCCCGATGGGCCGACGAGGGCGGTGAGCTTCCCGGCGGGGGCGGTGAAGCCGAGATCGCGGAGGGTCCACTCGGTGCCGGTGCGCTCCTGCATGGGCAGGGCGATGTTCTCCAGGGACGCGAGGGAGACATCGGCGGCCTTCGGATAGCGGAAGGAGACGCCGTCGAACTCGATGGCGGGGGCGGTTCCCCCGGCGGTGCCGATGGCGGGCAGGGGGACGGCTCCGGGCTTCTCGGCGATGAGCGGCTTGAGGTCGAGCACCTCGAAGAGCCGGTCGAAGCTGACGAGCGCGGACAGGACGTCGGCCTGTGCGCTGGAGAGCTGGTTCACCGGGGTGAGCAGCCGGGTCATCAGGGTGGCCAGGGCGACGAGGGTGCCGATCTGGAAGGCGTCACGGATGACGAGCGCGCCGCCCAGGCCGTACACGGTGGCGAGGGCCAGAGAGCCGAGGAGAAGCATGGAGATGGGGAGCATCTTCATGTAGACCGCGGTCTGGACGCCGAGGTCGCGGCCCCGGGCGGCGAGCCCGGCGAAGAGTCCGGTCTCGTGGTCGGGGCGGCCGTAGAGCTTCGCCAGGAGTGCGCCGGTGACATTGAAGCGCTCGTTCATGAGGGAGCCGATTTCGGCGTTGACTCCCATGTGCCGGCGCATGACGTGCTGGAGCCGGCGGCCGACGACGCGGCCGGGGAGGACGAAGAGCGGCAGGAGCACCAGGGAGACGAGGGTGACGGTCCAGGAGAGGTAGAACATGGTGATCAGCACGAAGAGCACGGTCAGTCCGGCGGAGACGACGGTGGAGAGCAGGGCGGTGATCGCCTGCTGGGCGCCGATGACGTCGTTGTTGAGCCGGCTGACCAGGGCGCCGGTCTGGGCCCGGGTGAAGAAGGCCAGGGGCTGTCGCTGGACGTGGTCGAAGACCTTGGTGCGGAGGTCGTAGATGAGTCCTTCACCGACGCGTCCCGAGAGCCATGCCTCGGCGAATCCGACGAATGAGTGTGCGAGTGCGAGGCCGGCGACGGCGACGGCGACTCCCACGACGACTTCGGTATTGCGCACGGCGATACCGTTGTCAATGAGGTACTTGAACAGTACAGGGGTCGCGACCGTGATTGCCGCGTTGAGTGCGGCGAGGGTCAGGAGAATGGCGATGCTGAGCCGGTAGGGCCTGGCGTAGGGCAGAATTCGCTTTGTTGTGCCGGGCGTGACCTGACGTTTGGACATGGGTCCGTCCGGCCCGGGGCCGCCCATCATCGGCCCCGGGCCGCCGATTAGTGCCACTGCTGCCTCCTCTGCTGTGTCGTCGATGTGGGGAGGTCTGGGCTAGCCGGCCGCGCGGGCCCTGTCCATCTCGTCGATGAGGCTCTTGGGCCGCATGTCGGTCCAGGTCTCGTTGATGTACTCCAGGCACGCCTTGCGGGTGTCCTCGCCGAACGTGACCTTCCACCCGGCGGGAACGTCCGCGAACGCGGGCCAGAGCGAGTGCTGGTTTTCCTCGTTCACCAGGACGAGGAAGGTGCCGTTTTCGTCGTCGAACGGGTTGGCCATAACCACTCCCATCAATTGCCTTTGGTTGATCGGGCTTCACGTTAGCGGGGTGGATGTGGACGGGCAATGGTGGTCATCTTTGGCACTGTCCAACCATGAATTTCTGACACTTGGACAGCGGTTGACAGATTTCTTTTCCGGATTTCCGGGAATGGTCGGAGAGCAGCGGGGGAAGTGGTGTCCGGCGGTACGGCGGGTGTCCTCCCGACGAAACCCTGCGGAAACCGGGGGTGGTTGATCCTTGCTGTACTTGTCAAGGTGTTCGTGTCCGGGGTGTGGCGTTGCGGAGGGGGATCAGGTGCGGGTGCTCGTGGTCGAGGACGACGAGGAGATGGCCCAGACGGTCGCGGTGGGTCTGCGCCGGGCGCAGATGACCGTGGATGTGACGTTCGACGGCGAGGAGGGGCTGGAGCACGCGCTGTTCACGGACTACGACGTGATCGTGCTCGACCGGGATCTGCCGGGCATGCACGGCGATGAGGTGTGCGCGGAGCTGATCGCCTCCGGGTGCCGGAGCAGGGTGCTGATGCTGACGGCCGCGGCGACGGCGGAGGATCTGGTCGACGGGCTGAGTCTGGGAGCCGATGACTATCTGGCGAAGCCGTTCGACTTCCCGGTGCTGATCGCGCGGATCGGGGCACTGGCGCGCCGGGCGCATCCGCTGGTGCCTCCGGTGATCCGGCACGGCGACCTCGTGGTGGACACGGCACGGCGCACCGCGAGCCGGGCCAGCCGGCCGCTGGATCTGGCGCCCAAGGAGTTCGGGGTGCTGGAGCTGCTGCTGGCGTCCAAGGGGCGGGCCGTGTCGGCGGAGGAGCTGCTGGAGCGGGTGTGGGACGAGGCCGCCGATCCGTTCACCAGCGCGGTCAAGATCACCATCAGCCGGCTGCGGGCCAAGCTGGGCGATCCTCCGGTGATCGAGACCGTGGCCAAGCGCGGCTACCGGATCTGAGGGCGGCGATGTCTGTGATGTCCCGGCTCTCCGGCCCCGTGCTGCGCTCGGGGCGCCCCCGGCGCAGTGTCCGGCTGAGACTGACGCTGCTGTACGGCGGGTTGTTCGCGGCCTCCGGGGCGGCGCTCCAGACGATCATGATCTTTCTCGTCAACCGCCGGGTGCAGGACACCTGGAAGGATCTGCGGGAGCGGAGCGACGGGAAGCAGCGGGAGCTGCCCGAGCCCCCGGTGTCGCTGCCCACGCCGTCGCGGCTGCCCGAACCGCCCGGTCAGGGGTCGTCGGCGACGATCCCGGTGGACGGCAAGGACACCCTGATGGACGCCCTGCTGACGCAGGGCGCCATCGCGCTCTCCATCATGCTCGTGGTCTCGATCGCGCTGGGCTGGATCGTGGCGGGCCGGATACTGCGCCCGCTGCGCACGATCACGGCGGCGGCGCAGGAGATCTCGGCGACGAGCCTGCACCAGCGGCTGGCGCTCGACGGTCCGGGCGATGAGCTGAAAGAGCTGGGCGACACCTTCGACAGTCTGCTGAGCCGTCTGGAGACCTCGTTCGAGGCGCACCGGCGGTTTGTGTCGAACGCCTCGCACGAGCTGCGTACGCCGCTGGCGCGGCAGCGGGCTCTGGGTCAGGTCGCGCTGGCCGATCCGGACGCGACGGTCGACTCGCTGCGGGCGGCGCACGAACGGATTCTGGTGACGGGCGCGCAGCAGGAGCGGCTCATCGAGGCGCTGCTGACGCTGGCGCGGAGCCAGGGCGGGATCGATGTGCGCGAGCCGTTCGATCTGGCGCGGCTGACGCAGGAGGTCGTCGACTCGCGGGAGTCCGACGCGGAGTCGCGCACGGTGGTGTTCCTGCCGTCGATCGGCGCGGCGACGGCGGCCGGTCACCGGAATCTGACGGAGCGCCTGGTGACGAATCTCGTCGACAACGCGCTGCGGCACAACATCCGCGGTGGCCGGGTGGATGTGACGACGGCGACGGTCGACGGGCGCGCGACGCTGATGGTGACGAACACGGGTCCGGTGGTGCCGCCGGATGAGATCGGCCGGCTGTTCCAGCCGTTCCAGCGGCTGGACGCGACGCGGGTGGCGCGTACCGAGGGACTGGGGCTGGGGCTGTCGATCGTGCAGGCCATCGCGCAGGCGCATGACGCGACGGTGACCGCGCGGGCGCGGCCGGAGGGAGGTATGACGATCACGGTGTCGTTCCCGGCCTCGGGTGACCGGCCGGTTCCCTCCCGGCCCGCGCCGGAGCGGGTCAGCGGGCGAAGAAGTCGGTGATGGCGGAGTTCACGGCGGTGGGCTTCTCCAGATAGCCGTAGTGGCCGGCGCCGGGGATCTCGGTGTAGCGGGCGCCGGGGATGCTGTCGGCGACCTCGCGGGAGAGATGGGGCCGTACGACGAGGTCGTCGGCGAAGGCGATGACGAGACAGGGGCGGTTGATGCGGCGGTAGACGGCGAGCCGGTCGGGGATGACGTCCAGGCCGAGCTGGCCGCGGGCGGTTGAGATGTCGACGGGGGACATTTCGAGGACGGTCAGCCAGTCCTGGAGCAGCTCCTTGTCGTTGAGGGTGGCCGGGGAGAGGTTCTGGAGGGCCTGGATGTAGGCGGCGTACCGGGGTGGGATCTTGACGCCGCTGTCGGCGAGTTCGATGTCGCCCGCGGACATGGCGGCGAGCAGGGTGTCGGTGCGTCCGCTGCTGGCGATCAGGACGGCCTGGCGGACCAGTTCGGGCCTGGAGACCAGGAGTTCCTGGACGAGGATTCCGCCCATGGAGGTGCCGACGAGACGGCAGGGGCCTTCGCCCATGTGCTCGATGAGAGCGGCGAGGTCGGCGACCATGTCGGCGAGGGTGAAGCCCTGGGGGCACACATCGGTCGGCGGGATGCCGCGGTTGTCGACGGTGATGACCCGGTAGCCGGCGCGGCGCAGGGCGGGCACCTGGTGGGTGCGCCAGACGCGGCCGGGGGCGCCGGTCCCGGTGACCATGATGACGGGCTCCCCGGAGCCGTAGGTGTCGTAGCTGAGGTTGATCCCGTTGATGCGAGCGACCGGCATCGGTGTGTTTCCCTTCACGTTTCGTCCAACCGTCCGGTCCCGTCACTTGGACACCGGAGGGCCGGGCCCGTCGCCCGGTGGGGCGGCGGGCCCGGAGGTTCGGGTGGTGCGGGCGGTGCGGGTCAGCGGCCGGACCAGTGCGGTTCGCGCTTCTCGGCGAACGCCCGGACTCCTTCGACCGCGTCCCCGCTCTCCCGGCGGCGCTCCTCCCATGCGTACCGGGTGGTGAAGGCCTGTTCCAGGGGGAGGTCCACGGAGGTGAGGACGGCCTCCTTGATGGCGCGGACCGACAGGGGGGCGCTGCGGACGAGATCGTCGGTCCAGCCGTCGACACAGTCGTCGAGCCGGCCGGCGGGGACGACCTCGTTGAGCAGCCCGTGGCGCAGGGCGGTGGCGGCGTCGAGCCGGCGGCCGGTGAGGAGGTAGCCCATGGCGGCCTTCAGCGGGAGCTGCCGGGCGAGCCGGAAGGCTCCTCCGGCGCCCGGGACCAGTCCGAGCCGGGCCTCGGGCAGCGCGAAGACGGCCTGGTCGGACGCGATGATCAGATCGCAGGCCAGGGCGAGTTCGAAGCCGCCGCCCAGCGCGTATCCGTGGACGCGCGCGACGACCGGTTTGGAGAGCGTGAACCGGTCGGTGAGGCGGGGCCAGCCGGGCTGTCCCCGGCTGCCGAAGGTGGTGAGGGGGGCGCCCCGGGCGTCGAGCCGGGCCCGTTCCTTGAGGTCCTGGCCGACAGAGAAAGCGCGGTCGCCGGCTCCGGTGAGGACCACGGCCCTGATGTCGTCGTCCGCTTCGACGTCGTCCCAGATCGCGGCGAGTTCCTCGTGGGTGCGCAGATCCATCGCGTTGAGGACGTGCGGGCGGTCGATGGTGACGCGGGCGATGTGGTTCTTCTTCTCGTAGCGCACGCGGGCGCGCTGGTCGGGGTCCCGGGCGGTCGGGTGGCCGGGGTCGCGGGTGCGGCGGCCGGGCCGGCCGGACGGCTCAGGCCGGGCGGATCGCTCGGGCCGGTCGGATCGCTCGGGTCGGTCGGGCCGGTCGGGCCGGTCGGGCCGGTCGGATCGCTCAGGTTGGTCGGGTCGGTCGGTCATGGTGCCGGGGCTCCGAAGTCTCCGGCCTTGTGGATCACGTCCTCGCCGTAGATCCGCAGGGCCTGCTGGAGGGCGAACTCGGCCATGTAGGCGCGGAAGGCGCCGGGGGGCTCGTCGGCGAGGTTGAGCATGCGCCGGTTGGCGATGACCGCCTCGCCGCGCAGCCGGGTGAGGGCGCGCTCGACCGCGCCGTCCATGTCCTGGGGTTCGGCGACCTCGTCCACCAGGAGACGGGCGTCGGGTTCGCTCGCCCGAATCCTGCGGCCCTGGAGGATGATCTGCCGGGCCACCCGGGGGCCGGTGAACCGGCTGAGGCGGAAGTTCGCCACCCCCGGGACGATGCCCTCCTTCGCGGCGGGCAGGCTGAGGTAGGCGTCCGCGGCGGCCAGGACATGGTCGAAGGCGAGCAGCAGCTGGGTGCCGCCGCCGATGGCGAAGCCGTCGACGGCGGCGATCCACGGTTTCTCGGTGTACGGGGTGTGCCAGCCGCCGGGGCCGTCGGTGCGGATGCCCCGGATGAGTTTGTGGATGTAGCCGAGTTCCCGGCGGAGCAGGAAGTCCACCAGGGAGATATCGCCCGAGCTGAGGTTCTTGAGGTTGATCCCCGCGCTGAAGACCCGCCTCCCCCGGTAGCGGGGGTGGCTCATCTCGCCGCCGCGCAGCAGTCCGACACTGACGGCCGGGTCGAGGAGCGCGAGGTCGACGGCGGTCTCCATGTCGTCGACCTGCTGGTTGTCCTCGGCGTTGAGGCAGTCGTGGCGGCACATGGTGAGCCGGGCGACACCGTCGCGCCGTTCGAGGTGCACGGCCTCCATCCGCAGCGTTCCGGTACGGATGAACTCCGGCAGCAGCTCCAGGGCCCGGGGCGTGGGCCGGAGCATCGACTCCAGCAGATGCGGGCCCGCGGTGGCGGACCCGAGCACGGCGCGGAGGAAGATGCCCTGGTCGATCTCGTGGCCTTCCTTGTCCGCCTGGGTCCTGCTCCGTTCGTCCGCGAGCAGCTCGGCCGAGGGAACGAGCCCGGGGAAGGCGACGGCGGCCGCGGCGACGAGTTCGGCGAGCCGCAGGGCCACCGTGCGGCCCTCGGTGAGCCGGTCGTACACGGCGTCGACCTGGGTGTCGAGAAACCGGGCGCGCAGGGCGCGGGCGGCGTCCTTGGCGGCGGTGGCGCGGGCGCGCTGCTCGGGAGAGCGCCTCCCCGGGCGGGGGAGCGCGGCCACCACCTCGTCGGCGTGGCTCACCGCCTCCGCGAGGCCGGCCCGGAGCGCGGTCGCGGTGGTGCGCTCGGGCAGGGTCGCCGTCATGGGGCCTCCCCCACGGGGACCCGGCGCAGTGCGCGGTCGCACGCCGCGAGGTGGGGGCCGATGGCGTCCTCGAAGCTGGTGGTGGTGGCGTCGAAGAGGAGCTGGCGCCGGATGGCCAGTTCCTTGCCGGAGCGTCCGGCGAGCCGCCGCACGGTGGCGGCGAGGGCGCCCTCCGGATCGTCGGTGAGTTCGTCGACGAGTCCCAGGGCCGCCGCGTCGGCGGCGGTGAGGGGCACCCCGAGGACCACCGCGCGGCGGACCCGGGCGGCACCGGCCTGCTGGACGAGCCGGTAGGAGGCCATCCCCGGCCAGGTCGCCCCGGCGTCGCCGGAGACGAGAAGCCGGGCGCCGGGGGTCGCGATACGGACATCGGTGGCGAGGAGCGCGTCGAGCGCGGTGCCGCCGCAGTCGCCGCGGACGACGGCGATGGTGGGCGCGGGCAGCCGTTCCAGCCGGCGCACGGTGCGCTCCCACTTGGTGACCAGGGCGACGTTCAGCCCGGTGGTCCAGCCCTCGGTGGGGGCGCCCTCGACATGCAGGGTGACGGCCTCGGTTCCGGGGTGGTCCTCGGTCTGGTCGCAGAGCGCCGCGAGGGCCTTGACGGACCCGGCCGACAGTGGCGCGGTGCCGTCGATCTTCAGTATGGGCATATTCCCTGTCACTTCCCCGGTGTTCACCATCGGACCAGCGCCGTTTCGATCGTGGAGCCCGGTCCCATGGTCATGAGGACACCGTGGTCGCCGGGTGCGGTGACGTGCTCGTCGAGCAGCCTTTCGTAGGAGAAGAGGAAGGAGCCGCTGGAGACATTGCCGTAGTCGCGCAGGACGCCGACGGTGTGCCGGAGGTCGTGGCGGGTCAGTCCGAGGTTGACGATGACGGCGTCGATGACCTTCTTGCCGCCGGAGTGGACCAGCCAGTGCCGGATGTCGCTGCGGCGCAGACCCGTCCCTTCGAGGAGCCGGTCCACGGTCAGCTCGGCGTGCGCGCCCACCACATAGGGGATCTGCGGGTCGAGGAAGAAGCTGAACCGGCCCTGGTCCCGGTCCCAGTCGTAGCGCATCGCGTCGGCGGCCTCGGGGATGATGCAGCTCGCGAATTTGAGGACGCTGGGCCCCTCCGGGGTGCCGGGGACGGTGCCGTCGGCGCCCGCGACGAGGGCGACGGCCCCGGAGCCGTCGCCGAAGAGGCTGTTGACGACGGCGGTGCGCATGGTGGAGTCCATGGCGTACGCGGCGGAGCAGGCCTCCGAGCAGAGCACGACGGCCAGCTCCCCCGGGTGCGCCGCGGCCCAGCCGGAGACGACCCCCAGGGCGTTGAGTCCGGCGTTGCAGCCCATGCCGACGATGTCGGAGCGGCTGCAGTGCCGGTCGATGCCGAGTTCCCGGATCAGCAGGGCGCTGAGACCGGGGGTGAGGAAGCCGGTGGAGGTCACACAGCACAGATGGCGCAGATCGGAGAGGTCGGCGCCGGCTCGCTTGAGGCAGTTGCGGAGCGCCTCGGCGCCCATCTCGATGGCGAGGGCCTTGTGCTTGTCGAGGAGGTCGCCCTGCGGTTCGGAGAGGCGGGTTCCGTCCTCGGCCTCGGGAGGCAGGGTGAGATGGCGCCGTTCGATGGCGCTGTTGAGGAAGACCCCGCGGATCTTGGGGTCGGTGATGCCGAAGGTGTCGAGGACTTCGCGCTGGGTGAAGGAGGTGGGCGTGGCGGATGTGCCCACCCCCACGATTCTGGGCGCGAGGGGCATGTACGGCCCGCGGGTCGTGGCCGGAGCGGTCACGGGTGCGGTCAGGTCCTGGTCGGCGTCCGATATCACCGGACGGTCGATGCTGATGGTCAACGGAAAGTCCACCCCCACATGCGCGGCTTGCTGCGCGGTCGCTGTGTGCTGCGAATGGTGCTGGTCACTCTCTTCGCCCTTCTCGTGCGAAGGTGCTGGATCGGACGGACGGGACGGCTACGGCCGGGCCGCCGCACCGGGGGTGCCGGCGCTCCGGTCCTCGATGAAGCGGGCGAGCCGTGCGGTGCCCTCGGTGATCTGGGCATCGGTCAGATAGCTGGTGGACAGGCGCAGCGTGTGATCGCCACCGCCCTGTGGATAGAAGTACGACATCGGTGTCCAGATCACGCCGAACTCCTGTGCCGACCGGGTCAGTGCCTCGTTGTCGGCGCGGAACGGCACCTGGACGGTGAGGAAGAACCCTCCGGTGGGTTCGTTCCAGCGCACTCCCAGGGCCTCCCGGCGCTCGGCGGGGAGGTGGTGGTCCAGGCTGCGCAGGGTCGTCCGCAGGGCCTTGCCGTAGTAGTCGGCGGCCTCGGCGTTCCGCTCGGAGATCCGTCCCCGGGCGGCGAGCAGCGCTCCGGCGACGGCGGCCTGGCTCAGGGACGAGGTGTTCACCGTGACCATGCTCTTGATCTTTGCGAGTTCCGCGGCGAGGAGTCCGGTGCGGCCGGTGTCGTCCACGACCCGCTGATCGGCGACGACGAAGCCGACGCGGGCGCCGGGGAAGATGGTCTTGGAGAACGAGCCGAGGTGGACGACCCTGCGGGCGTGGTCGAGGGATTTCAGGGACGGCAGCCGGGGCCCGGGGCTCACCATCCGGTAGGGGCTGTCCTCCACGATGAGAAAGTCGTGGCGGGCCGCCAGGTCGAGCAGCTCGGCACGGGTCCGGGCGTCCATGGTCGTACCGGACGGGTTGGAGTGGTCGGGTACGACGTACAGGGCGCGGGGGCGCCGGCCGCGGGCCCGCTCGGCCAGGATCGCCGCTTCGAGGTCGGCGCAGTGGAGTCCGCTGTCGCGTTCGTCGACGGCGCTCAGCCCGATGTCGAGGAGACGGGCCGCCCCGGTGATCCCCACGTAGCAGGGACTGGAGACGAGCAGGACGTCGTCGGGGCCGGTGATCAGCGCCCGGAGCACCAGCAGCATGGCCTCCTGGGCTCCGACGGTGACGACGATCGACTCGGCGGGGATGTCGATGTTCTCGTCGTCGCGGAGCGAGTCGGCGATGATCTCGCGGATCTGGCCGGCGGTGGGGCCGTACTGGTACATGGCCGTGCGGATCGCCTGGGGCGAGTCGCCCTGCCGGGCGAGGTGGTCGAGGTAGGTGCGGACGTGGGTGATGATCTCCTCGGTGTCGAAGAACCCGTCGTAGGGGCGTCCCGGGGCGAAGGAGATGGCGTCGGGGTAGCGGTGGGTGACCTCGTTGAGGAAGTTCATGGTGTCGAGGACCGGGTCCGAGACACTGGTGTGCAGATCGCTCCGGCGCAGATCCCCTTCGGGCGCCCGCTCGGCGGTGCCGTCCGCCGCGCCCGTGGGTGCCGGGGCGGTGGTACGGAGCAGCTCGGGGCCGGCGTCGGCGGCCGACCCGGTCCCGGTGAGGGCGAGCGCGGCCCGCAGTTCGCTCACGAGTTCCTCCAGGACCTCGGTGACGCCTTCACGGGCGGCGACGAGCAGTCCGTCCAGGACGGGCCGGTCCAGCAGGACCGCGTCGGCGCCGTGGGCGAGGGATACGAGAATGTCGGCGCCGCGGCGGATTCCGCCCCGGAGCAGTACGGGGCAGCGTCCGGCGACGGACGCCGCGATGCCGGGGAGCGCGCCGAGGTCGTCGGCGACGATGCCGTCGGCGCCCTCGGCGAGGGCGCGGACGGCGTCCATCGGGGTGCGCACTCCGGCGACGAACAGCGGCAGCGCGGAGATGGAGCGCAGCCGGCCCACGCCGGCCCAGTCGACGGTGTCGTCGAGAAGGGCGCGCGGGTCGGCGAAGGGGCCGTAACCGCCGAGGTCGGCGAGCGGGCCGCCGCCGCGGAAGTGGCGGATGGGGATGTCCTCGGCGAGGTTCACGGGGACGGCGCCGGGCGCGAGCCGGACATGGCGCTGGGGGCCGACGGCGAGGACGACGGCCTCGAAGCCGGCGTCGGCGGCGCGTGAGACCAGCCAGCGGGCGGTGCCCCGGTCCCGGAAGAGATGGGTCCGCAGCCAGAGCGGGCCCTCGGCGGCCGAGGCGAGTTCCGCGAAGGTGCGTCCCGTGAACGCGCTGACGACGACGGGGAGCCCGGCGGCGCCGGAGGCTCGGACCACGGCGAGTTCGCCCTCGGGGCGGACGAGTCCGGCGAGGGAGCCCACGAGGAGGGGGGCGGGCCAGGTGTGGCCGAGGATCTTGGCGGCGGTCCCGGGCGGGCCGGGGAGATCGCCGTCGCCCGGGCGGAGCGCCGTCCGGTCGAGGATTCTCCGATTGCCCGCCCACAGGCGCTCTTCCGTTGCCAGGAATTCTGCCGGGACGGAGTCCAGTCCTTCGCGCGCCAGGCGCGCATAGTCTTCGAGACCGCGTCCGGCCATGGATTTTCCCCCAGGCAATCAACGAATTGCGGCGAATGGATTCCAGGCCGCCAGGATCACATGGGGCTTACGGCTCCGCCAACGCGTCCAACCGACGGGAGTGGTCACTTGGACAGACGCGTTGATGTCGTGCCGTGGACGTGTTTCCCTTTTTATCCTCCATTCGGGAAGCAGGGGAGGTCGGTGAAGGCGAGAAGTTCCGCCGGGAGACCGGAACGGCTCCTGACCTTTAACTTGCGGTAAATCTTGGTGAGATGCTGCTCGACGGTGCTGACCGTAATGAAGAGCTGGACGGCGATCTCACGATTGGTGCACCCGGCGACGGCGAGCGCCCCGACCCGGCGTTCGGCGTCGGTGAGTTCCGCGAGCGCCGGGGGCACGGTGCTCTCGTCGTGGACGCTGTGCCCTGCGGTGGGCGCGCCGGAGGGGATCAGGGGGACGGTGCCGTTCTCGTGAGCCGGGTCCCGGGGGGTGTCGAGGTCGCGGCGGCCCGGGGCGGGGACCTTTCCGGCGAGGGTGCCGTTGAGCCGGCCGCGGTGGGCGCCCGGCCGTTCGGGGGCGGTCGCGGCGGCCATGTCGTCCTGCGCGCGCCGGAGTTCGAACTGGTCGCCGCAGTCGGCGAGAATCCGGATGGCCTCCTTGAGCAGGGACTGACGGTCGGGTGCGGCGCTGATCGCGGCCAGGCGCCGCAGGGCCACGCCCCGGTCGCGGGTGCGCCCGTCGCCGAGGAGGGTGAGCTGTTCCTCCAGCAGGGTGCGTGCCTGGCCTGCCTGCCGCATGGCGACGAGTGCCGCGACGGCGTCCTTGCGCCAGTCGGCGAGGTCGGGTGAGTCCGCGCCCCACTGCCGCATCAGATCCCCGCAGGACTGGAAGTTGGTGAGCGCGGTGTGCGGGCGGCCCATGGCGAGGTGGTAGCGGCCGAGTGCCTGGAGATAGGGCAGGGCGAAGGGGGTGTCGAACATGATGGGCGGGACGGCGGTGTTCAGATAGGGCATGACGGCGTCGAAGTCGCCCTGCTCGGTGGCGGCGCGGACGGCGAGTGCCAGCGGCAGCCCGACGGCGACGCCCCAGGCCGCCGCGGAGACCAGTTCCAGCGCGGTACGGGCGGACTCGCCGGCCGTGACGGTGTCCCCGGCGCGCAGGGCCGCCGCCGATCGTATGGTCTCGAACACGGCGCGCCGCATGGGGACCCGGCGAATCCACGGTTCGTGGAGCAGCCGTTCGGCCCACTGGACCGCCTCGTCGGGCCGGTGGGTCTGGATCAGGAAGAGCAGCGCGAACAGGGCGGGGGTGAGCGGGCTGTCGGCGTCGGTGCTGTGCAGGACGTGGTCGGCTCCCTGGAACTCCTCGCCGTCGCCGATCAGGGTCGCCGACACATTGAGGAGGGTGAGGAAGGAGACCGGGCGGGAAGCCGCGGAGAGGGGCTGGGCGAAGGGGCTGCCGGTCTCGGCCTTGGCCGCGGTGGCGTCCTCGGAGAGGCCGGGGTAGATGAAGGAGAGCCAGAGCCGGCCGACCTTGACATCCACGGGCGCGGCGGCCCACGGCGGGCTCACGGGTGCTCCGCCCGCCGCGCTCTCGACGATCCGCAGCAGCGCCTCGGCCTGGGCGAAGTCGCCGCGCCACATCAGGTGTTTGACGGGGACCATGGCATCGTCGCCGGTCAGGGCGCCGGAGCTGACGAGGTGGCTCAGGTGGGGCAGATAGCGGCCGGCCTTGACGGGGTCGCTGAGCCACTGGGCGTCGGCGAGGGCGGCGGCGATATGGGCCTCCTGGGCGGCGTCCTCGCAGATGCCGGACGCGTGGCGGAGGCAGTCTATGGCCTTGCCGATGTCGCCGAGGTGGATGGCCTCGCGGGCGGCCTCGCGGAGGATGCCGACGCGCCACGACGCCCGGGCGGAGTCGTGGGTGGCCATGAGCTGTTCGGCGACGGCCCGGGCGGGGGCGCCGCTCGCGTGGAGTATTTCCGCGGCCCGTCCGTGCATGGTGAGAAGGCTGTTCGGGAGGATGCCGTCGAGAACCGCCTGCCGGGCCCGTTCGTGGCGGAAGCGGAGGTTCGCGAGGAGGCCGGCGGCGTTCAGGTCGGCGAGGCAGCGGCGTACGGAGGTGGCGTCGACACCGAGGAAGTCGCCGATGAGCGGGGGCGAGGCGGAGTCGCCGAGGACGGCCAGGGCGCGGGCGGTGGCGAGCATCGAGGGTTCGCAGCGGTGCAGGCAGCGCAGGAAGGCGTGGCGGAAGGACTCCCCCGGCTGGGGGCCGGCCGGGTCCGGTGCGCCGTCGGCCGCGGGCCGGGCCTCGGTCAGGTGGTCCTCCGTCAGGTGGTCCTCGATGAGCCGGTCCTCGACGAGGGCGTTCAGCAGCAGGGGGTTGCCTCCGCTGATGTCGGCCCAGGCCTGGGCGGAGGCCGGGGACGGGACGGCGCCCAGGCTCCGGGTGAGGGTCTCGGCGGTGCCGCCCAGGGTCAGGGGCGCCAGTCTGACGCGGTGGCAGTAGGGCAGGTGGAGTGTCTCGGCGTGCAGGGTCGCCAGTTCCCGTTCGTGGCAGGAGCTCTCGTTGAGCACGATGAGAACGGCGGAGGAATCGATACGCCGGATGAGATAGCGCAGACACTGGAGGGAGGGTTCGTCGGCGAAGTGCACATCGTCGATGCCGAGGACGAGCGGTCCCCGCTCGGCGAGTTCGGAGATGGTCCTGCTGATGCGCTGAAGGAGGCCGAGCGGGATTCTCGGGGCTCTGGGGTGGTCGCCGGCCGACAGGGTGACATCGACTTCCTCGGCGGCGAGCGGGTCGGCGGCCATTCCGGCGGCGCGTATCGCGTTCATCAACTGGTCGACGAGGCCGAACAGATGGTGACGTTCGCTGGTGGCGGCCGTTACCGAGAGGAACAGGCCCCCTTTCTCCCGTACCAGCCCGGCGAACGTCTGGAGCAGTGCGGTCTTTCCGCAGCCGACGGGCCCGTTGGTGAAGACGACCGCGCCCTTGCCCCGGGCGCACCCCGCGTACAACCGGCCGAGCAGTCGCAGTTCCTCGTCTCTTTCACTGAACTTCACGGATCCCCCCGTACGTTCTGTGTGCTCTGTCCAGCTTTGTATGGCTTGGCTGCGCATGTTTGCCACGTGACCCATCCATCGCGCGATTCCCTGGGAATCACGCCTCTGACCTGCGGTGCTTTACGTTGCGGGGGAGGCAGGGCGGGGGGTCACCCGAACAGAAACACACCTCAAAACAGCATACTGAGCCGAACCGGCCGACGTGGGTCCTTTTGAGCCACTCGTTGCGAAACGCATGGATGATTTTGGGACATCGCGCGAATTCCTTGCGGGTGAGATTAGGCGAAATGCGGCAGCGCGGGAATAGAGATTCAGCCAGTCCTGGACTCAGGTCCGGACAGTCGGTCGTATCATCCCTTTTTCGTACTGGTCGGTATACGCGGCATCCACCCCCCGCGCGTTCCAGCCCTCGGCCACGAGATGGGCGACCAGCCGGTCCAGGACATGGGGCGCCACGGGGAAGCGCACGGTGAGTCCGCTCCCCCCGGCGTCCTCGACGGTCGCCCCCTCGGCGTCGGCGCCCGCGCCGCCGGCGGCGGCCAGCAGCCGGGGCAGCTCCCCGGGACGGTCCGTCACGGCCACCAGGACGCGCGCGCCGCCCTGCGGGGTTCCGCCGCGCCCGCCCCGGATCTCGGTGAGTCCCGAGAGCCCCCGGTCGAGCAGATCCACCAGGGCCCGTCTGCCGTGGGCCCGCGCTCCGCCGTCGCCCCCGGTGAGCCCGTCCAGCGCCGTGACCAGGCGGGAGAGATCCTCGTGCAGCTCCCGCACCACCCCCGCGACGGCCGCCGCGTTGGACTGGAGGATGTCGCCCCACAGCCCCGGGTCCCCGGCCGCGATCCGGGTCACGTCCCGCAGCCCCTGGCCCGCGAACCGGGTCGCCCCGGCCGGGCCCCCGGACAGCCGCGCCGCCATCAGACTCGCGACCAGATGGGGAACGTGCGAGGTCAGAGCCACGGCCTCATCATGGGACGCGCTCTGGGTGACCACCGGGACCGCCCCGCAGAGCACCGCCAGCTCCCGCGCCCGGCGCAGCGCCGTGTCCGAGGTCAGCGGGGACGGGGTGAGCGCCCACGGCCGGCCCTCGAAGAGATCCGCCCGGGCGGCCAGCGGTCCGGACCGCTCCCGCCCGGCCAGCGGATGCCCGCCGACATAGGACGCCGGATCGGGTGCCAGACGCAGCGCGACCCGCTCGGGCAGGGACTTCACACTCGCCACATCCGTGTAGCAGTGGGCCAGTCCGCGCGTCTGCTGCTCGGCGAGCACGGCGCCCACCGTGCTGGGCGGAACGGCGAGCACCGCCAGATCCACCGGCACCGCGGGCGGGCGGGTCCGCCCGGCGCCCAGAGCCGCCGCCGTCCGGGCGGCCACCGGGTCCCGGTCGGAGAGGAAAACGGTCACACCGCGGCGGCGCGCCGCGAGAGCGACGGATGTACCGATCAAACCCGTACCGATGACGGCAATGGCGCGGATCACCAGACTCACCCCGATCAAAAACATCGCCCATTAAGGAAGCTCAACGGAGGAAATTTATCCGCCCGGCCCCGTGCGTCCATCCGGCTGTCCAACAGTGCGGACAATCGGGAACTGTCCATTGGCCAGACGCGAGACCCGGGCTCTACAGTTCCAGAAACTCGGTTCTTTCCCGGTTGGGGGCACACATGAGTGATTCATCAAAAGCCACCGATCCGCTCGGAGATCTCTCGATCGACTACGTCGAGATATATGTCGAACAGCTGGAGGACGCGGCATTCGAATGGGTCGACCGCTATGCCTTCACGGTGGTCGGCACCGCGGGCTCGGCCGAGCACCGGAGCATCGCCCTGCGGCACGGGCAGATCACCCTGGTGCTCACCCAGGCCACGTCCGACCAGCACCCGGCGTCGGCCTATGTCGCCGCCCACGGCGACGGGGTCGCGGACATCGCGCTGCGGACCACCGATGTGGAGGCGGCGTTCGCCGCCGCGGTCGCGGGCGGCGCCCGGGTCAGCCGGCGGCCCACCCGGCACGCCGGTGACGGCCCCCGGGTGACGGCGGCCCTGGAGGGCTTCGGCGATGTCGTCCACACCCTGGTGCAGCGGGAGGCCGGCGAGAAGCAGGGGCTGCCCGCCGGATTCGTCCCGGCGCTGCGGGCGGAGGGCCACCGCGCGGACGATGTCGGCCTGATCGACCTCGACCATGTCGCCGTCTGTCTGAACGTCGGCGATCTCGACGCCACCGTCGTGTACTACCGCGAGGCCCTGGGCTTTCTGCACATCTTCGAGGAGCACATCGTCGTCGGCAGACAGGCGATGGAGTCCAAGGTGGTCCAGAGCCCCTCCGGGAGCGTGACCCTGACGCTGATCCAGCCGGACCCGACGGCGGACCCGGGCCAGATCGACGAGTTCCTCAAGGGCCACCAGGGCTCCGGCGTCCAGCATCTGGCCTTCTCCTCACCGGACGCGGTGCGCTCGGTGCGCGCCCTGGGGAGGCGCGGCGTCGGCTTCCTCACCACCCCCTCCGCCTACTACGACCTGCTCGGCGAGCGCATCGCCCTGGGCGAGCGGCTGGCGGATCTGCGGGCGACGAACGTGCTCGCGGACGAGGACCACGGCGGGCTGCTGTTCCAGATCTTCACCGCGTCGACCCACCCCCGGCACACCCTGTTCTTCGAGGTCATCGAGCGGCAGGGCGCGGAGACCTTCGGCAGCTCCAACATCAAGGCGCTGTACGAGGCAGTGGAGCTGGAGAGGACGGGGCAGCGTGGGCTCCGGCACTGACGCAGCCCCCGGCCCGGCGGCCTCCTCCGCCGGGCCGGGCACGGAGCTGTGTCTGGGCGACTTCGAGCGCACCGCGGCAGCCGCCCTGCCCGCTGACATCTGGGACTTCATCGCCGGCGGCAGCGGTACGGAGACCACCCTCGACGCCAACCGGGCCGCGCTGGACCGGGTCCTGGTGACCCCCCGCGTGCTGCGGGACGTCTCCCGTGTCTCCACCGAGGCCCGGCTGCTCGGCCGGCCGGCGGCGCTGCCGCTGGCCGTCGCCCCGGTGGCGTACCAGCGGCTGGCGCATCCGGAGGGCGAACTCGCCACCGCGCGGGCCGCGAAGACGGCGGGGGTGCCGTTCACCGCGAGCACGCTGAGCAGTGTCGCGATCGAGGAGATCACCGAGGTCGGCGGCACGGTCTGGTTCCAGCTCTACTGGCTGCGGGACACGGCCGCGACCCTGAACCTGGTCCGCCGGGCGGAGGACGCCGGGGTCTCGGCGATCGTGCTCACCGTCGACGTGCCGTGGCTGGGCCGGCGGCTGCGGGACGTGCGCAGCCGTTTCGCGCTCCCCGGCCATGTGCGGGCGGCCAATGTCGAGGCGGGGACCGCCGCCCATGAGCGTCCGGCGGACGCCTCCGCCGTGGCCGTCCACACCGGCCGGATGTTCTCCCCGGCGCTGAACTGGTCCTCGGTCGCGGCGCTGCGGGAGCGTACCGCTCTGCCACTGGTCCTCAAGGGAGTGCTGGCGCCCCAGGACGCGCTGCGCGCCGCCGAGTCGGGCGTGGACGCGGTCGTGGTCTCCAACCACGGCGGGCGCCAGCTCGACGGAGCGGTCCCCAGCATCGACGCCCTCCCGGACGTGGTCCGCGCGGTCGGCGGCGGGTGCGAGGTGCTCTTCGACAGCGGGGTCCGCAGCGGGACCGACATCCTCCGGGCTCTGGCGCTCGGCGCCGGCGGCGTCCTCGTCGGCCGTCCGCTGCTGTGGGGGCTGGCCACGGCCGGGGAGGCGGGGGCCGCGCGGGTGCTGGAGCTGCTCGCCGGTGAACTCCGTGACGCGCTCGGCCTCTCGGGCTGCGACGGGGTCGCGGCGGCGGCCCGGCTCCGCACGGTCCGGGGCCCCGGCGCCCGGGAGCCGTTTCCGGGCGGCTGAGGGCCCGTACGGCGAAAGGTCCGCACGGCGAAGGGTCCGTCCGCTGCCCGGGGGCAGTGGACGGACCCTTCGTGCGAGTGGGGGGTGTCAGGGCCGTCCCACGAGGTGTCCAACCGTTCGTTTTCCACGCTCGGACACCCAGGACAACGGCTCAGCCAATCTGTGCGACATCGTCCTTGATCCGTACGGCGACCTCCGACCAGAGGTCGGCGAACTGCCGGGCGAGATCGGCGACGATGTCACTGCAGTGCGGTGGGACATTGTTGATGATCGCGTCCCACTCCTCCTTGCGCAGGGCGTGCAGGGCCAGCAGCCGCAGCAGATTCCGCCCCGTCTCGGTGAACCGGAGCGCCGGGTCCGCCTTGAGCCGTCCGACGAGCACGGCACGGTCGGGGACGGCGTCCGCGCGGGGCCGGATGGTGCGCTGGGGCCCGGCGGGGGCCGTCAGCTCCCCGCGCCTGCGCAGGGAGTCGTCCACGGCGACCTCCTCGTCCGCCGCCTTCACCACGGTGGCTGTGCGCCGCCGGCGCTGGTGGGGCACCAGTTCGTCGCCGTTGCGCAGACGGTTGCGGACATCGCGCGCGGTCTCGGGCGAGATGCCCGCGGCCCTGGCGACCTGACGCAGCGACAGGCCGGGGTTGGCGGCCAGCAGCTCACCGGCGAGCATCCGGCCCGCGCTCCCGTCGAGCGGGCGGACCCTGCCGTCCTGGCCGATGCGGCGCGCCTCGGGCTCCAGCCGGAGCGCGGTGCGCTTGCGGATGTCGCCCACGGTGCCCGGGGAGATCCCGGTGACCGAGGCCACCCTCCGGTCGGACCACTGCGGGTGGGACGCGATGATGCGTTCGGCGGCGGACTTGCGGTCGGCCAGGGCCAGTGGCAGCCCATGGGTGACATTCAGCCGAACCGCGAGGACGAAGGCCTCCGCCTCGTCGCCGTCGAAGAAGCGGACCGCTATCGTGTGCGCGCCCCGCAGCCTGGCGGCCTTCAGCCGGTGAAATCCGTCGATGACCTTCATGGTCGCGCGGTGCACCACAATGGGAGGCAGCGGGGACTGGGTTGCCGCCAGAAGGTGAACATGCTCGGGATTCTCGCCGGAGAGCCGGGGCGAGCCGGCCGAGTTCAGGAAATCCAGTTCGATTTCCACTACGGGCTGCTGATCAACGTTCATTTCCTTGGTCGCCATCCCACCACCTCAAGAACTCATGGGAAGGTGGGCGGAGACCATGCGACCAGAGCCTGTCCCCGCGTCTTTGCGGCTGCCCCCGTCACATCTGTGGAACTGTGGATCGAATAACAGAAACCAGCTCATTGCCAATTCCCTCGAACCCCCCTGGACGTTTTCGAGCAGAACATCCGTTCGGTTGACCGGACTTCCGCCAGATGAGAAAGAAATTAACATTCGTCCTTTGAGGGTTGTAACCCCTGCTTAAGTCCCATCTGTCGACCCTTATCACCCCCTAACCCCTAGGGGGGTGTCCCCATCGAACCCATGGGACACTCCCCGCACCAGCGGCACCACACGCGGCGCCGAAACCGGGCCTCAGCCCGCCCCGGCCCCCACGCGCGCGGTGGGCACGGATGTTCGTACGGGCATGGTGAGGGTGCGCCCCATGAGCGGCGACAGGATGCTCACGGCGTCGGCGACCTCCCGGAGATCGGAGGCGACGAGCGCCTGGTCGCCGTCGCAGCGGGCGGACTTCGGCTCGGGGTGGACATCGATGATGACCCCGTCCGCGCCTGCCGCGATCGCCGCCCGGGTCAGCGGGAGGACCAGATCCCGGCGTCCGCCCGAGTGCGAGGGGTCCACGATCACCGGCAGGTGCGACAGCCGCTGCACCACGGGTACGGCACTGATGTCGAGAGTGTTGCGCGTCGACGTCTCGAACGTCCGGATACCGCGCTCGCAGAGCACGATGTCGAGGTTTCCGCGCTGTGCGATGTACTCGGCCGCGCTCAGCCACTCCTCTATCGTGGCGCTGAAACCCCTTTTGAGCAGCACCGGCCTGCCCGCCCGGCCGACGGCCTGGAGCAGGGCGAAGTTCTGCATGTTCCGTGCGCCGACCTGGAGCATGTCGGCGTAGGAGGCGACCATGTCGACACTGCCGGGGTCGATGACCTCGGTGACGACCGGCAGCCCGGTCTCCTCCCGCACCTCGGCGAGAATCCGCAGCCCCTTCTCGCCGAGCCCCTGGTACGAGTACGGGGAGGTGCGCGGCTTGAACGCCCCGCCCCGGAGCATCGAGGCCCCGGCCCGCTTCGCCATCAGCACCGCTTCGAGGGTCTGCTCGTACGTCTCGACCGCGCAGGGCCCGGCGATCACGCTCAGGGTGTCCGGCCCGATGGGCACACCGCCCACCCGGATCACCGAACGGGCCGGGTGGTGCTCCCGGCTCACCAGCTTGTACGGGACGGAGACCCGCATCACCTGGAGCACTCCGCTCCGGCTGCCGAGGTTCAGCGCCTCGAAGTCGTCGACATCCCCCACCAGGCCGACGATCGTCCGTGACACGCCCCGGCTCACGAACGCGTCGCCGCCGGCCGCCCTGACGAGCTGTACGACCGTGTCTATTTCCTCCTGAGTGGCCTCCGGAACCATCACCACAACCATGATTTCTCCTCACCGTGGACGCTTGCGTCGGGAAGCAGATTTCCGCCGTCGGCGGCAGTCGGCGAAGGGGAGCGATCCGATATTCCTCCGGCACCCGGTCGCTTTCCTCATCCTAGGAGCGCCGGGGCACCGGAGTCGAACAGGGAGAAACGCCGCCGGATTATGTCCGGACGACTCCGGGGAATGGCGGGACAGCCGGCCCGGGCTGTTTCGCACGGGTTGCCGGCGGGAGGTGTTCCGGGCGTGGGCCGGGGGATTCCGACGGCCGGGGAGTGGACGCGGACGGCGGTGGCGGGTGCCGCCGCGGCGGCGGTCCGGGATCACGATCCGCCGTCCGACCCCGCTCCTGGCGTCAGCGAGGGGCGTGTGCGGGGCACTGACCTGCTCCAGCCATGCTTCGACGCCGGTGAGGACGCGGGCGGAGGGCCGATTCCGGTTCGGCCGACCGGGTGGGGACGGTCGGCCGGGCGGGCGAGGCGGGCCGCGCAGAGGGGTGGCGGGGCCCGGCGGGGGTGGTGCAGTGGGGCAGCGCCCGTGCTCCGGCAGGGGCAGGGGCGGGACCCGGGTCCGGGCCCGCCGGCACAGGACCGGAGGTCTCGATGGAACCCTTGATCGCGCTCATCGTCGGGTTTCTGGCGGCTCGGCTCGCCGGGCTCGTGGGGGTGGAGGCGCTGGACGCATGGCAGCCCGCGCTGCGGGTGGGGGTCGCGCTGATGTTCCTGTTCACCGGGTTCTCGCACTTCCACCCCAAACTGCGGCCCGATATCGTCGCCATGGTGCCGCCCGCACTTCCCCGCCCGGAACTGCTGGTGACTCTCACTGGTGCGCTGGAGATCGCGGGGGCGGTGGGGCTGCTGATCCCGGTGACGGCGGGGTGGGCGGCCTGGGGGCTCATTCTGCTCATGATCGCCATGTATCCGGCCAATGTCTCGGCCGCTCGGCGGAGGGTGGCTCAGGGTGATCCGTTGGGGCCGCGCACGGCGGTGCAGATCGCGCTGATCGCGGCCGCGGGGCTCACCCTCGTCTGATCCGAACTCCCCGCGCGGACCCGGCCCGCCCGGCACCCCCGGCCCGTCTGGGGCCCCTCCCAGAGGCAGCTCTGGGGGGATTGAGGACGGCCCCCGCGCCACAGGACCCCGCACAGTGCGGGCCCGGGTCGGGGGCCAGCCCCCGAACCCCCGCTCCTCAATCGCCGGAGGGGCTGGTTCTTGTGCCTCGGCTCTCCGGAGGGGCTGGGTTTCGTGCCTCAGCTCGCCGGAGGGGCTGGAGGATGGCGCGGCTCAGCTCGCCGGAGGGGGGCTGAAGGATTTCGTGCCTCAGCTCGCCGGAGGGGCTGAAGGATGGCGCGGCTCAACGAGCGTGCGCCCCGGCTCTCCCGGGAGGCCGGGCATGTCAGCCCGTCCGGCGATGGAGGACAGACCCCGCACCACAAGCGCCCGCACCGCCGTCCGGCGCCGAGGGCGCCCTGAGCCAAGCCCCCGGGCGCCGCGGGCGGCCGGGAGTGGAGGGTGCCCTCTTGTTACCCCGGAGGGGCTGACCCACCATGGCGAGCAGCTTGACCCGTTCATGGCAAAAGATCACCGAACCACGCATGTGTCCGCACTCCCCCGGCGGGCCCCGCCCGCCACCCGCGCAAGAGGAGAACACGTGGCACGACGGACCGGACCGACCACCCGTATCAGACCCCTGCGCACCGTCTGCGCGGCCCTGACCGCGCTCTTACTCGTCCCGCTCGGAGGCACCACCGCACTCGCCGCCCCCGCCCCCGAACCGGCCGACCGGCCCACCGCCGCCGCCGCCGCCGAGAAGAAGATCGAACCCGAGCTGAGAGCCGAACTCAGCGACGGCAAAGCCACCTTCTGGGTCTATCTGGACAGCTCCGCGGACCTCTCCCCCGCCCTCAGGGCCACCACCAAGGCCGCCAAGGGCAAGGCCGTCCACCAGGCCCAGCGCGACCACGCCCGGCGCACCCAGGCCGATCTGCTCAAGGCCCTGGAGAGCGCGCGGGCCGACTTCACCTCGTACTGGATCGTCAACGCGGTCCGCGTCGTGGGCAGCGCGAAGCTCGCCGACAGCATCGCCCAGCGCCCCGAGGTCGCGCGGATCGACGCCGAGGACACCCTCTCCCTCCCCAAGCCCGCCCGGGGCGACCGGGAGCCGGCCGTCAACGCGGTGGAGTGGAACATCGACCGCGTCAAGGCACCCCAGGTCTGGGACCAGCTGGGTGTGCGGGGTGAGGGTGTCGTCGTGGCCAACATCGACAGCGGGGTGGACTACCAGCACCCCGCCATCGACGGCCAGTACCGGGGCCGCGCCGCCGACGGCAGCTACAGCCACGGCTACAACTGGTTCGACCCCGCCGGCATCTGCCCCACCGCCGCCCCCTGCGACAACAACGACCACGGCACCCACACCATGGGCACCATGGTCGGCGACGACGGAGCGGACAACAGGATCGGCGTGGCCCCGGCCGCGACCTGGGTCGCGGCGAAGGGCTGTGAGTCCAGCTCCTGCTCGCAGACCTCGCTGATCGCCTCCGGCCAGTGGGTGGTCGCCCCCACCGACGCCAACGGCGCCAACCCGCGCCCGGACCTCGCCCCCGACATCGTCAACAACTCCTGGGGCAGCTCGGCGCACAACCCCTGGTACAAGGCGATCGTCAACTCCTGGCGCGCCGCCGGGATCTTCCCCGCGTTCTCCAACGGCAACAACGGGCCGAGCTGTGCCTCCAGCGGCTCACCCGGCGACTATGTCGCCTCCTACAGCTCCGGCGCCTTCGACATCAACAACGCCATCGCCAGCTTCTCCTCGCGCGGCGCCGGTGACGAGGGCGGTATCAAGCCCAATGTCGCCTCCCCCGGTGTCAATGTGCGCTCCTCCGTCCGCAACAGCGGGTACGGGTCCTTCTCCGGCACCTCGATGGCCTCCCCGCACACCGCCGCCACCGCCGCGCTGATCTGGTCCGCCGCCCCCGCGCTCCGGGGCGACGTGGCCCAGACCGAGGCACTGCTCGACCAGACCGCCGTGGATGTGGACAGCACCGGCTGCGGTGGGACCGCGGCCGACAACAACGTCTTCGGCGAGGGCAGGCTCGACACCCTGGCCGCCGTCCAGGCCGCCCCGCGCGGTCCCGTCGGCGCGCTCGCGGGCACCGTCACCGCCGAGGGCACCCCGGTCGCCGGGGCCCAGGTCACGGCCGAGGGACCGATCACCCGTACCGCCGTCACCGGCTCCGACGGCGGCTACCGCTTCTCCGCCCTGTCCACCGGCGACTACTCCCTCGCCGTCACCAAGTTCGGGTACGGCAGGGGCACGGCGGGCGCCACAGTCGCCGAGGGTGCCACCGCCACCCGGGACATCACCCTGACGCAGGTCCCGTCGGCCAAGGTCACCGGCACGGTGAGCGCGGCGTCCGGACCGGCGTCCGGAGCGTCCGTGAGCGTCACCGGGACCCCGGTCACGGCGACGGCGGACGCGGAGGGCCGGTTCGAGGTGACCCTCCCGCACGGCGAGTACGAGATCCGCGCCACCCACACCTCCCGCTGTGTCACCGCGGGTTCCACCCGGGTCACCGTCGCCGCCGACACCACGGCCGCGGTGAACCTTCCGGAGCGTACCGACACCTTCGGCTACGCCTGCGCGGCGGGCAGCCGGGGCTACACCCCCGGCGACCGGAAGCTCGCCCTGACCGGTGACGACACCAACGAGCGGGTGGAACTGCCGTTCGCCGTGCCGCTGTACGGCCGGAGCTATACCGCGGCCCATGTCACCACCAACGGCGTGGTGAGCTTCGGCGGCCCGCAGGGCGGCGACTCCAACGGCCAGATCCCCAGCACGGCCACGCCGAACGCGGCCCTCTACCCCTTCTGGGACGATCTGATCCTCACCGGGGAGGGCTCGGGAGTCTTCACCTCGGTCGTGGGCACCGCCCCGCACCGGTCGTACGTCGTGGAGTGGCGGAACATCGCCCACTGGTCCGCGCAGACGGACAAGTTCACCTTCGCCGCGCTCATCGGTGAGGACGGCCGGGTCTCCTACCACTACAAGGGGACCACGGGCAGCGGCCTCAAGGGCGGCTCCAGCGCCACCATCGGGGTGGAGAACGCCACCGGGACCGACGCCTTCCTCTACTCGTACAACACCGCGGTGCTCGGCGACGGCCTGTCGGTCTCCTTCCGCACCACCAGGAGTGGTGTGGTGCGCGGGCAGGTGCTGGACGCCAACGACGGCAAGGGGGTCGTGGGCGCGACCGTCACCGTGGGCTCGGGCGCCTCGGCGGCGACCGCGACCAGCGGCGCCGGCGGCGACTACGCCGTGCAGGTCCCCTCGGGCGACCACCCCGTGACCCTGACCGCCCCCGCCTACCGGACGGACGAGGGCACCATCACGGTGGCGGCCGACAGCGTCGCCACGCTCACCCGGTCGCTGAGAACCGGCAGGGTCGCCGCGGACCGGACGGCGCTGGACGTCGTCGCCCCGCAGGACCAGCGGCGCACCCGTACCGTCGAACTCTCCAACACGGGCGCGGACACGCCCTGGACCGCCGGCGAGGACGCCTCCTGGCTGACCGTGGCCCCGGCGGGCGGCGAGCTGGCGACCGGGCGGAAGCAGCCGCTGACACTCTCTGTGGACACGGCCGGGCTCGCCCCGGGCACTGTCCTCACCGCGGAGGTGCGGATCGAGTCCCGGAGCGGACGCGCGCCGGTGCTGACGGTGCCCGTCAAGGTCGTCGTACCGCGCTACCAGACCGCGCTGGACACCGGCGCGAGCGCGGCCGGCGAGGACACCCTCGGCGACACCTGGGCCCCGGACCGCAAGTACAGCGCCGGTTCGTACGGCTATCAGGGCAGCTCGACGGTGAGGTCCACCAGCCGCGCCATCAGCGGCACCGCCGACCCGACGCTCTTCCGCAGCGCCCGTGAGGGCATGTACGAGTACCGTTTCGACCAGGTGCCGAACGGCGTCTACACGGTGGAGCTGGGCTTCGCCGAGGTCTCGTCCAACCGGCCCAACAAGCGGGTCTTCGATGTCCTCGCCGAGGGCGCCGAGGTGCTGCCGTCACTCGACATCGCCCTGGAGGCGGGATCGTACGCGGCGGTGCAGCGCGCCTACACGGTGACCGTGACCGACGGAACGCTCAATGTGCGCTTCGTCGCCCACAGCGGCTACGGCAAACCCCTGCTCAACGCGCTCCGGGTGACCGAGCGCCCCGACAAGGGCTGACCGCACCGACAGCGGGGCCGGCCGGGCCCGATGGAGCCCGGCCGGTCCACCCGCGCGGCCAGGTGGCGGGGAGCTTCCTCGCGGCCTCGGCGGAGAGCGCCTCGGCCCGGTCGCACGGCTCCGGCACCGGCTGCGGCCCCTGGACGGCGAGGACGGCCGGCTCGAACGGGGCGCGGGAGCGCGCTCCTGACCGCCGGGTCAGGAGGCGGCCATCAGCAGGATCGCGAAGATCGTCAGATCGGCGATGCCGAGCCAGACGCCCGCCTTCGCCAGGGCCCGCCCGTTGCCGGTCGCGTGACGGAGCGCCAGGTAGCCGATGAGGATGGCCACGGGGCCGAGGATCAGGCTGTAGAGGAAGAGGCCGAGGATTCCGCAGACCAGGCTGGCGATCGCCAGTCCCTGTGCCTGTGATCGGCCGTGTGTACCCGTGGAGCTGGACATTGCCTTTCTCCCGTCATCCGGCAGTGCGCGAGGTTGCTTCTCTCACTGCGGGTTCCCCGCTTTTCCCGCTCCATCCCCGCCGGGCGCCGGTTCCAGGGAGCGGTACATGACGTGCAGTCCCACGGGGCCGTGCGCGGGGTGGTCGTACGCGCCGGGAACGGTGCCGAGGACGCGGAAGCCCAGCGATGTCCACAGCCGTACGGCCGGGTTGGTCTCGACGACCGCGTTGAACACCATGCCGGTGAAGCCGTCGGCGGCGGCCCGCTCCAGGACGTGTGCGGCGAGGGCCCGGCCGACGCCGCGTCCCGTGTGGGCGGGGTCGACCATGAAAGCGGCGTTGGCGGTACGGGCGGCGGGGCCGCCGTAGTTGGGGCGGAGGTACGCGGAGCCGGTGACCCGGTCACCGTCCCTGGCGACGAAGACCCGGCTGCCGGGGGCCATCCACAGGGCACGCGCCTCGTGCTCGGGTGTCGCCGGGTCCCAGGTGTAGGTGTCCCGGGCGGCGACGATCGTCCGCCAGAACGGCCAGATGGCCGGCCAGTCCCGGTCCGTCGCGTCGTCGATCAGCATCGCCCGAGTCTGCCACACCCCTGTTCGAGGGCAGGAGGCCGCCGCCCCCGGCCGGGCCGGGGGCGCGTCCGCGCGCGGAGGGTCCGGAGCGGTGCGACACCGGGCGGCCGGGCCCGGCGGTTATGGCACCCATCGGGGCCGCGCCCGCTAGCGTCGTACCCAGGCCATGACGAACGGGGGTTGTCCGTGGTGAACGACGACCGTGAACCGCCGAAGTGCCCGGGTGGGCACCCCGGCATGTCCACCGGCGCCGGAGCCGATATCCAGCGCAGACTCGAAATCCTGATCCGGGACTCCCGGACCAGCGAACCGCCCATGCCCGTGGTCGTCCTGCACGCCGAGGAGCCGGGCGACGACGGCCGGGTGGCCGAACTGGTCGAGGAGCTGTACACCGGGCAGGACGCGCACGGCACCCGCAGCGCCGTCGCTCCCGCCCGGCGGGAGGGGCCCACCGAGGTGCGCCGGGCGGCGGGCCTGGTGCGCGACCTGGGCGATCCCCGGCGGTGGGACGGCCGCCGCTCGATCTACCGGCGGTACGCCTTCCCCCGGCTGCGGCTGGTGCGCGCCATCGAGGACGCCGTCGGCGAACTGGGCGCCGACTGGCCGCAGCCCGCCTCCGCCCCGGGAGCGCAGCCGGCCGGGCCCGACCCCGCCCGGCGGCTCCTCGACCAGTTGGCGCGGCAGCGCTGGCGGCCCGTGGGCGCCTCCCGGTGGAGTTCGGGGCTGCGGATGCTGGACATGGCGCACATCCTCCCGGCGAGTGTGGTGGCGGTGCTCGCCGCGCTGCTGGCGCGCAGTGACTGGCCGGTGGCGCTGGGGTCCGGCGCCGGGTTCCTGCTGCTGTTGCTGGTCCTCGACGCTGTGCTGCCCGGCCGGGCGCCGATCTTTCTCTGGCTGCGGCGGGAGAGCCGGTGGTTCATGACCACGACCTTCCTGAGAGCGGCGACACGCGGCCGGCCGACGGACTTCTCGCTGCTGCGCCCCACCCGCTCCTGGAACGCCATCGCGGCGCGCGCCCACGATGTGGCGGAGGCCCTGAAGTCGGGTGACGACTTCCAGCTCCAGCTCTACGTCCTGGCGCTGTTCGAGGATCTGCGCGACAACCACCGGCGCTGGAGCTGGGATCTGCGCGGCTTCAAACGGCCCCGGCCACCCGCCCTGTTCCTGCCGCAGGTGACCGCGGAGAACGGCGGGATCGAGCTGATCAAGGCGGTCAGCGATGTCCGCAGCCGGCGCAGCGAGCTCGATCCGCTGCTCATCGTCGCCGGGGTGGGGCACGGGGATGTGGTGCGGCTTCAGCAGAGCGTGATCCAGGGGCCGGACGGCACCCCGTGGACCTGGTACCAGGAGTGGGCCCGGAATCTGCGCACCGGGCAGTCCCCGAGCCGTGAGCTGTCGGAGCTGCCGTGGGTGCTGAAGGTGGCCCTGCCGGCCGGACGGCTGGCCCCGGCGACGGACGCGCAGCGGCACTGTGTGAAGACGGTCTTCCGTCCGACCGCGGCCCGGCTGGTGTGGTCGCTGCACTCCCTGGTCCTGGTGGCCGTGCTGGTGGCGACGGGCCTCGGGGTACGCGCGCAGGGGATGCACGAGCGGTACTGCGAGACCTCGGTTCTCGGTGCCAACACGGACACCTCGCGCGCGTCGGCGCCGGACGGCGCGACCGAGTGCATAGGGATCGCGACGGGCGGGGTGCGGTTCGCCGACTGGCTGCCCGGCGACGGGAAGCCGGGCGGCCGGAACCGGCCGGTGTGGACCGTGGGCCGGCTGGAGCGGCTCATCCACGACGAGAACGAGAGGGTCCTCGCCGACCGGGAGGCGGGGTACGTCACGGTGGTGTACGCGGGTCCGCTGAGCGCGGACAGCGGCGGCGGGTCCTCGGCGGTCAAGGGCATCGAGGAGCTGGCGGGGGTGTATCTGGCGCAGGCGGTGATCAACGACACCTTCTCGGTGCGACTGCGGGTGCTGATCGCCAACGGCGGCGTCGACATGCTCCATCAGACCGCCATGGCGCGGGCCGTCGCCCGGTACGCGGCGGACGATCCGACGGTGGTGGGGGTCGTGGGCACCGGCCGGGATCTGCGCTCCAGCGCGCGGACGACCGAGATCCTGCGGGACGCGGGGCTGCCGGTGGTGTCGGGGACGAACTCCGCGACCTATCTCCCGCGGACCTTCGCCAACTGGTTCAGCCTGGCCGCGCCCGACGAGTGGCAGGTGGACCAGCTCGGGCTGATCGCGGGCCAGTTGCGCGAGCCCGGGAGCCGGCAGCACGCGCTGGTGCTGGCCCGGGACACCCGGGAGACGGACGATCTGTACACGGAGGAGCAGGCGCGGTACGGCCAGCGGATGCTGGCGAGGCAGGGCTTCACCGTGCTGCCGCAGCGGCAGTACACCCTCAAGGCGTCCAAGCCCGAACTGCGGGTGCACGCGGAGGAGATCTGCCGGGGCGGGACGGTGCCCTCGGTGATCTACTTCGCCGGGCGGGTGGAGGATGTCTCGCCGCTGATGGCGCAGCTGGGCACCGAGCCGGGCTGCGCACAGCGGACGATCTCGCTGCTCACGGGCGACGATCTGTCGAAGGCCGACTTCACCCGGGGCGGCGACGGGGTCGCGCCGAGGGTGACGCTGTACCACGCGGCACTGGCGGAGCTGAAGTCCGCGGCGCCGATGACCACCTTCTACAAGGACGCCGTCAAGCACCTTCCGGGTCTCGGCACGGGCCCGCTGTCCCATGACACCCCCGCGATGGCCAGCGGACAGACGGCGCTGTCCCATGACGCGACCCGTGCCCTGTACTGGGCGGCCACGCTCGGCGGGGTGCCGCAGAACCGGGCCTCGGCCTGGGTGAATCTGCGGACGGTGAAGCTGGGAGGGATGGCGACGGGCACGATCGACTTCACGGGTGCGGCGCTGTACGGGGACCGCGAGGGCCACGGCATCGCCCTGCGGGAGGTGCGGCGCACGGCGGACGGGACCTCCCGCCCCCGGGTGCTGTGCAGCAGGGTCGCGGGGGACGCGCGCCCGCTGACGGAGGAGGAGTGCGCGATCGGACCGCGCTGACCGCCGCGCGCGCCCGCGCCCCGGATCGTCCGGGGCGCGGGCGCGGCTCGCCGGTCACCCCCCGGCCCTCCGGCGGTCGCTCAGCCGCATGGTGAGGCCCTGGGGTATGAGGGTGGCGCTCCGCAGGGGGCGGAGCCGGCTCCCGGGGACGGGGTGGAACTGCCAGCGGGCGGCGATGGTGGCCAGCGCGAGGGTGGCCTCGGTGAGGGCGAAGGTGTCGCCGATGCATTTGCGGGCGCCGCCGCCGAAGGGCACCCAGGCGCCGGGGGCCGGCCGGGCGGAGCTGAGCCAGCGGTCGGGGTCGAACCGGCCGGGGTCGGGGTAGTGGTCGGCGCGGCGGTGCAGTTGGTAGGGGCTGTACATGAGGGTGGCGCCGGCCGGGATCGGATGGCCGCCCAGCCGGGTGGCGGCCGGGGCGGTCCGGGTGAGCAGCCAGGCCGGCGGGTAGAGGCGCAGGGTCTCGGTGAGGACCCTGCCGGTCAGCTCCAGCGCGGGGAGGTCGTCGTGGCCGGCCGGGCGCCCGCCGAGCACGGATTCGGCCTCGGCGCGCAGCCGGTCGCGGAGGCCGGGACGGGTGCCGAGGAGGTGGAAGACCCAGGAGAGCACTCCGGCGGTGGTCTCGACGCTGGCGAGGAGGAAGGTGACGGTCTGGTCGTGGATCTCCTGGTCGGTGACCCCGGTGCCGTCCTCGTCGCGGGCGGCCAGCAGGGTGGACATCAGGTCCGGTGGTCCGCCGCCCGGGGTGGAGCGGTGGTCGGCGATCAGGTCGTCGGTGAGGGCGCGCAGATGGGCCCGGGCGCGGGCGAAGCGGCGGTTGTTGGGGGTGGGGAGCCGTTCGACGGCCGGGAGGGGCAGCAGGACCCGCTGGTTGATGCTGCGGGTGACGGCGTCGAGGCTCTCGCGCAGCGCCGAGAGCCCGGCGGTGTCGGTGCCGGCGCCGAAGAGGCAGCGGACGGCGACCGCCGTGGTGAGCCGGTACATGGTCTCGGTGACATCGAGCGTCCGCCCGTGCCGCCACCCGCCGGTCAGCCGGTCGATCTCCTCGGCCATCAGGGGGGCGTACCCGGCTATCCGGTCCCGGTGGAAGGCCGGCTGGGTGAGCCGGCGCTGTCGGCGGTGCTCGGTGGCGGGGCAGGTGATCAGGCCGTCGCCCGCGGTCTCGCGGAGCTTGTCGAAGACGGGGCCGCCCTTGTCGAAGGCGCGGTCCCCGACGAGGAGGGACCGGACCAGATCGGGGTGGCACGCCACATAGGTTGGGCGGGGGCCGAGGACGATCCGCACCAGATCGCCGTGGTCGCCGAGGCCGGCCGTGAACTCCAGCGGCCTGCGGGCCAGGGCGAGGGTGTGGCCGAGCAGGGGCAGCGCCCCCGGGGCGGTCGCGAGGGTGTACGAGGGGGTCACGGTGGTCGTCGCCTCCTGTGTGCTGCGGGGCGGCCCGGGCCGGACGGCCGGGCCGGGGCGGGGGCGGGGGCTCATCGGGGCGGGCGGGCGGGGGTGACCAGGTCCTCCAGATTGAGGTCCGGGGGCGGCCCTTCGGTGGTGTAGCGGCCGGCGGCCCGGTGCCAGTCGTGGTCGCCGCGGATCAGGGACCGCATGGCGTCGCCGTACCGGTGGACGTCGGCGCGTTCGGTGACGGTCAGGTCCAGGGCGTCGCAGAACTTGGGCAGCCCGCTCTCCAGCTGGAGGAAGCGTTCGAGCGTGCGGTCGGCGCGGCGGACGGTCTCGGCCAGGGACTGGCGGAGGGAGTAGCCGCGGTGGTGGACGAGGGAGGTGATCAGATTGGCGTCGCCGCGGGCCGTGTCCCTCTCCAGGGAGAAGACCTCGTTCACCAGGATGGCGTGGTCCACGACGGCCAGCCGCATGGCCTCCAGATGGGTGGCGGGCCAGGCCCGCTCGGGAGTCTCGAAGTGCCCGATCCGTTCGGCCAGATCGAGGCTCGGGCGGACGCCGATGGTCTTCCGGCGCAGCCGGATGTGGTCGTCGGGTTCGGGGGTGGGGCCGTGGAACCGGTCGGTGACCTCGGTGGGGTGGCCGGCGAGGTAGTCCGCCCAGGCGTGCGCCGCGCGGCGGCGCCAGGCCGGTGACATGCCCCGGCCCATGCGGTGCCAGAGGTCGGCGAAGGCGGTGACGAGCGGTGGTGCGGACGGGGGTCCGGCGGCGCCGGGGGGCCGGGCGAGTACATCGGCGAGCTGCCCGGTGGCCGTGACCGCCGCCCCGGGGTACACCCCGGCCGGAACGTCGAACTGGTCATCGAAGAGAAAGAACCACGCCATCACATCGAAGCCGAGACCGAGATCGTCGCCGGTGGCATCGGGGTAGAAGTAGGCGGCCAGATCGGCCACGCGGGAGGCGAGATAGCGGCGCTCGCCCTCCGGAGTGCGGACCAGGGAGTGGGTGCGGACCCAGGAGAGATCACGGGATCTGTCCAGTGCCGGATTGACCCGTGGGGGTATGGGTATCCGGAAATGGGCGTCGCGCGGCATCGGGGAAACCTTCCGCTCGGAGAGTGCCGGGTTCGGGGAACAGGGCGGAACCGAGGAGCAGGGCGGAGCCGAGAAACTGCGCTGAGCCGGGAGAATGGCCGAACGGGGACGGTACGGCGTTGGGTACGGACCACAGAAGAGCACCCGGGGGAGCCCGCTGGGAAGGGCGCCTCGGCCCTGCCGGAGAGATTGGCCGGTTCCCGACGGAGAAGTGACCGGGCACGGTGCGGCGGCAGCGGAGGAGCGGGTCCGGTGCCCGCCGGGCGCGGGTGGCCCCGGTGGCTGTGGCCCGTGCTCGCGTGGCGGGGACCGGCTGTCAGGATTCGGCCGGGGACACCTTGGTGACCCTCCCCCGGCGGTCGGCCTGGAGGTAGCCGCCGCTGTGGTAGCGGTCGGAGAGGTGGACGGTCAGCCCGGGGGGTGTGCCGAAGATGTCGTTCGCCCCCTCGGCGAGGAGATACCGCGAGGTCGGTTCCTCGACCCCCAGCTCCCGGTCCGCTCTCTCCAGGAGGGCGGGAACGGCACTCCAGTCGAAGTCGTCCAGGTCCACCGGCTGCCGGCCGCCGCTCAGGGTGCCGCTGACCGGGCTGCGGGAGACTCCCTGTCCGACCCGGTAGATGTACATGTCGTACTTCTTGTCGCTGCCCGGGACCATGCTGTCCAGGGAGATGTGCTCCGGATGGACGGAGAGGCTGCCCACCCGGTCGGTGCCCGTCTCCGCCGTGATCTCCCCGATGGCCGCGCGGATGGCGATCGGGGTCAGCAGCCCCGGGGACTCCCGGGTCCCGGGCGCCTCCGGACTCCGCCGTTTCTCCTCCGTCTCCGCCTTCTCCGCCTTCTCCTTCGGCGCCGGGGCCGTCCCGGGTGCCCCGGAGGAGAGTGCGGGCGGCCGGGAAGGAGTGGCGGAGGCCGAGGCGGAAGTGCCGGACGGCGCGGCGGCCGGAGGGCTGTTGTCGCGGTCCGGTCCGGGGAGCAGCGCCCACACCAGTACGCCGGTGAGCACCGTACCGGCGAGCGCGCCGGCGACCGCCGTGCGGCGAACCGCGCGGGGCCCGCGCTCACCGCTGCCCCGCCCCGGAACCGGCGCGTCCCCCGGAACCGGCCGGGAGGGCGGGGTGAGACGGTACGAGGTCTCCCCGCCACCGCTCCCCCGCGTCTCCTCCGGCGCGCCCCGGACCGGCTCCGCCGCCGCCGTCGCCGCCGCCGCCAGCATACGGTCCACGGTCTCCGGGGCCGGGCGTGCCGCCGGGTCCCTGACCAGGAGCGCCGTGAGCACACCGGTCAGCGGTCCGGCCCCGCGCGGGGGCGGCACCTCCTCGCTGAGGACGGCGGCGAGCGTCGCGAGGGTGGTCGCCCTGCGCAGCGGGTGGCGGCCCTCCACCGCGACGTACAGCATCATCGCCAGCGACCAGAGGTCCGACGCGGGCCCGCCGGCCTCCCCGGTGATCCGTTCGGGCGCCATGTAGTCGGGCGTACCGATCATGGCCCCGGTCGCGGTGAGGGCGGTCGACTCGCGGATCGCGGCGATGCCGAAGTCGGTGAGCACCGGTCGACCGTCCGGCCGCAGCAGGACGTTCGCGGGTTTGACGTCCCGGTGCTGGATGCCGGCGCCGTGCGCGGCCCGCAGCGCCGCCAGCACCTCGCGCCCGAGCACCGCCGCGGCGGCGGGCTCCACCGGCCCCCGGGCCAGGCGTTCGTGCAGCGATCCACCCGTCACCAGTTCCATCACCAGCCACGGACAGGTGTCCTCGCCCCCGTCCACGACATGGTGGATGGTGACCACGTTGGGGTGGTCGACCCGCGCGAGCGCGCGGGCCTCCCGCAGCACCCGGGCGCGCAGCACCCGCGCCGCCTCCGGGTCGTACTCGGCGAGCGCGGGATCGGGCGGCCGTACCTCCTTCAGCGCGACGGCCCGGTCCAGGAGCAGATCGCGCGCCCGCCACACCGTCCCCATGCCGCCACCGCCGAGCCGCGCCTCCAGCGCGAACCGCCCATCGATGACCCGCTGTTCCCCGGATTCCCCGCTGCTCATGGCCGGGAGCATACGAGATGACCGGCGGCGGTCCGCTCGGTGGTGGGTCCCCCGCGCCGCGCGGCCCGGCGGGGCGGACGCGGCCGTGTGCGCCGTGCGGCACGACGTCCGGTGTCGTATCGCCGTCGTCCACGAGATACTGCGCCGGCGGGGGCTCCTCGCCGGAACCCGGTACCCGGACCCGGCGAGCACCTCTCCCCCGGCCGGGCGGAGGAGACCGCCCGGGTCCGCCCGGAACCGCCCCCGGCTCGCCGGTGACGACTTCGCGAAGGAGCACCCCGATGACTGGCTCCGCTGACACCGCCCCGGACGAGGGGCACCGGCCCCGGGCCGTCGTCGCCGTCCCGGCGCGGCTGCGGCAGGCGTTCTTCGCGCCCGAGGTCTGGCGGCGGCTGGCCCGGGCCGCCGAACCCGCCGTCCTGGAGGCGCACGACGACCGGGCCGCGCTCGCCCGGGCGCTCGCCGCGGGCGGCGGGGCCCGTGTCCTGGTCACCGCCTGGGGCGCAGCGCTGGTCGACGGCGCGCTGCTGGCCGCCGCCCCGCGTCTGGAGCTGATCGCCCACACCGGGGGCGCGATCAGCCCCTACATCACCCGGGAGGTCTTCGACCGGGGTGTCCTGGTCACCCAGGCCGGGGCGGCCATGGCTCCCCCGGTCGCCGAGGTCTCGCTCACCTTCACCCTGAACCTGCTGCACCGCGTCCACCGGTTCGACCACGCCCTGCGCACGGGGGCCGACTGGGCCGCCGCGACCGCGATGCCGCCGCAGCACGAGATCCGGGGCTGCCCGGTCGGTGTCATCGGGGCCTCCCGCACCGGCCGGGCGTACATTCCGCTCGCCCGGGCGCTCGGCGCGGAGGTCACCGTCTTCGACCCGTGTCTGGGCGAGGAGGAGGCCGGCCGGCTCGGGGTGCGCACCGCGCCGCTGGACGAACTCCTGCGCACCAGCAGGATCGTGGCCGTGCACGCCCCGGCGCTGCCCGAGACCCGGCATCTGCTGGGCGCCCGCGAGCTGGCCCTGATGCCGGACGGCGCCGGGCTGGTCAACACCGCGCGCTCCTGGCTGGTGGACGAGTCGGCGCTGCTGGCGGAGGTGCGCACCGGGCGGATCGACGCGGCGCTGGACGTCTTCGACCAGGAGCCGCTCCCCGTGGACCACCCCTTCCGGTCCCTGGGCAATGTGCTGCTCACCCCGCACCGGGCCGCGGCCACCGCCGAGGGCCATCGGGCGCTCGGCGAGAGCACCGTCGCCGAGGTCGAGCGCTTCCTCGGCGGCACACCCCTGCTGCACGCGGTGGGCCCGGCTGCACTGGCCCGGGTCGAGCAGCCCACCGCCCGCGCCATGCCCTCCCGTATCCCCGAGTGAAACGAGTGGACCACCATGCGACTGATGCGCGTCGGCCCGGCCGGCAGCGAACGGCCCGTCCTGTACGCCGGGGACGGCAGGCACCTCGATCTCTCCCCGGTCACCGGGGATCTGACGCCCGAGTTCTTCGCCGGGGGCGGGCTCGACCGGGTGGCGGCGGCGGTGGCGGACGGCTCCCTGGCGGAGACCGACGTCACCGGGGAGCGGATCGCTCCGCCCCTCGCCCGGCCGGGGTCGGTCCTGTGCATCGGCCAGAACTACGCGGCGCACGCGGCCGAGTCCGGGGCGAGCGCCCCCGATGAGCCGGTCCTCTTCTACAAGGCGCCCAACTCCCTGGCGGGGCCCGAGGACGAGGTGCTGATCCCCCGGGGGTCGGAGCGGACCGACTGGGAGGTGGAGCTGGGGGTGGTGATCGGCCGCCGGGCCCGGTATCTGTCGGCGGACGACGACCCGCTGGCGCATGTCGCCGGGTACGTCCTCAGCAACGATGTCTCCGAGCGGGCGGTGCAACTGGGCGCGCCGGGAGGGCAGTGGTCCAAGGGCAAGAGCGCCGAGACCTTCAACCCGCTCGGTCCGTGGCTGGTCACCACCGACGAGATCCCCGACCCGCAGCGGCTGAGGCTGCGCTCCTGGGTGAACGGCGAGCCGCGCCAGGACTCCACCAGCGCGGACATGATCTTCTCGGTGGCGGAGATCATCCGGCATCTCTCGCAGTATCTGGTCCTGGAGCCGGGTGATCTGGTCAACACCGGTACGCCACAGGGGGTGGCGCTGTCGGGCCGCTTCCCCTATCTCCGGGCGGGCGATGTCATGGAACTGGAGATCGGGGGGCTCGGCCGGCACCGCAACCGGCTCGCCCGTGCCTGACGCCCCGGCCGGGGCTCCCGGCCGGCCGATCCGCCTTGCTCCGCAGGGGTGTTGACTGGACGCCGCTCGCTTTCCCGCTCCTATGATGAGCCATGCCTCATGACGAAGTGGTGCGCCCGCCGGAAGCGGATACCCGCAGGGCCAGGGGTCCGTCCGGGGTCTGGGGGCGGCGTCTCGTCGTGGTGGCCCTGGTGCTGGCGGCGCTGAATCTGCGGCCCGCCGTCACCAGTCTGGGCCCGGTGCTCGAAGAGGCCCGCGACAGCCTGGCGATGAGTGCGGTGATCGCCGGGCTGCTCACCTCGTTACCGGCGCTCTGCTTCGCGCTGATCGGCTCGACCGCCCCCCGGCTGGCCCGCAGGTTCGGGGCGGACGGTGTGGTCGTCCTCGGTCTGGCGGCGATCGTCGCCGGGCTGTCCCTGCGGGCGGCGGCCGGGAGCACCTGGCTGTTCCTGGCCCTGAGCGCGCTGGCGCTGGCCGGTATCGCGTTCTGCAATGTGCTGCTGCCGGTCGTGGTCAAGCAGCGCTTCCCGGACCGGGTCGGGATGATGACCGGGCTCTACTCCATGGCGCTCAACATCGGCGCCGCGACCGCCGCCGCCGTCACCGTCCCGCTGGCCCAGGCCTTCGGCGGCGACTGGCGCTGGGGTCTGGGCGCGTGGGCGGCGGTCGCGGCCGTGGCGCTGCCGCCGTGGCTGGCCCTCGCCCGCGGCCGGACCCCCGCCGCCGCGTCGGAGCCGGGGACCGCGGCCCCCGTCCCCGTACCGGAGATCCGGCTCACCCGTGACCCCACCGCCTGGGCCCTCGCGGTCTACTTCGGTCTCCAGGCCACCGCCGCGTTCGTCATCATCGGCTGGCTGCCGCAGATCTTCCGTGACGCCGGCCTCTCGGCCGAGACCGCCGGGCTGCTCTTCGCCGTCACCTCGCTGCTGGGTGTGCCGCTCTCCTTCGCCCTGGCGGCGGTCGCCGGCCGGCTGCCCAACCAGAGCGTCATCGCGGTCGTCGTCGGGCTGTTCGGCCTGGCCGGGTACGCGGGGCTGTGGCTGGCGCCGGCGGGCGCGCCCTGGGTGTGGGCGGTGCTGCTGGGCGTCGCCAACTGCTCCTTCCCGCTGGCGCTGACGATGATCGGGATGAGGGGACGGGACAGCGGGACGGTGGTCCGGCTCTCCGCCTTCGTCCAGAGCGTCGGCTATCTGCTGTCGATCCCCGGCCCGATCCTGGTGGGCACGCTCTACGAGAGCAGCGACGGCTGGAGCGCCCCGCTGGCGCTGCTGGCGGTCCTGATGGTGCCGCAGCTGGCGGCCGGTCTGCTGGCGGGCCGCGACCGGCAGATCGGCTGAGGTCCGGTCCGGTCCGGGCGGAGAGGGCGGTGCCCCGTCCGGGGAACCGCCCGGGCCGGCCGTCCAGGTCAGCCGCCGTGCCGGCCGTCCGTGCCGGCCGTCCGTGTCAGCCGTCCGTGTCAGCCGTCCGTGTCAGCCGTCCGTGCCGAAGTAGCGGTCGCCGAAGTCCCCGATGCCCGGCAGCATGTAGGCGTTCTCATTGAGGCCCTCCTCGATGGCCGAGGTGACCAGCCGTATCCGGGGGTGCGGCCCGCAGACGGCCCTGATCCCCTCGGGCACGGTGATGAAGGTGATGAAGGTGATGTTCTCCTCCGGCACACCCCGGTCGAGCAGCAGCCGGATGGCAGCGAGCGCGGTGCCGCCGGTGGCCAGCATCGGGTCGAGCAGCAGGACCTGGCGCTCCGCGATGTCCTCGGGCAGCGCCGCGTAGTACAGATGGGGCAGCTTGGTCACCCGGTCCCGCTGGATGAGGATCTTCCCGATGCGGACGGCGGGGCAGACCGCGCGCAGCTCGGCCTCCATGCTCTCGCCGGCCCGCATGATGGGGACCCCGCAGAGCCGGGAGGCGAAGCGCCGGCCCTCGTACACCCTTCCGACGGGGGTCCGCACCTCGTGCGGCTCGAAGGGGAGCAGACCGAGCCCCGTCTCGATGAGCAGGCGCATGATCCGCCGCGAGTGGAGGACGAAGTCCTCCCGGCGGGCGTCCCGGTCGCGGATGACGGTGTGCAGGGCCCGGAGCTGATCGGTCTGCGGCAGGAGATGGACCCGGTCGCGCAGGTGCGGGTCGAGAGCGGCGGTCGCCGGGTCCGGCGCCCGGCCGGTCTCTTCGTGGATGGTCATTCCGCGGGGGGCTCCTCGAACGAAGGGGGAAGCTCCGGTGTGGTGGTGAACTGGCCGGCCGCGGCGCGGAACAGCGACACTCCCCCGGTCCGGTCCCACACCCGCCGCAGCACGTACACCAGCTTGGGGTTGTGCTCCTCCTCTTCCTCCACGGCGCGGGCGACGAGGTGGGCCCAGTCCCGCTCGGCGAGCGGGTCGCCGGGGCCGTCGGAGGAGTCCTTGAACGCGCGGTGGAGGGCGGCCAGCTTGGCCCGCGCGGGGAAGCCGCCCTCGGAGAGGACGATGCACAGGAGGCCGGTCCAGTACAGGGCGACGACCCATCGGCGCCGCTCCTCGGGCAGCCGGAGCGAAATCTGCTCCATGGCGTGCAGCGAGGTGATCAGATGGAGGAGGACGAAGTCCCCCGGCCGGGCGAGGTAGAGCAGGGTCACGGCGTAGTAGAGCTGCTCCCAACTGGTGGCGGACGGCTGGTCCGCGGCCCAGGCGGGGGTCCGGTAGACCAGTGGATCGCCTTCCCGGAGCATCCGGGCGATCCGGTACTGGAGCCCCGACCGGAGGAGTTCGGCGGGCATGCCGGCGACGGCCTCCGGCGAGGTGTCGTCGAGCACCTTCCGCACCCGCTCCGGGAGCCCCGGGCTCCCGCCCTCCCAGGCGCCGGCGAACCGGAGCAGCGAGTCGACGGGTGTCTCCCCCGCGCTGTCGGCGGTGTCCGGTGACATCCGCTCGGGGTGGCAGTCGACCGAGGAGAACGCCATGTACGCGAGGCCCTCCACCGTCATCCACCGGCTGCCGGCGTCGAGTGCCCAGCCGACGTGGATGGTGGCGTGGGTGAAGGCCCCGACCCAGCCGGGGAGGAGCAGGGGGAGATACCGGTTGAGCACCTCCGCCATGCCGAGTTCCCGCTCCTGGCGGTCGAAGAAGTCGCAGTAGGCGGAGAAGCTGGTGCGCTGCCCGAGGTGCTCCTGCCAGGTGGACTCGGTGATGGTGTGGCGTGAGCCCCGGGCCGGTTCCAGTCCGTAGCCGTAGGGGGTGAGGCGCGCGTAGGTGTCGTGGTACCGCTTGATGCGCTCCGGGGGTGTGCCGAGCCCCGCCAGCGCCACGACGGCGTGTTTCACATGGTTGGTGAGATGGCCGTTGAACTCGATGTGGTGGCTGCGGTCGTCGAGCAGTCGCTGGACGAGGGCCGTGCCGCCGGTCGATTCGCGCCCGTTCTCGTTCATACGGGGGTCTCGCTCTCCCTCAGGTCCGCGCCCCGCCCCTCGGCGAGGCAGGCCAGTACGCCGTCGAAGGTGTCGGCGACCCAGGTGGGCCCGGCCGACAGCAGCTCCGCGCGGCTGTGGATGCCGTAGGTGACCGCGATCGATCGCATCCCGGCCGCGCGTGCCATCAGCAGGTCGTGGGTGGTGTCCCCGACCATGACGGCCTCCCCGGGGGTGGCGCCGAGGAGCCGCAGGACCTCGTGGCCCATCTCCGGGTCGGGTTTGGGGCGGGTCACCTGGTCCGCGCCGAGGACGACGGCGAACTCCTCGCGCAGATCCGCCGCGCGCAGCAGCGCGTCGGCGCTCGCGTGGAACTTGCTGGTGGCGACGGCGGTGGGGATGCCCTGGCGGCGCAGCTCGGCGAGGCCCTCGCGGACACCGGGGAAGACCAGCTCGCCCGCGCGGGGAAGGATGATCTCGCGGAAGGCGAGCTGGTACTCCGCCACCGCGGCGGTGACCCGGTCGTCCTCCGGGGCGATCCCCATCAGACGGCCGAAGGCCCCTTCCAGGGGCATGCCGATGGTGGCCCGGATCTGCTGCGCCTCCCGGGGAGGCGCTCCCAGGGCCGCGAAGGCCGCGGTGAAGGTCCTCACGATCGCCTGGGGGGTGTCCACCAGCGTTCCGTCCAGATCGAAGATCGCGACATATGCCATCGGGCGCTCCTTCAGAGTCCGGCGGGACCGGTGTCGGCTGCGGCGCGGAGGGACGCGTGGGCGGCTGCCAGGCGGCCGGCCACTTCCGCCGTGTTGATGAGCACGGCCATGTTGGCGCGGGCGGACCGGCCCCGGGTGGCCCGGTCGACCGAGCGCATCAGATGTTTCGTCAGGGCGTTGCCCCGCACTCCCTCGCGGTCGGCCGCCCGGACCGCTTCGTCGATCACCGCGCTGATCTCCGCGCTGTCGATGGCGTCCTCCTCCCGGGTGGGGGTGGTGATGAGGATGGCGCTCCGGTTGCCCAGGGCCCAGTGGTTCTCGACGGCGCGGGCGATCTGCTTCTCGTCGTCGAGCCGGTGCGGGCTGCGCAGTCCGCTGGAGCGGCAGTAGAACGCGGGGAAGTCGTCGAAGCGGTAGGAGACGACCGGAACACAGTGGGTTTCCAGGAACTCCATGGTCAGACCCAGGTCGAGGATGTTCTTGGCCCCCGCGCAGACGACCGCTGCCGGGGAGCGGGTGAACTGGATGAGGTCCGAGGAGATGTCCATCGTCGTCTCCGCTCCCCGGTGCACACCGCCGATGCCCGCGGACGCGAAGAACGGGATGCCCGCCAGATGGGCGGCGACCAGGGAGGAGGCGACGGTGGTGGCCCCCATGCCGCCCTTGGCCAGGACCACGGGCATGTCCCGGCTGCTGACCTTGGGGATGCCCGACGCGGTGGCGAAGCGGTCGATGTCGTCATCGGTCATGCCGACGAGAATCCGGCCGTCCTCGATGCCGATCGTCGCGGGCACCGCGCCTCCGGCTCTCACGGCCGCCTCCACCTGGTGGGCCGTGGCGGCGTTGTCCGGGTAGGGCAGCCCATGGGTGATGACATTCGACTCCAGCGCGACCACCGGCCGTCCGGTCTCGACGGCCTCGCGGACCTCTTCGTTGTACACGAGCGGAATGGCCTGGTGCACGGTGTGACGCACGGTCGTGTCCCGTTTCTCTGTCGGGGTCGGCTGATCGGGGGCGCGGTCGGGGCCCGGGGGGCGGTCGGGGGCGCCGTCAGGCCGGCCGCCCGGGTGCCAGGCGTTCGCGGACGCGGCGCGCCAGTTCGTCGACGCCCGGGCTTCTGAGGATGCCGTAGTGGTCCGCCCCCAGTTCGACGACGGTCGGGGGTTCGGCGGAGTAGGCGGCGCTGTTCTCGATGAAGGAGTAGTCGTCCCCCCGGGCCTTGAAGAGGGTCACGGGGGCGCTGATCCGGCGCTCCCGCAGCTCATGGAACTCGTAGGTGAAGGAGTACGTCAGCTCGACGATGCGGATGATGCGGCGCACCGGCTCCGCGTCGAGGCCGGGGAAGTGCCCGGTCACGAAGGAGACGAAGCTGTCCTCGTCGGCCGAGGCACGCAGGCACTCCGTCAGCAGCGGGCCGGTGACCGTGCCGGCGAAGACGGAGAAGAGGATGGTCACATAGGCCGGGTCGCGGTAGTCGCCGGACCGGCCCGCCGTCGCCGTCGGGGCCGTCTCCAGCCCCGGTGACCCGGGGGCGATCAGAAAGAGGTGGTCGACCCGGTCGCCGGCCTGTTCGAGGCGGTACGCGGTCTCGAAGGCGGTGCGCGCGCCGAAGGAGTAGCCCCAGAGGGTGTACGGACCCTCCGGCTGGAGCCGTTTGATGGCCCGGATGTCCTCGGCGGCCATCTCGCCGAGGGTGCGGAAGGGGGTCTCGGAGCCGTTGATGCCGTGTGCCTGGACACCGTAGAAGGGCCGTTCCGCGCCCAGCAGCCCGGCGAGCGGGCGGAGGTTCATGGTGTAGCCGCCGAGGCCGGGCCAGCAGAGGACGGGGTTCGCGGCGCCCCGGCCCTGGAGCCGGACCAGCCGGGAGGCCGGGATCTCGTCGTCGCCCTCCAGCAGCCGGGCGATCGCCTCGACGGTCGGGGAGGTGAAGACCACCTGGAGCGGCAGCGAACTGCCGAACTCCTTGTTCACGGCGGCGACGAGACGGAGGGCGATGAGCGAGTTGCCGCCGGCCTCGAAGAAGTCGTCCCGTACCGAGAGGCCCTCGCGCCCGAGCACCGCCGAGAAGATGTCGCGGACGGTCTCCTCGGTCCTGGTGCGCGGAGCGGTGAAGACCCGCCCCTGCCCCGGGTTGCCGTCCTCCCTGGCCGCCAGCGCCCTGACGTCGACCTTCCCGTTCGCGGTCAGGGGCAGCCGGTCCACCACGACCACCCGGTTCGGCAGCATGTAGTCGGGCAGGAAGGTGACCAGATCCTCTCTGATCAGCTCGGCCGGCCCGGTCATGTGCACGGTGTCCTCCTTCATCCCCTCGCCGCGGATCTGCTCGTCGCTCACCCGGCCCCCGACGCAGAAGTAGGAGGGGCCGGCCTCCGCGCCGGCCCGGTCCAGGATCTTGGCGAGCCGGACCGCCGACATCAGATCGTTTCCGGTACGGGAGCTGTATCCGGACGACATGAAGCCGAGCCCGAGGCCGTTCATCTGGAGGTGCTGGAGCTTTCTGCCGAGGTCGACATAGTGCGTACGCGGATCGTTGGAGCGGGCAACGATGCTGATGCCGAAACTCGCGCGCTCGTACACCCGCTGGTTGATGGCGATGACATGCTTCTTCAGTATCAAATCGTCGGACAGCCGCTGTAAATCCCCTTCGGCATAGCGGTACTGACCGGCGGGAAGATCGGGAACGCGGCCCGGGTGGGTCTGCACATAGATGTCGTACGGATCGCGGTGCGGGACGGTGCCGTGCGGGACGAGGTCGAAGGTGCCGAGATAGTAGTCGTCCTCGGAGCATTCCAGTTGATTCCGCACATCCGGTGTGTGGGCACCGGCCGTGATGTCGAGACCTTCGGCGGGCAGGATTTCCTCGAAGAGTCCGATCATATGACCGGCTTCTATCTCCAGCACTTCCCGCACATTGTCCCGGTAGACCGCCTCTATGGCCTTCCTCCGGCCGATCAGATGGACCGCGCACCGGGTGCCGGACCGCTCGGTGCCGGCCCGGATCAGAATCAGCCGGTGGAGCAGTGGGTGATAGTAGTAATAACCCGGCTCCAGCCCCGCGACACCGTTCAGCTCCAGATGGAGCTGGGTCGCGTAGAGCGAACCCGGCGAGGCGTAGGCGTACTTGGGAAGCAGCCGCTCCGCGCTGAGGTGCTGCCCGAAGTCCCGCAGTATCCGGCCGAGGTCGTCCAGGCCCAGTGCCCCGGGCTCGCGGGAGCGGCCCGCGCCCCGGACCCGGGGGCCGAGGAGGGCGAGCAGATCCGCCCTGCGGATGTCCCCGCCCTCGTAGAAGCGGTAGGTCTTGCGGGCGAAGGCCCGCCGGCGCTGCCCGGGCCGGGCCTCGGCGCCCGGCAGCCGGACGGCGGGCCGGCCCTCGATCTCGCCCGGCTCCCGGCAGCCCGCGTTGGAGAGCTGTGCCCTGACCTGGCGCCGGTCCGCCTTGGACCGGTGGTGGTCTCCGTTTTGGCCCTGGTCCATCAGCGCGGCCTCCCTGGCGCTGAGTTCCACGAAGGCGAGCAGCCGGCGGAAACCGGTGACGGAGTCGTCCTTGACGACGACCGCGGCGTTCTTGACCCAGCTGTGCGTCTCGATGGCGAGTCTGATCTCGTCCAGCTCGACCCGGAATCCGCGCAGCTTGACCTGGCTGTCGGCGCGTCCGGCGAACTGGACGGTGCCGTCGTCGTTCCAGTGGGCCAGATCGCCGCTGCGGTAGAGCCGCACACCGGGGAGCGCCGGGACCTCGACGAAGCGTTCGGCGGTCAGCTCCGGCCGGCCGAGGTATCCCCGGGCGAGCTGTACGCCCCCGATGTACAGCTCACCGATCTCCCCGGCGGCCACCGGCGCCCCGGACCGGTCGAGTATGTGCAGCTCGGTCCCGTCGGCGGGCCGGCCGATGGGAATCGCCTGGGGGCCCTCGGCGATCGTCGCGCGGTCCACGGTGAAGGAGGCGGAGTTGATGGTGCACTCCGTGGGCCCGTAGAGATTCACCAGTTCGCAGCCGGGCAGCGCGTCCAGGCACCGCTGGGCGAGATCCCGGGAGAGCGCCTCGCCACCGCTGAAGATCCGGCGGAGGGAGGTGCAGCGGGTGAAGCCCTCCGTGTCCACGAGCGCCTGGAGCAGCGTCGGTACGCCCTGGAGGACGGTCACCCCGTGCCGGACGACGGTGTCGATGAGCCGGTCGGGATCGCGCTGCACCCCGTGGGCGCCCATGACGACGGTGCCGCCGCACGCCGGGGCGAGGATCTCCCACTGCGCGGCGTCGAAGCTCAGGGGGGTCTTCTGGAGCACGACGCTGCCGTCGCCGATCCCGTGGACCGAGGCCAGCCACCGCAACTGGCTGACGACACCGCGGTGTTCGATCATGACGCCCTTGGGCTTTCCCGTGCTGCCCGAGGTGTGGATGACGTAGGCCAGACGGCCGGGGAGGAAGGGGACCGGTGCACTCCGCTCGCCGGAACCGGGCCAGGAGGCCGTGAAGTTCTCCAGGTCCCGGAAGGTGACCACTCTGGTGCCCACCGGCACCAGGTCCTCCAGCCGGCTCCGGAGCGACTCCTGGGTGAGGACCACCGCCGCCCGGGCGTCCTCGACCATGTACCGTAATCGCTCGTCCGGATACTCCGGCGAAAGCGGCAGATAGGCGCCGCCGGAGGAGAGAATTCCCCAGACACCGGCCATGAGATCGGCCGAGGGTTCCATGAAGACACCGACGCGGTCGTCGGCCCGGACGCCCATGCGCCACAGCTGGTGGCCCACCGCCGTACTGCGGTCGGACAGTTCGCGCCGGGTGAGGATTCCGTCCTCGTGAACGACCGCCACGGCCTCCGGTTGGGATTGCGCCCGCTCGCGCAGAAGACCCGGAAGTGTGGCGAGGTCGTCGCCGATGAGATGCGTCGGCTCCCCTGACTGGTCGGCGGAGAGATTCTTCATTTCTCACCCATCCACGTGAGTGCTCTCGGTACGGGAAATGTCTCTGTGCGCGGTCCGTGAAGAGGCCCGGAGTACCGTTCGGATTTCCGGCCGGGTCGCGGCCGGGGTTCCATGGTTTCGTTCGGAATCGGCTAGTTGAACAAAAATCCACTTGGATGAGCCCGCCAAGGCTAAGCAGGCCTCTCGCCGAGAGTCAACGTATTCCCCGGGGAGTGGCGCGAACAGGAGCCCGGCAGTGGCCGCCGGCGGGAATCGCCCGATCATGGGAACGCGCCGGGCACCGGGGAGGCGCCCCGCTCGCCGAGCGCCCGCGACGCCGCTGCCCCTCGCGGCCACCGGACTCGTCCGCGCAGACCAGAGCGGTGGGCCGGAAGCGGTCGCCCCGGCGGGACCCGGCCCCGGAGCGAGAGCCGGCGGGCGGCCCGGCCGGGCGGCGGGCTCCCGGCGGGACCCCGGCCCGTACGCGATCACTTGGCCGTATCACCACGGTGACCGGTCTTCGCCCCCGGCGGGCGGCGGCCCGCGCCGGAGGGCGACCCGGCCGGTTCCCCGGAGCCCGGCCGGTTCCCTCGATCCGGAACGGTCCGGGGGATGAGACGGGAGATGGCAGAAAGCCGCGAACCTGGAGTAAAACCCCGGGCCGGAGGGGAATGTCGATTCGAATGTGATCAATTGGGGAGGGTGTTATGGCAGAGCTGCTACTTGAACGGAACGGGTTACTCGACACCGCCGCGCGGAGTGCCGCGTCGGCCCGCTCCGGGCACGGGCGCTGGCTGCTGCTGCGCGGTGAGGCGGGATCGGGCCGCACCGCGCTGCTGGAGGAGATCGTCCGCCGGGAAGCGGCGGACGGACGGATGCGGACCCTGCGGGTCCGGGCCTCTCCCGAGGAGTCGGGCTTCGCCTTCTCGGTCGTGCGCCAGCTCTTCCCGCGCTCCGGGCCGCTGCCGTTCGACGAGCCCGCGCCGGCCGAGGAGCAGCGGATCTTCCACCGGCTCACCGATGCCCTCGCCGACACCGCGTCCCGCCGGCCCGTGCTGCTGGCCGTGGAGGACCTGGATCTGGCCGACGAGCCGTCCCGCCGGTGGCTCGGATACCTCACCCGCCGGCTCTCGGACGTGCCGGCGCTGCTCCTCCTCACCTCCTGGGGAGAGGGCGCCGGCGCGCAGCCGGACGACCCGCCGGACGGCCGGGCGGGCCTCTGCGACGCGACCGGCGCGGAGGTGCCGGTGCCCGCGCTCGGACCCGGAGCGGTCACCGAACTGCTCGCGGCCCACGGCGTGCGGGGCGAGGCGGCCCGACTGTGCGCCGGGGCGACCGCGGGCAATCCGATGCTGCTGCGGGCCCTGCTCGCCGACCTGCCCGACGGCCGGCCGCCGCGTGGTCTGGCCGATCTCTCCGGGACCCGCTACCGCAGGGCCATGGCCCGCTGGCTGCACTCGCCCACGGCGCTGTTCCGGCGCCCGCTCGCGCTGGCCGTGGCCCTGGCGGGCGGCTCCCCCGCGGCTCTGGACCCGGCGCTGCTCGGGGAGGTGGCCGGGCTCGCGCCGAGCGAGTCGGCCGATCCCCGCCGGGTCGAGCCGCTGATACGGATGCTCGCCCACCCCCCGGCCCGGGAGGCGGTGCTCGCCGCCGCCGACCCCGCCGAACTCGACCGGTACCGGTACCGGCTGGCCCAGTCCCTCTATGAACTGGGCGCGTCCGCCGACGAGATAGCGGAGCATCTGCTGCGGCTCCGCCAGACGGGCGAGGAGTGGATGACCCGCACCCTGGAGGAGGCGGCGGAGAGCGCGCTGAGCGCGGGCCGCCCCGAACGGGCCGCCCGGCTGCTGCGGCACGCGATGACCGGGCCGGTGCCGCCCGCCCGGCACATCGCGATCACTCTGCGGCTGGGGGCGCTGGAGATGCTCAGATCCTCGGAGGCGGGGACCCGCCGGCTCCGGGAGAGCCTCTCCCGGGCCGACTGCCACGACCCGTACGCGGTCGCGTCGGCGCTGAGCGGATCGCTTCTCGCCCAGGGCCGCACCGCCACCGCGATCCGGGTGATGGAGGAGGCCGGGAACCGCATCAGCGACCAGCAGCTCTCCACCGCCGTCCGGATCAGCGTGGCGGGGATGTCCACCCACGACGCCCAGGGGTGGCACCGGGCCGCCGCGGAGATGCACGAACTGATGGGCACCGCACCCGACTCGGTGGAGCCGCTGGCCTGTGCGCTGGCCACCGTCCACGAGGCCGGCACGGGGCGGCTCGACGCCGGTACGGCGGTGGCCCGCGTCACCTCGCGCCTCAGCGCCCCGGTCGACACCCGGCTGCGCACCGGCTGGGTGGCGTCGGCGGCGTCCCTGCTGGAGTGGGCCGACCGGCTGGACGAGGCCCGGGCGCTGGTCGAGCGGGAGCTGCCGGGGCAGCCGGACCTGACCCATATGGGCCACCAGTATCTGCTGACCACCCGGGCCACGGTCGATCTGCGGGCGGGCCGGTTCCGGCGGGTCATCGAGGAGAACACCCCGCTGCTGGAGTCGGCCCGGGGCGGGGGCGTCCAGCTGCCGTATCTCCACGCGATGGTGGCCGTCGCCTGGCACGAGCTGGGCTACCGGGAGCGGGCCTGGGAGCAGCTCGCCGCGCTCGGCGCCGAGGGCGCGAGGACCACCTGGGGATGGGACGAGGTCCGCTGCGCCCGGGGCCGGATGTACACGGCGGAGGGCCGCTGGGAGGAGGCCCTGGAGAGCTATCTGGACTGCGGGGCACGGATGACGGTCCGGGGGTTCGTCAACCCGGTGAGCCAGCCGTGGCGGGCCGGCGCCGCCACCGTCCTGGTCCGGCTCGGCCGGACGGCGGAGGCGGTGGAGCTGGCGGAGGAGAATCTGCGGCACGCCCGCGCCTGGGGGACCCCCCGGGTCGTCGGGGTCGCGCTGCGCGCCCAGGCCGTGGCCGTCGGCGGCGGGCGCGGTCTGAAGACGCTCACGGAGGCGGTGGAGCTGCTGCGCACCGCGCCGGCGCCGGTGGAGCTGATCGAGGCGCTGAACGACCTGGGGCGGGCCCAGGCGGCGGTGGGCCAGACCCGCAAGGGCCGCACCACCCTGAGCGAGGCGATGCATCTCGCGCAGCGGTTGGTGCCCGCGGCGGCCACCGCGCCACCGCTCGCGGCGCCGCGCATGTCCCGGCTGGTGGAGAGCATCGGGAGGGCGCTGCGGGCCGCGCGCACCCGTAAGCCCCACGCCGCTCAGGACTGCTGCAAGGAGCTGACCCAGGCCGAGCGGCGCATCGTGGACCTGGCCGTGCAGGGGCTGACCAACGCCCAGATCTGCGTCACGCTCCAGCTGGCCCGCCGCACGGTGGAGACCCATCTCACCAACGCGTACAAGAAGCTCGGGGTGGAGCGGCGGACCCAGTTGGCCGCCCGGCTGGCCGCGCCCCCCTCCTGACGCCGGCGCCCGCAGACCCGGCCACCGCCCGCGGACCCAGCCACCACCCACCCGTCACGTCACCGCGACCGCCCTACCGGGACACGTGTCACCACCCACCCGTCGCCGCACCGCGACCGCCGTACCAGGACACGTGTCACCACCCCGCCCGGCCCCCGCTCTCACCAAGCTCGTGGTTTTCCACGATGCCCAGCGTCCCGGTCGCCGGGCAGGCTAGAGCCCAGCAGCCCTCCCCGCAGGTGGGGGCGGCCACACGGCCCCCCGGCCCCCGGGTTCAGGGCTGCGGTACGCCTTATTGAGAGGACCTTGTGATGCGGAGAAACGGAACAACCGCGCATGCGCTTCTCCCACCGCGGCGGTCACCGCCGGCGGCGGGCCCGACACCCCTTGTCCGCTGAGGCCCGGGATGGCTCCCGCACGCTCCGCGCCGGGGCCGGACCGCGAGTACACGCCAAACTCCCCGCTGTCGGGACCCCGGCCATCCGGCCATCCGCCGCCGGTCCGCCCGGCGCCGGGCCCATCGGCGGACCCCGCGCCCCGGGAGCCTTGTGAGCACCGACGCGGGGCTCCGTGAGGAAAGGTTCCTGCGGGCCGCGTTCATCGTCTCCAGCAGCGGTGACTGGATCTTCCGGTTCGCTCTCCCCGCTCTGGTGCTCCAACTGACCGGATCAGCGATCTCGACCGCGCTCACCTACGCGGTGGAGTTCCTTCCCTTCGTGGTGATCGGCCTGTTCAGCGGAGTGGTGGCCGACCGGGCCGACCGGCGGCGACTCATGATCATGTGTGATGTGGTCTCGGCGGTGATCGTCGCCGGGATCGCCGTGCTGTGCCTGAGCGATCCATCGGTCGTTCCGGTCATGGCCGCGGCCTTTCTGCTCGGCTGTGTCAGACCGTTCTCGTTCCCCGCGTTCCAGGGGTTTCTCGTCGAACGGGTGGCACCGGAGCGCAGAGCCGCCATGAACGCCTGGGTGCAGGGCACCGACGGCACCCTGAGCATGCTGGGGCCCGTCGCCGGTATCGCCGTGGTCACCTTGCTGGGACCGGCTGTGGCGAGCACCCTCAACGGGATGTCGTTCGCACTCTCCGCTCTGCTGATCGGCGCCACGGCGGCCGGCCCCGCGGGCGCGCGGCTGCGGACCTCGATCGGCCAGGCATGCCGCTCCCTGCGGCCGGACTTCACCGCGGGGCTGCGGGTCATCACCACGGACCGGGGGTTGCTGTGGGCCACGGCCCTGCTCACACTCGCCAACTTCACCTTCCCCGCCGTCGCGGCCAATCTGATCTTCATGGTGGCCGGACCCGACGGGCGCATACCCGCGTCGCTCGCCCTGGTGACGGCGGCGCAGGGACTGGGGGCCGTCCTCGGCGCGATGGCCGCGCCGGCGCTGCTGCGCCGGTTCGAGGCGGGCACGCTGATGCGGAACGCGATGGGGGCCATGGCCCTCGCCCTGCTGCTGCCCACGGCCAGGGCGGACATACCGGCGCTGACGGTGTGCTGCTTCCTCGCCGGCGCGGCGACCTCCACCTTCGTCGTGCCGTGGCGGACCTACCGCCAGAGCGCCGTCGATCCGGCCTTTCTGGGACGGGTGGTCGGGCTCCAGCGCGCCGTGCCGTTCGCGGCGATTCCCTTCAGCGCCCTGCTCGGCGGCTGGCTGCTCACCGAGTTCGGCACCTCGGCGCTGTTCGTCACCGTGTGCGCCGTCCAGTGCCTGGTCTGGCTGGGAACCGGCCTCTCGCCGCTGGGCAGGGCGAGCACACCCGGGCCCCGCAGGGTCAGGCCGACATAGCTTCGGCACGGTGGCCGTCCACCGCCGAGGCAGACTCCACACCGCTCGCGGCCGGGACGGTCCGGCCGCTCTGAAGAAACGTTTTACACGTCACTGTCAGGGGAAAGGATGAGATTTCACATGCCAGTCTCATTAGAGGGCAGCGGAACAGTATCAGCGCAGCGGGAACAGTTCGCGGAGTCGGGCTATCTCGTACTGCCGGGCCTGCTGCCCGAGTCGCTGAGGGACCGGCTCACCGGCGAAGTGGACCGCTGGGTGGACGACGGCCTGCGCGCCGAGTCCATCAGGGCCTGCGTCGACCCCGCCTCGCAGGGTCCTCCGCCCGTGCTGGAGCTGGAGTTGCCGGCCCACGGTGAACTGCTCACCCATCAGCCGCTGCTGGAGGTCGTCGACGAGCTGATGGGCGGCCCGTTCGTCTTCCACCACATGCACAGCAACCGGCACAACCCCGGGATCGCGGGCAAACCCTGGCACCACGACTACGAGCCGCACGACGGCGGCGGGGAGCCGCTGCTGATGGTGCACGCGCTGCACTACCTGGGCGGCCTGGACGGCACGGTCGGGAGTCTCGCGCTGCTGCCCGGCTCCCACCACGAGAAGCGGAGCAAGTCCGAACTCTCCCACCACGGCACCGCCGAACTGCCGGGCGAGATCGTGGTGGACCGGCTGCCCCCGGGCTCCACCCTGCTGGTCAACTCCGCGCTGATGCACGCCCGCCGGCCGGAGCCGAGCCCGGACGACTCGGGCCGGCCGCGGTATTTCGTCGACGCGTCCTACTGCCGTACGGGTGCGCGGTGGCGGCCCGTCAAGCCGTACTGGCGGCACATGCTGACCCGCGCAAGGGAGCTGAATCTCGACGGTGGCCGGTGGCCCGAGCTCTTCTCGGAGGATCATTTCACCGAGTACTCACCATCCCTTTGAGGAGGCACTGCCAACATGAAGGTCGTCAGTCCGGTCACCTTCGACGAGGTGCGGACGAGCTTCCACCGGGACCACCCCGCGGAGCGGGAGCACGAGGCCAACACCAACCAGGACGCGGACGACGCCCTGGTGCTGGCGGACGAGGTCTTCGCCCGGTGGTCGAAGGTCCTGCTCTCCCGGACCGAGGTCCTCGACGTCATGCTGCCCTGGCACCTCAGCGAGGGCGGCGGGTGCGACCTCGTGCCCAGGTCCGGGCTGACCGTCGGTCAGGCCGTCCGGCGGCTGCGCTCGCGCGAGGCGGAGTGGACCGAGGCGTGCCCGGTGTGCGCGGCCAAGCTCGCCCGCTTCCGGGACTCCCCCTTCACCTCCATCTATCTCAGTACGCACCCGGTGCCGCACGAGGACTACGCGGGCCTGAGCCCCGGTGACGGTCTCGTCCATCTCGACGGTCTGCACCGCATGGTCGCGTGGGAACTGGCCCAGCGCCTGCCGCTCGACGACGAGCTGACGGCCTTCGTCGCCGGTGACATCGCACCGCATGCCCCAACCGGAGGTCGACGAAAATGACCCGCGCGACGCGAGCCCCCGCCTCGCTGCCCGAACTGCTGATACGGAACGCGCTCGCCCACCCGGACCGCCCCGCCGTGAGCGACGGGGTCCGCACACTCGACTACCGCACCCTCGCCGCCGTGACCGGCCATGTCGCGGCCCGGCTGACCGGTCTCGGTCTGGGGCGCGGCGACCGGGTGGCGGTACTCGGCGCCAGGGACGCCCGGCTGTGGGCGCTGCTGTACGGAGTGATGCGTTCGGGCGCCACCGCCGTGGTGATCGATCCGGGGTGGAGCGCGCCCGATGTGCGCAGACGGCTGGAGGCGGTCGAGGTGCGCTGGGCGCTCACCGCCACCGGGGACATCCGGGCACCGGAGCCCTGCAGGACCGAAGTGCTCGACATCGACGCGCTGGCCGGGAGCGCTCCGCCCGGGACCCCCGCCGCCGAAGCGCCGCTCCCCGCCGATCTGGCGTATCTCTCCTTCACCTCGGGGTCGAGCGGTGAGCCCAAGGCCGTGGCGGTCACGCACGCCAACACGGTGCACTACGCGGAGTCCCTCGGGGAGCGGCTGGGTCTCACGGAGGCCGACGCGCCGTGCGTCGGCCATGTCACCACCCTGGCGGCCGACCTCGGCCACACCTCCTGGCTGCTCGCGCTCGCGGCGGCGGGGTCGGTGCATGTCGTGGCGGACGATCACGCGCGCGATCCCGAGGCGTGCTGGGCCTCGCTGCGCGGGGCCGGGGTGTCGGTGCTGAAGACGACTCCGTCGCATCTGACGGCGCTGCTCTCGGGCAGGCCGCCGGGGAGCCCGGCCCTGGACACGGTGATCCTGGGCGGTGAGGCGCTGCCCAGGTCGCTCGCCGCGAGCCTGCTGGAGCAGGGGGTCGCCGCCCGGGTCGCCAATCACTACGGGCCGACCGAGACGACCGTCGGCGCCACCTGTTTCCTGGCCTCCGCCGTGGCCGATCTGCCGGCCGACGAGGCCACCGTGCCGATCGGCACGGCGATCGGCGAGGTGGAGCTGCGGCTGTCCCCCGAGGGGGCGACGGGCGAACTCCACATCGGCGGACGGGGGGTCAGCGCCGGCTACTTCGGCCGGCCGGACGAGACCGCGTGCCGCTTCGTCCGGTACGGCGGCCGGCGCATGTACCGGACCGGTGATGTGTGCCGCCGCCGCGCGGACGGGAACCTGGTCTACATCGGCAGGTCCGACCGCCAGGTGAAGGTCCGGGGCTTCCGGGTCGACCCGGTCGGCATCGAGCACGCGATGGAGGAGTTCCCCGGGGTCGGCCAGTCGGCGGTCCTGGTGCGCGAGACCCCCGCGGGCAGTCAGCTCCTCGCGGCGGTCCGGCTGACCGGCGGGGGCGGCGAGAGCGGGACGCTCGCCGCGCTCCGCTCCCATCTGCGCGACCGGCTGCCCGGCTACTCGGTCCCGCAGCCGATCCTCGCGGTGCCGGACTTCCCCTTCGGCACCAATGGGAAGCTCGACCGGGAGCGGCTCGGGGCCATCGTCAACGGGCTCATCGAGGCCCGGGCGCGCGGTACCCGGCCGCGGCGCTCCGACGGCTCCGGCCGGGGCGCGGTCTCGCTGGCGCAGGCCGTCGCCGAGCTGTGGGCGGACGCGCTGGGGCTGCCGATCCTCGATCCGGACGCCGATGTGCTGAGCCTGGGCGGCGACTCGATCCTCGCGATGCGGACGATCGCGTTCCTGCGCCGGCGCGGCCACAGTGTGGCGTTCGAGGACTTCTACGAGCACCCGACGCCGACCGGGCTCGCGGCGGTCGCCCTCTCCTCCCGGGGCCGCCCCCGGCCGAGGGTCGACCGCACCGGCGCCCGGGAGCTGCGGCTCGCCCCGGCGCAGCGGTGGCTGTTCCGGCAGCCCGTCGACGAACCGCGGCACTGGAACCAGTCCGTGGCCCTGCGGTGCGCGGTACGGGTCGACGCGCCGGCCCTGTCGGCGGCGGTCGCGGCCGTGCTGGAGCGCCATCCCGCGCTGCGCCGGCCGGTCGGTCCGGACGGCCCCGGGGACCCCCGGGACGCGGTCGACCTCGACGCGGTGAGCTGCTCGCCGATCCGGCCGGGGGTGCCGGTGGCGGAGACCGTCGGCACCGTCTGTACCGAGCTGCACCGCAGTCTCGACCCGGAGGCCGGACGCCTGCTGCGGGTGCATCTGTTCACCGGCGGCCCCGGTGTCGACGACCGGCTCGCGCTGATCGCGCACCATCTGGTGGTCGACGGGCTGTCCTGGCGCATCCTCCTCGACGACCTCGCCGCCGCCTACCGGGCGGAGCTGGCAGGGCGGCGGGCCGAGCTGCCGCCGACGGCGGACTTCTACACCTGGGCGGCCGGGACCCCGGCCGCGCCGCCCGTCCAGGAGGCGGTCGCCCCGCGGCTCCCGGTGGACGACGCGACCGGCGGGACCGAACCGGCCACCCTGATCTGGACCCTCGGCGAGGAGGCGACCGCCCGGCTCGTCGAGCGCCACGGAGGCGCCCAGCGGCTGGAGGCGGTTCTGCTGGCGTCGTTCGCCGAGGCGGCGCTGGAGTGGAGCGGGCAGGACCGCCTCGGCGTCGAGGTGGAGACCCACGGCCGGGAGACCGGCGGGGACGGCGCCCAGTACCTGGACACCGTGGGCTGGTTCACGGCGGTGAAGTGGCTGGCCGTCGACGGGCCGGACGCGGCGGAGCGGGCGAGCGCCGACGGCGGGCCCGCACGGGCGCGCCGGGTGCGGGAGACCGAGGAGCGCCTGCGGGAGGCGCCCCAGCTGCCGATGGACACGGAGGGGGTCCGCCCGGAGGTCGGGTTCAACTTCCTGGGCAGCTTCCGGCTGCCCGATGAGCCGTCCCTGGGCTGGTCGGTCGCCGACGAACAGGCCGGCTCGGCGCGGTGCGCCACCGGCGACTCGCTCTACGCGCTCCGGCTGACCGCGAGGGTCATCGGCGGCAGGCTGGTCACGGATCTCGTCTACGCCTGGCCGAGGCTCTCCCACGGGAGCGCGGACCGGATTCTCACCGCCTTCGCCCGCTCGGTGGCCGGCCTCGCGGACGCGGTCGCCCCCGCACCCGTACGGTCGGCGGCGTCGACCTCCGGACAGCTGCTGCACACCGGTGCCGCGGTGCCCCGGGGCGGCTGGCGGGTGGTGCGCGAGCCGGCCCGGGTGCTGCTCACCGGTGCGACCGGGTATCTCGGCGGGCATCTGCTCACCGAACTCACCGCGCGGGGCGCCCGGGTGACCGCGCTGGTGCGCGGGGACAGCGACGCGGACGCGGCCCGCCGGCTCGGCGGCGCGGAGGTGATCGCCGGCGACATCGACCGGGAGGGTCTCGGTCTCTCCGCCGCCGGTCTCGCCCGCGCCCGGGAGGCGCAGGTCGTGGTGCACGCCGCGGCGGACGTCCGGCTGGTGGCCTCCCCCACCGATCTGGAGCGGACCAACAACACGGCGGTGCGCAGACTGCTGGAGTGGATCGACACCGAGGCGCCCGGGGCCCGTTTCCACCATGTGTCCACCCTGGCGGTCGCGGGCGGGGTCGACGGGCCCGCGCGGCGGTTCAGCGAGGCGGATCTGCGGGTCGGCCAGAGCTTCCGCACCCCGTACGAGAAGGCGAAGTTCCGGGCCGAGGAGACCGTGCGGGCCTGGGCGGCCTCGGGCCGTCAGGCGTATATCCACCGCAGTGGCCACATCGCCGCGGACAGCCGCACCGGCGCGTTCCAGCGCAATGTCCAGGACAACCGGATCTACCAGGTCGTCCGGGGCTATGTGCTGGCCGGCGCGGCGCCGAGCCGGCCGTCGACGACGTTCGAGTTCTCCCATGTCGACACGGTGGCCGCGGGTATCGCGGCGCTGGCGATGTTCCCGGACGCGGCGCCGGGCGTCTACCACGTGGAGACCCCGCACAAGGTGGCGCACGACGAACTGGTCGCGTGGATGGCCGGGCACGGCTATCCGGTGGAGCTGACGGACGACGCGGCCTTCGCCCTCGCGCTCGCGCGGGCCGAGCGGAGCGATCCGACGACGGCCCGGCTGGCGTCGACCTGGTCACAGCTCGGGGACCGCAACATCGTCGCGGACAGTTCGTGGACGACCTCGGTGCTGGAGCGGCTCGGGGTGCGCTTCGCCGCGCCGACCCCGCAGTGGTGGTCCGCCGCCCTGACGTGGGCCACCGCGGCCGGGTTCCTCCCGGCGACCGTCGTATCGCCCCAGCTCACCTGAGGCCCCGGCGGAATCGCCCCGGGTGCGGGCAGCCCGGACGGCCCCGGCGCGCCCGGCCCCGCACCCCGACGGCAGAAGTCCAGACAGACCAGATAGACCAGATAGATCAGACAGAACAGATGGAACAGACAGAAAAGGACGCCATGTCCCAGCTCTCCCCGGTCCTCAAGCAAGCCACTCCCGTTGTCGCCGCCCGAGGCGAGGGGGTGTATCTCTTCGACGCCGACGACCGGCGCTATCTCGACTTCACCTCGGGTGTCGGTGTCACCAGCACGGGCCACTGCCACCCCCGGGTGGTGGAGGCCGTGCAGCGGCAGTCGGGCCGGCTGATCCACGGGCAGTACACGACCGTGCTGCATGAGCAGTTGCTGACGCTGACCGGGCGTCTCGGCGAGGTGCTGCCCCCGGGCCTGGACTCCGTCTTCTACATGTGCTCCGGCAGTGAGGCGGTGGAGGCGGCGCTGCGGCTCGCCCGCCACGCCACCGGCCGGCAGAACGCGATCGTGTTCGATGGCTCCTTCCACGGGCGCACCATGGGCGCGGCGTCGCTGACCACGGCCGGCAGCCGGTTCCGCGCCGGTATCGGCCCGCTGATGCCGGGGGTCGCGGTGGCGCCCTTCCCGCACGCCTTCCGGCTGGGGATGAGCGAGGAGGAGGCGGTCGAGCACGCGCTGCGCGGTCTCGACCATGTGCTGGCGACCGTCAGCGCGCCGTCCGAGACCGCGGCGATGTTCGTCGAGCCGGTGCTGGGCGAGGGCGGCTATGTGCCCGCCCCCGCGGGGTTCCTGGCCGGTCTGCGGGAGCGGGCGGACCGGCACGGCATCCTGCTGGTGGTCGATGAGATCCAGACCGGTTTCGGCCGGACCGGCAAGTTCTGGGCGCATCAGCACAGCGCCGGTGTCGTGCCCGATGTACTGATCACCGCCAAGGGTCTGGCGAGCGGATTCCCGCTCTCCGCGATCGCGGCGCCGGAGCGGCTGATGAGCAAGGCGTGGCCGGGCTCCCAGGGCGGGACCTACGGCGGCAACGCCGTGGCCTGCGCGGCGGCGCTGGCGACCCTGGATGTGATCCGGGACGAGCGGCTGGTGGAGAACGCCTCGGCGCAGGGCGCGCGGCTCGCGGAGGGGCTGCGGAAGATCGCCGCCGGGACGCCCGCCATCGCCGATGTGCGGTGGCTGGGTCTGATGGCGGGCAGCGAGTTCTGCCACCCCGACGGCTCCCCCGATCCCGGCACCGCCAAGCGCGCCCAGAGCGCCGCCGCCGAGGGCGGCCTGCTCCTCCTGCCCTGCGGGGTGCACGGCAATGTGATCCGGATGATCCCGGCGCTCGTCGTCACCGCCCCCCAGATCGACGAGGCGCTGTCCCTGTGGTCCGCGGCCGTCGCCACCGCGACGCGGTAGTGCCCGTCCCCCTTCTGAAAGGACTGATCACGGCATGACCGAGAAAACACTCAACGACATCGGCTGGACCTCGGAGTATCTGGAGTCCACCCGCGAGGTGTGGTCGGCACCGGTCTCCCCGGGCGACCGGGAGCTGCTCTGGGCCGACTCCGTGGCCGAGCGGTGGAACGGCGCGGCTCCGCAGCGCGAGAACCTGAACTCCTTCCTCCAGCGGAGCATCCGGTCGGTGGGTTTCGCGCACGTCCAGCGGCTGATCGACCCGGCGGCGCCCGACGACGACATCGTCCGGAGCCTGTCGTTCCTGGTGCGGGATCTGGGGGAGATCGTTCCGCAGAACGCCCAGGGGGATCTGACCCGGGTGCTGCGGGACAACGACGGCGACGGGAACACCGAGCTGGGGTTCCACTGCGACACCTGTGATCTGCTGGTCCTGCTCTGCCTCCAGCCCGCGGTCCGGGGCGGGGGCAACACCAAGCTGGCGAGCGCCCGGCACGTCCACGACATCATCGAGCAGGAGCGGCCCGATGTGCTCGCCCTGCTCCAGGAGGAGTGGACCTTCGACCGGACCGGGCGCGCGGGCGTCCAGACGGTCGTCTCGCCGATTCTCTTCACCCAGGCGGACGGGACGGTCGGCTGCTACTACCAGACCCGTACGGTACGGGCCTCGGGAGAGCTGAGCGCCCGCCGGCTGGAGGCGCTGGACTACCTCGACGAGGTCCTCTACCGGCCGGAGATCGCCTTCGGGCTCCAGCTGGCGGCGGGTGATCTGCTGGTGATCCGCAACAGCAGGGTGCTGCACGGCCGTTCGCCCTACGTCGACGAGCCCGAAGTGCCCCGCCGGGTGCTGCGCGTCTGGATGGACACCCGATGACCGCCGGACCCGCCGGGCGGGACACGGACACGGGTGCGGCCACGGGACCCGGCACCGGCAGGATCGGTGTGGTCACCGGCGGAGGCGGCGGGCTCGGCCGGGCCAGCGCGCTCGCCCTGCTCGCCCAGGGCTGGTCGCTCGCCCTGGCCGGCCGGCGCGAGGAGGCGCTGAAGGAGACCATCGCCCTGTCGGGCGCGGGCCCGGACCGGGTGATCGCCGTGCCCACCGACATCCGCGACCCCGCCCAGGTGGCCGCGCTGTTCCGCACCGTACGGGCGCACTTCGGCCGGCTGGACCTCCTCTTCAACAACGCGGGCGCGGCCGTCCCGCGCCGGCCGGTCGCGGAGGTGGACTTCGACGACTGGAGCAAGGTCATGGACACCACCGTCACCGGTACCTTCCTCTGCGCGCAGGAGGCGTTCCGGGTGATGCGGGACCAGTCCCCGCAGGGCGGGCGGATCATCAACAACGGTGCGCCGTCCGCGCACTCGCCCCGGCCCAACGCCATCGCCTACACGACGGCCAAGCACGCGGTGCTCGGGCTCACCCGGGCCCTGTCGCTGGACGGGCGCCCCTACGGCATCTCCTGCGGACAGATCGACGTGGGGAACGTGGACCCGGCCGGCGGCGGTCCGCAGCCCGCCGCGATGCAGGCCGACGGCTCGATGGCGGTCGAGGCGACAATCCCCGTGGCGCGCTTCACGGAGTCGCTGCTGCTGATGGCGTCCATGCCGGCGGACACCAATGTCCAGTTCCTCACGGTCCTGCCCACGACCATGCCCTTCATCGGCCGGGGCTGACGGCGATGCTGATCAGTGCCCGCTCCTTCGACGAGTACCGGGCGATGTTCGCGCTGTCGGACGACGACCTGGCCCTGCGCGTACTGGACTGCCCCGGCGGCGCCGCGAGCTTCGTGGCCCTGGCCGGGGCCCGGGGGACCGACGCGGTCGCCGTCGATCCGCAGTACGGTCCCGGCCGGGAGCGCCTCGGCGAGCTGGTGCTGCGCGAGATCGAGCACAAGCACCGGTCCGTGGCGGACAACGCGTCCTCGTACGTCTGGGACTGGTTCGGTGACGCCACGCGCTACACCCGGCTGCGGTCCGAGGCCGCGACCACCTTCGCCGCGCACATCACGGCGCGCCCGGAGCGCTATGTCGAGGGGACCCTGCCCCATCTGCCCTTCGCCGATGGCTCCTTCGATCTGGTGCTCAGCTCCCATCTGCTGTTCTCCTACGGCGCGCGGTTCGATGCGGAGTTCCACCGGAACGCGCTGATCGAGCTGGTCCGGGTGGCCCGCTGGCAGGTGCGGCTCTTCCCGGTGGTGCTGCACACCACGGACGAGCGGTACGAGCATCTCGACCGCATCCGCGCGGAACTCGACGGCTTCGGTGTCGCCTCGCGGCTCGACCGGGTCGCCTATGAGTTCCAGCCCGGCGCCGACGAGATGCTCGTCCTCGAATGCGGCGACCGGGGCGCGCTGCCGGACCCGGTGCCCGGCGCACCGGCGCGCGACCCGGTGCGCTGGCGGCATCTCGGCGACGGGGGCTGACCCGCTGGAGGCGCGGGTGCGGGGTGGCGGTCCCCGCACCCGCGCCGTCAGATCAGCAGCCGCAGCAGATGGGCGCAGGCAGCGGACTCGCTCGGGTGGCGGGCGATGGCCTGGTGCGCGCCGCGCTCGTACACGCCCGTCTCCCACCCCCCGTCCGGGGCCCGCCGCAGATACAGGAAGTCGGGGGGCGTGGGGGCGGGTTCGTGGACCCCTTCGATGTGGTAGTGGCCGTCGGCCACCCCCGCCGCGCTCAGCGCGGCCCGTGCGCCGCGGCGGTCCATGGCCGCCCTAGCCGGCCACGGCGGTGAGGTAGCCGCGCTCCAGCAGCCACTTCACATGGAGGCGCTCGCCCTGCCCCGGGTCGAGGAAGACCGGGTCCAGCTTGATCTGCCGGCCCCCGCCGGGCTGCTCGAACCAGGGCGCGATACGGCCCTGCCACACCCAGAACGGCTTGGCGACCTTGTAGACACGGTAGTCGCAGGCGACCGCCGCGTCCCGGGTGTTGAGGTTCTGCGGGGGCAGGGCGCGCTTGCGGTAGGCGTCACCGGCCGGGGCGAGATAGCTGCCGAACTCGGAGCCGAAGCGGTCCAGCCGCTGGCCGGGGCGGAGCTTGGTGGGCTCCTTGTCGATCTCGCCGTTGACCTGGCCGAAGCCGTCGTTCGGCGGGTACTTCCAGCCGCCGGTTCCGGCGGGGCCCTCCCAGTACTTCGCGAGGAAGGCCGAGGGGGTGAGGGAGCCGGTCCGCTTGTACCCCTTGAGCAGCGGCCCGACCGGTGCGACCTGCTTCTCCGGCAGCCATTGGGGGCCGAGACGGGCGTCGTCGAGGAACTTCCCGGTGCACGGCGGCTCGTGCCGGGGTGCCGCCGCCCTCGGCCGCTCCGGGGTCTGCGGGGCGGCGCTCGCCGCGGGGGCGGTCATCAGCCCGGCGGTGATGCCGAGCGCGGCAAGTACGGTGCTTATTCGATTCATCCGGACATTCCCCTCGTACTGATGATCATTCAGAAAAGCCGGGGAAGGGTATCGCCCGGTCCGGTGGAGAAGTCGCCGCCACGGCGATTTCCGGCCGGATTCGATCACCGCGTTCTGCGGCTTGTCGTCGGCTGGTGGAACGGCGGGCGGTACGAGAGGGTGATCGATCAGGGCCGATCTTCAGACCGAAGGGGTACGCGTTCATGACGGCGTCAGGCGTTGAGAGACAGTCGGTACCGGTACCGGGAACGTATGAGATCGACACGGCGGCCTCGTCCCTGCGGTTCGAGACGCGTGCCTTCTGGCTGCTTCCGGTCGTGGGCACCCTCACCATCGGGCACGGGTCGATCACCGTGTCCGAGTCGGTGGAGGAGTCGTCCGTGGATGTGGTGATCCCCAGCGGAAGCTTCGACTCCGCCAACGCGAAGCGGGACGAGCACGTGAAGTCCGCCGAGTACCTGGACACGGCCGCGTACCCCGAGATGACCTTCCGCGGCCGGAGTCTCGACCGGTCCGGCGGGGGCGGGACGCTGCGGGGGCAGTTGACCGTGCACGGTGTCACCCGCCCGGTGGCGATAGCCGTGGACTCCGTCTCCTTCGCCGACGGGCGGCTCACGGCCCGCGGAACCACCACGGTCGACCGCTACGCGTTCGGTGTGACCCGGTCCAAGGGGTTCACCTCCCGCCATCTCACGATCAGCGTGACGATCAGCGCCCGGCTCTGACCGGGCCGGTTCCGGGGGGTTCGGCAGCCAGGGCCCGGCGGCCGGGCCCCTCCGTGCGTACGGCCGGGTGAATCCCCCTGCGCCGATCGGGTGCGCACCGGCGTGGCGCGGTCTCGCGCCGGTGGTACCGGGAACGTCTCAGCCGCCCCTGCCCGGTACACCGAACAGTCAAGGGACCGACCATGCGCATCAGAACCGTTCTGGCCGCCGTCGCACTCGCCGTCGCGGCCGTCGCCGGAGCCTCGTCCGCCGCTTCCGCCGCCACACCCGGGGCCGTCCTCTCGGACGCCGCCCTCGACTCCCTCGACCTCAACTCCGCCTTCGAGTTCGGCGACATCACCGTCACCACGACCCAGAACCCCGATGTCGTGGTGGGGTGCAGCCCCGGAGCGGTGCTGCTCTCGCCGTCCGTGCAGTGCGGGATCTTCGACATCGCCCCGCAGTAACGGGGTCGCGGCCCGGGACATCGCTCCGCTCGGCCGGAGGACGGCGCGTGGGGTGGTGTTCCGAAGGCCCCCGGAGGCCGCGCCACCGGCCCGCCGCCCCCGGCGTCCCGCGTCAACGCCCGCTCCGGCACCGTCCCGACGGGCGGGCGCCGGCCACGGCCGGGGCGGGAAGCGGGACTCACGGGCCCCGCCGGCATCCGCACCGGTACCCCGTGCGCCGCGCCCGCCCCCGGGCCCGCCGGGCGGAGGGCTCAGCCGCGCACCGCTGCCGCCGGGTCCGCGCGCGGAGCGGCGGCGTCCGGGTTCGCCTCCTCCCTGGCCGGGGTTCGGTGGCGAGCCGCTCCGGGTACCGCGCACAGGGACGGCCACAGGCCGGTGTCCCGGAGCCCGGCGCCGGTGCCGGGCGCACCCCGCGCACCCACCCGCCGGAGGGCCGGGGGCATGAACCCGCCGGTGGCGAGGTAGGGATCTCGGCGGCCCAACGGGGAGGCAGGCAGAGAGCAGAGGGGGTTCTGACCGATGTCGAAGAGCGTCCGTCGCCGGTGCCGTGGGCGAGGCTCCGGGTGACCGCGGTGAACGAGCCGGCCGGGGGGAACGAGGGAGACGACGGGGACTCCGGCCCCGGGTCCGGGTCCGGGCCGTGTCAGCGGGAGGGGGAGGCCGGGCGGTTCCTGGCCCTCTCGGCCGCGCTCACCGGTTTCGACGCCGCCGAGCTGACCGGGACCGGGCTGGCCGGGACCTACCGCCGGCTGGTCCGCTCCCGGAGCGATCCCGCGCTCTACGAGAAGCTGGCCGCCACCGCGACCGACCCGTACGTCCCGACCGGCGACGCGGCGCTCGACGGGCTCGCCCGGGCCGTCTGCCACCTCTGGTACGCGGGCGCCTGGCCCGACGGGCCGGGCGGCGGGCCCCCCGCCCCGGTCTCCGCCCGCGCCCACGCCGGCGCGCTGGTGTGGCGGAGCTTCGGCGCCCATCCGCCGGGGGCCGGAAGACCGGGTCCCGGCTCCTGGGCCGAGCCCCCCTCGGAGCCGGGCGGGGGCGAGGGGTTATGACCGGTGCGGAGCGTTTCGATGTGATCGTCGTCGGCGCGGGCATCGCCGGATCGCTGGTGGCGAAGGAGCTGGGCGCGCGGGGCTGGCGGATTCTGGTCCTGGAGGCGGGGGTGGGCGACACCGACGGCAGCCCCGCCGTGGACGCGGACCGGTTCCGCGCGGCGGCGATGAAGGTCCCCGGCTCGGCGCTGGCGCCCAACCCCCTGGTGCCCTCCCCCGACGTACCGGACCTCACCGGTCTGCCCGGCGGCGGCTACCGGGCGGCCGGGTATCTCGTCCAGAACGGCCGGCTGCCGTACGCGAGCGGCTATCTGCGGGTCAACGGCGGCACCGGCACGGCCTGGACGGGGCTCACCCCGCGCATGCACCCGGAGGACTTCCGCACCGGGGAGTTCGGTTACGGCCGCGACTGGCCCATCGGCTACGGCGACCTGGAGCCCTACTACCGCGCGGCGGAGCGCGAACTGGGGGTGGCCGGTGATCCGGCCGAGCAGCGGGACCACGTCGGTCTGCCCTGGCCGGACGGGTACGCCTACCCGCATCCCCCGGTCCCGCCCAGCCATCTCGACCGGATGCTGGCCGAGCGGCTGGACGGGCGCCACGCCCGGGACCCCGCGCACCCCCACCCGACCCCGCTGCGGGTCGTCGGCACGCCCCAGGCCCGCAACACCGCCGCGACCGAGGAGCACGGGCCGGTCTGCGAGGGCAGCGCGAGCTGTATCCCGGTCTGCCCGACCGGGGCCAAGTACACCCCGCTGCGCACCCAGGCACGCTGGGCGCCGGGGGTCACCCTGCGCACCCGCGCGGTCGCCGCACGGATCGTGGCCGGCCCCGGGGGGCGGGTCACCGGAGTCGAGTACCAGCGGTACGACGACCCGGCCGGGCCCTCCCGTCCGGTCCGGCACACGGCGCGCGCGGCCACGGTCGTCCTCGCCGCCCACGCGATCGAGAACGCGCGGCTGCTGCTCGCCTCCGGGCTCGCCAACTCCAGCGACCAGGTCGGCCGGAATCTGATGGACCACCCCGTGCTGCTCACCTGGGGGCTGCTGCCCCGGCCCACCGGGCCCTACCGGGGGCCCGGTTCGACCTCCGGTCTGGAGGGGTTCCGCTTCGGTCCGGCCCGGGCCGCCCGGGCGCCCTTCCGGATCGAGATCGGCAACTGGGGGTGGAACTGGGCGGTCGGCCCGCCCTCCCTCGATGTGGCCGAACTGCTGCGCCACGGCGATCCGGCGGGCGGTGGGCGGGGGCTGTTCGGACCGGCGCTGCGGAGGGCCGCCGGGGAGCGGATCGGCCGGCAGTTCGCCCTCCAGTTCGAGCTGGAGCAGAGCGCCGACCCGGCCAACCGCGTCACCCTCGACCCGGGTCCGCCCGATCCGCTGGGCCGGCCGCGCCCACGGCTCACGTATGACCTCTCCGACCATGTGAAGGAGGGGATCGCGGCGGCCAGGACGGTGTCCGAGCAGATCTTCGCCCTGCTGGGGGCGGAGGACCACAGCCGGTACGCACCCGGGCCCGCGCACCCGGGCTGGTACAGGTACCGGGGCAGGTCCTATGTGTACCGGGGCGCGGGCCACGGCGGGGGCACCCACATCATGGGCGACAGCCCGGCCGACTCCGTCGTCGACGGCTGGCAGCGCTGCTGGGACCACCCCGGCCTCTACGCGGTGGGCTGCGGGAGCATGCCCTCGCTCGGCACCTCCAACCCGACGCTCACCATGGCCGCGATCACCCTGCGCAGCGCCGAACAGATCCACCGCGACCTGTCCGCGCGGCGCGCCGCGGCCCGACCGCCGGCCTCCGGGGCTCACCCGGGTCCGGCCACCCCCGAGGAGACCCGCACCCCGTGACCGACGAACTGACCCTGCCGCCCGTGACCGCCCCGTATCTGCTGCCCTTCCACTACGGAGCCCTGCACAACATCGGCGTCGACCACCTGGTGGACCCCGGTCCGGTGCGGGCGGCCCTCGCGGCGCACCACCCCGATCTGACCGCGGCGGACTTCGGCGGAAGGGCCTGTGTCACCCTCAACTACCAGCTGTACTTCGCCCAGTACCCGAACGGCGGCGGTATCACCCAGGAGATCGAGTACAGCGTCGTCGCGCATCCGACCGCGAGCGCCGGCCGGCTCGCCAGGCTCTCGTACGAGGAGTACGCGCGGGGGTACGACCAGACGAAACTGCTCGGGATCGCCCGGCTCCATGTGCTCTGCGACAACCCGCTGGCGATCGCCGCGGGGACGGCGCTCTTCGGTGAGCCGAAGTATCCGGCCTGGTTCCGGGCGGCGATGCCCTCTCCCAACGGTCCGGCGGGCGAGAGCTGGGACATCGTCTGCAAGGAGGCGGTGGCCTCGGAGAGCGGGGACGGCATCGACCGCCGGGACCGGACCCTGTTCTCCCTCTCCGCCGATCTGACCGGTCTGCCCGGGACCCCGGTCAACAGCACCCCCATCACCGGGTACGGCACCGACGCCGGCGGCCGGCCGCTGGCCGGTCCGCTCCATGTGTACCAGCCCTACCGGTTCTTCCCCCTGGCGGCGGCGGACGCCGGGCGGGTGCGGCTGACGGTCCACGACAGCGGCTCCCGCATCGGCACCGACATCGCCGCCCTGGTCGGCGGGGCTCCCGCCGCCGGGGCGTGGAGCTTCCAGTCGGCGCCGGTGGCGGCCCACCACCGGCCCTACTACGTGCCGCGCGCCGGCTGAGCCCGGGTCAGGCCCGCTCGGCCGCGAGGCGTTCGAAGGCGGTCGGGGTGGTCCGGCGGTGGAGGAAGTCCTCGATCCGCCGGGCGCACTCGGCCGGGCTCGCGTCCCCGGTGTCGCACTCGATGTCGTAGACACCATGGGCGTGGACGCGCTCGAACTGACCGGCCGCCAGTCCCGCCGGCCGGTCACCGCGCGCCCGTTCCCTGCGCTCCAGCTCCGGCAGGGGGCAGCGGACGCCGACGAGGACGGTGTCCCGGTGCGGGAACAGCTCCAGACAGTCCCGCAGGCGCCACGGCTCGCTGAGGACATGGTCGACGACGACGGTGTTGCCCGCCCCGGCCATTCCCGCGACCGCCCGGTGAAACCCCATCCAGGTGCGCCTGAGGACGGCGGGCAGTTGCTCCGGGGTCAGTTCGGGCTTCGAGCGCATCGCGTGGAAGGCGTCCACCGCCAGATGGAAGGAGGGTTCCTGGAAGAGGCCCACCAGCTCCTTCGCGATGCTCGACTTGCCCGAGCTGGAGGTCCCGTTCAGAAAGACGATCAGCCCGCCGAACCCCCGCCGGGGTCCCTCCGCCCCGGTGGCGGCCCCGGCTCCGGGCGTGGTCCGTGTGGTCATGCGTGCTCTCGCATCCCGCGCTGCTCCAGGGCGTCCGGTCCTCGGGGCCCACCACCCCGGAGGAGAGTGACCGCACCGTACAACGGTCTCCTCCGGCGGCGGGTGGCGGGCCCCCGGGGCGGCTGTTATCCGAAGGTGAAGGCGAAGGCCTGGACACCGGGGGCGGGGCGGAGTTCGAGGCGGGCGTCGTGGGCCTCGGGTTCGTCGATGAGGGAGTACATCGTCGGGGCGCCGGTGACCTGGATCGTTGTGCGGTGGCGGCCGTTGACGAGGACCTCGACCGGGCCCTTGCCCGCCAGCACCAGATTGACGTTCCGCGCGCGGTAGTGGAGGGCGAGCCGGGCGTCGGCGCCGGCGGTGAAGTGCTCGTAACCGGCGGTCCAGGTGCCGCCGAGGGCGACGCCGTCGCGGCGCAGCTCCCCGGGCATGCGGTAGGTCTTGAGGCGGTCGGCGGCGATCGGGTCACCGGTGTAGCGGCGGATGCGCTGGTGGCTGAGGTAGGTCTCGGGGGTGCGGCCCTCGGTGAGGTCGGCGTCGCTGCGGCCGGTCCTCGGGGGCAGGGCGGCCGACGGGGCGGCCTCCGTGAGCAGGGTGCGGATGTGTTCCTCGGTCTCGCGGTAGCGTCCCTCGCCGAAGGTGAAGTGGCGCACGGTCCCCCGGGCGTCGATCAGATACTTCGCGGGCCAGAACCGGTTGCGGTAGTTGTCCCAGGTGGTGAGTTCGTTGTCGAGGGCCACCGGATAGGTGACACCGAGCTTCTCCGCCTGGTCGGCGACGTTCCCGGCGTCCTTCTCGAAGGCGAACTCGGGCGAGTGGACCCCGATGACCTCCAGGCCCGCGTCACGGTAGGCGCGGTCCCATGCCTTGACATGCGGCAGGCTCCGCTGGCAGTTCACACAGGAGTAGGTCCAGAAGTCGAGCAGCACCACCTTGCCGCGCAGCGATTCGAGCTTCACCGCGCGACCGCCGGGGGTGTTCAGCCACCGGGTGATCTCCTCGATCGCCGGGGCCCTGCCGCAGGACTTGAGTTCGTCGGCGCCGTCCTCGCAGCGGGACAGCTCCTTGTTGGAGTTGTCGTACAGGCCGGAGAGCTGCTGGCGCGCCCGGTCGCTGTCCTCGATCTTCCGCTGCGCCGACGCGGTGTAGTCGGGCAGCGCGCGCTGGAGGGCCGTGGTGAGGTCCAGGGCGAGGGCGAACGCGAGGGCGATCATCAGGGTGCCCGCGGCGATCCGCAGACCCCGGGCGCGGGTGCGGAAGGCGGTGACGCGCTCGGTGACCCGGCGGCCGGCGAGCGCGAAGATCAGCAGGGGGACCGCGGTGCCGACGGCGAAGGAGAGCGTCAGGGCGACGATATCGGCGCTGATCTCTCCCCGGGCCCCGGCCACGGTGATCGCGGCCAGCACCGGTCCGGCGCAGGGCACGTACAGCAGACCGAGACCGAGCCCCAGGACGAAGGCGCCGCCCTCCTTGTTGACCTGGCGCTGCGGAATGCGGGCGAACGGCTTCTCCAGCAGCCGCTCCAGGGGCGGGAAGACCAGGCCGAGGCCGATCAGGACCAGCAGGGTCAGACCGACGTAGCGCAGGATGTCGTCGGGCAGCCCGAGCGCGGAGATCAGGGTGACACCGAGGAGGGTGAAGAAGCTGAAGCTGAGCACCAGGCCCGCGACCACCGCGTAGGGGCGGAGGTTGCGGCGCCGGGAGGGCCGGGCGGCGGGAGCGGGGGGCCCTTCAGCGGCGCCGGGCGGTGCGGCGGTGCCGGACCCGGCGGGCACGGTCGCGGGTACGGGGGCGGGTGCGGCGGCGTTTCCGGGTGCGGCGGCGAGGAACACCACCGGGAGCACCGGCAGGATGCACGGGGAGACCGCCGTGATCAACCCGCCCAACAGACCGATCAGGGACAGGGTCAGCATGGATGGTGCCCTCCGTTCGGAGACCGGAGTGTCCGCCCTCTGCCCTGATTCGGAGCCGGGACCGGCCCGGATTGCCGCCCGTGCCGGGCCGGACAGATGTGCGCCCGTGCCGGACGGCACGGGCGCACACGGTTCCGCTCAGCGGGGTGACCGGCTCAGAGGGTGATCGGCTTCTCGCAGGTGACCTCGTCGCGAGGGTCGTAGCGGGTGCGGAAGGTCTCGCGCCCGACCTCCTTGTCACCGGAGCGCAGCACCCGGTCCACGGTGACGTTGAAGCCGTCGAGCGGCGTCTGCGGCAGACAGTTCTTCTTCGGCCCCTCGCGCTTCTCGGGCTTCTTCACCTCGGTGCGGGGGCCCTTGACGGCCTCGACGGAGTCGTACTTCTTGGTGCCGTAGAAGCTGATGGTGACCGAGGAGTCGGTGGAGCTCGCGGCGATGTAGATGGCGTTGCCCGAGTCGTTGGCGAACCGCAGATCGAGGCTGCCCCAGGCCACCGTCGCCTCCCGGCCCTCCGGGTAGCGCTCGATGTAGAACGAGTGGGCGCCGTACTCCAGGGGCTTCACACCGGCGAAGAAGATGGCGTTGAAGACGGTGGTGGCGACCGCGGAGACCCCGCCGCCGGCGGCCTTGGTGTACTGGTCGTCCTGGATGATGATGCCGTCCACGAAGCCGTTGGCCTTGGTGCGCTCGCCCACGGTCTCGTTGAAGCTCCAGTTCTCACCGGGCTTCACCAGCGAGCCGTTGATCAGCTCCACCGCGCGGCCGATGTTGGTGGTGCGGTAGGGGGCGGGGTCGAAGTCGACCGTGAAGGTGGACATCCGCTCCTTGAGGCCCAGGGAGTCGAAGTTCTCCCGGCTGATCTCGGGCTGGACGGCCCGGGTGGGCAGGGCGGCCGTGCGGGCGTCGCCGCCGCGGGTCAGCAGGGGCAGGACGGTGCGCCCCAGCGCGTCGGCGGTGACCTTCTGGCCGGGCCTGCCGTCCTCGGCGAGCACCACGGTGCCGCCGTCCAGGCTGAGGGTGCCGTCCTTGGGCTCATCGGTGATCGCGGCCAGCGAGCGGGTCACCGCGGGGTCGGCGCGCAGGGCCTTGGCGTCGAGCCGGGGGGTGAGCCGGTCCGTCTTGTCGGGCTTCATGGCCAGGTGCTCGCCGATGGTCGCCGGGGATATGGTGCCGGCGCGGCCACCCACGGTGACGGTGACCGGGGCGGACATCGCGGGCCCGGCGAACTCGGCCATGGCGCGGTCGACCTCGGCGGCGCCGACGCGCGGCTCGCTGCGCTCGACCGGCAGGGAGACCGGGCCGGTCCTCCCGTCGAGAACCGCCTCGCGGACCACACCGGTCGCGCGGCCGACGTCGAGCGTCTCGCCGACGCGGGCCCGCACGGGCACCGCGCGGCCCTCACGGAAGGAGATCGCGCCCTCACGGGCCGTGCGGTCGTACTTCCCGGCCAGCTCGGCCAGTGCCGTCCGGGTCTTCGCCTCGTCCACCCGGTGGACCGGCTCGACGGCGCGGCCGTCGGAGGCGAAGAGCCGGCCGATGACGGTGAACGGCCCCGATCCGGTCCGGGCGGCCCGGGCCACGGTCTCCTCGCTGTCCAGGGTGAAGCCCGCCGCGCGGGAGTCGACGGTGCCGGTCCTGTCGCCGATCCGCACCTCGACCGGCGCGGGCCACTCACGGGCCAGCTCGCGTTCCAGTTTCGCCTCGGCCCGGGCGGGGCTGAGCCCTCCGATGTCCACGCCGCGCACCCGCGTACCCGAGGGCACCTCGTCACCGGAGACCAGCAGGCCCGTCACATACAGACCGCCGAAGCCGAGGCAGACCGCCCCCACCACGAGCGCGGCGGGGTGTATTCGGCGTCGGCCGTCCCCGGCGGTGCCCGCGGAACCGGAAGAACGAAGCACTGAAACCTCCTTGTCGATGGCTGCCCCGGCACACACCGGTCCCCCCGAGGGTCCGGCTGCGCGCCGATCACCGGGAGGGCGTGTGCCGGGCCCGGCGGGACGACACCCGCCTCATGCGCACTCGTACCCCACGGAGGACCGTGGTCGGACCGGCGGTCCTCTCGTACCGAAAGCACGCATACCCGGCTGGGCGCCTGTCACTGCATCCTACTGACGTTCGGACGCCGTCCCGGCCGCGAGATGTCCGCCCTCGGCCGGAAATGGGCTTACCGAAAGCACAGTTGTTGTGACAAGGGGTCAACAGAGGAGGCCACGGCGGCAGGGTGCGGGTGACGGCCGTCACTTCCGCGCGCGAGGCGGGAGCGGATTCCGTTACAGTCCCCGGCGCCGTGGCCTCGGCGGCTCAGGCGATGTCGATGATGGTGCGCAGGGCCTCGCCGGTGTGCATCTGGCGGATCGCCTCGTTGATGCCGGTGAGCGGTACGTGATGCGTGATCATCGACGCGAGGTCGATGCGGCCCGCGCGCCAGAGGTCGAAGATCTTCGCGTAGGTGCGGCGGATGTCGTCGCCGCCGTAGAAGGACGGCAGGACCCGCTTCTCGTTGAGGACCAGTTCCGCCATGCTCAGATCGGTCAGATCGGTGCGGGAGCCCGCGCCGACCAGACAGACGGTGCCGCCGAGGCGGGTGGCGTCGTACGCGGCGCGCAGGGTGGCGGCCTTGCCGACCGCCTCGAAGGCGTAGTCGAAGCCGAAGCCCCCGGTGTCCCTGCGGGTGACCTCCGCCAGTTCCTCCGGGGCGATGGCCTCGGAAGCGCCGAACCGCAGGGCCGCCTCGCGGCGGCTCGCGGTCGGGTCGACGGCGATGATCCGGGCCGCGCCCGCGACCCTGGCGCCCTGGAGGATGCTGATGCCGACGCCGCCGAGCCCGATGACGACCACGGAGGAGCCGGGCCGGACCCGGGCGGTGTTGAGCGCGGCGCCGATGCCGGTGGTGACACCGCAGCCGACCAGGGCCGCGATGTCGTAGGGCACGTCGTCCGGGATCGGGATGGCGGCATAGGCCGCGATCACGGTCTCCTCGGCGAAGGTGCCGGCGCCGAGCATGCCGGGGAGCACCGTTCCGCCGCTGCTGAAGTTGGGGTTGGCGAGATTCCGGTAGCCGCTGCGGCAGAGGTGGCCGTCGCCCGCCGCGCACGAGGGACAGGCGTCGCAGGGCGGCATCCAGCAGACGATGACCCGGTCACCGGGCTTGACGTGGGTGACGCCCTCGCCGACGTCGACCACCTCTCCCGCGCCCTCGTGGCCGGGGATGAAGGGCGCGGGGTGCGCGAGCACCCCGTTCATGGCGGAGAGGTCGGAGTGGCAGAGGCCGGCCTTGTGCATCTTCACCCGGACCCGGCCGGGCCCGAAGGACACGGACTCGGCATCCGTGACGTCCAGGGTGGCGTCGCCGGTCCGGCGGAGTACTGCTGCGTGCATGGTGCTCTCCTCGTGGGTGCGGTCAGACCTGGGCGGGGGCGGGCAGATGGATGGTCTTGGTCTCCTGGTAGGCCGCGAATCCCTCGGGGCCGAACTCGCGGCCGATGCCGGAGTCCTTGTAGCCGCCGAAGGGGCCGGCGACATCGAAGCGCTGGCAGTTCACGGAGTACGTACCGGTGCGGATCTGCCGGGCGATCCCGGTGCCGCGCTCGTCGGTGCCCGCCCAGACGGTGCCCGCGAGGCCGTACGCGGAGTCGTTGGCGATCCGGACCGCGTCCGCCTCGGTCTCGTAGCGCAGGAGACAGATCACGGGCCCGAAGATCTCCTCGCGGGCGATCCGCATGTCGTTGGTGACATCGCCGAAGAGCGTCGGCTCGACATACCAGCCGGTGGGGAGGGTGTCGGGGACGCCGCCGCCGGTGAGGACCGTGGCTCCCTCCTCCCGGCCGATGCGGATGTAGTCGAGATTGCGCCGCCGCTGCTTCTCGGTGGCCATGGGGCCGATCATGGTGGCCGGGTCCGAGGGGTCGCCGACCTTCAGCGCGGCGACGGCGGCGGTGAGCCGGGCCGCGATCTCGTCGTAGCGGCTCGCCGGGGCGAGGATGCGGGTCAGGGCGACGCAGGCCTGGCCGCTGTTGGCGAAGGCGCCCATGACGAGGTGGGGCAGGGCGGCGTCGAGGTCGGCGTCGTCGAGGATGATCGCGGCGGACTTGCCGCCCAGCTCCAGGGTGACCCGGGTGAGGTTCTCGGCGGCGGCGGCCATGATCTTCTTGCCGGCGGCGACCGAGCCGGTGAAGGCGACCTTGTCGATGTCCGGGTGCGCGACCAGGTACGCGCCGGTCTCCCGGTCGGCGGGGAGGACGCTGAGCACCCCGTCCGGCAGCCCCGCGGCCTCGCAGACCTCGGCGAGCAGATAGGCGTCCAGCGGGGTCTCCGGGGACGGCTTGAGGACGACGGCGCAGCCGGCGAGCAGCGCGGGGGCGAGCTTGCCCGCGATGGTGAGCTGCGGCACGTTCCAGGGGGTGACGGCGGCGACCACGCCGACGGGCTCGTGGCGCACCAGGAGCGGTCCGGTCAGTCCGGGGCGCTCCTCCTCGGCCGTGAGACCGGCGGCGACGTTCAGTGCGGCGCCGAAGGCCGCGACGGCGCTCAGCGCCTGGGCCCGCACGGAGACCGTGATGGGGCAGCCGTTCTGGAGGGTGACCAGCTCGGCGAGTTCCCGGTGGCGGGCGAGGAGGCCGTCCTTGACGCGGGTCACGGCCTCGATGCGCTCGGCGAGGGTCATCCGGGGCCAGGGGCCGTGGTCGAAGGCCTCGCGGGCGGCGGCCACGGCCCGGTCCACATCGGCCGGGGCGGCGTGCGGGACCCGGCCGACGACCTGCTCGGTCACGGGGGAGATCACCTCGATGGTGTCCCGGCCCGCCGGGTCCGTCCACCTGCCTCCGATGAAGAGTGTCCGGTGTTCCACGATGTCGGCCATGTGAGCGGTCCTCGCTTCGTTGCGACGGTGCGGTGTGCGGGGGTGGGACGACGAGCGCGTGGGGGCGGCGAGACGGCGGGCGCGTGGGGGCGGCGTGTTCGGGAGCCGACTGCGCACAGCCATGAAGTTAATTGACGCTAACGCCGGTGTCCAGGTTCTTGAGCAGTGATTACCAGGGAAACATGACCTCACTCGCCACCTCGCCAAAACCACTACCGCCAGGAATTTCCCTACTCCCGGCCCTGGACAGCTGGGTTAATGGAAATTAACTTAATGCTTGTCCGGCGGAGCGCGCCGGACCTGTGAGCAAGGAGGTGTGACCGTGCGCCGCAGCATGTTCACCGAGGACCACGAGGCGTTCCGGGCGACCATCCGCGCGTTCATCGCCCAGGAGGTCGTCCCGCACTACGCGCGGTGGGAGCGGGAGGGCCGGGTTCCCCGGGACCTCTACCGCGGACTCGGGGCGCTCGGCGTCTTCGCCGTCCAGGTGCCCGAGGAGTACGGCGGCGCGGGTGTCACCGACTTCACCCACCAGGCCGTGATCCGCGAGGAGTGCGGCCGGGCGGGCGTCGGGTTCGGCGCGGAGACGGTGCACACCTGTCTCGTCCTCCCCTATCTGCTGGAGTTCGGCAGCGAGGAGCAGAAGCGGCGCTGGCTGCCCGGCTTCCTCTCCGGCGAGACGATGACCGCCATCGCGATGACCGAGCCGGGCGCGGGCTCCGACCTCGCCGGCATCCGGACCTCGGCGAGACTCTCCGACGACGGCACCCACTACGTCCTCAACGGCGCCAAGACCTTCATCACCGGCGGTGCGCAGGCCGATCTCGTCCTGGTCGTCTGCCGGACCTCGGCCCACGACCCCGCCGACCGCCGCGCGGGTCTGACGATCCTGTGCGTGGAGACCGCGTCCGAGGGGTTCGCCGTCGGACGGACCCTCGACAAGATCGGGCTGCGTGCCCAGGACACCGCCGAACTGTCCTTCACCGATGTCCGGGTGCCGGTGGCGAACCTCCTCGGCGAGGAGGGCGCGGCCTTCGCGTATCTCACCCACAACCTGGTCGTGGAGCGGCTCGGCGCGGCCGTCGGCGCGACCGCCAACGCCGCCGGCGCGATCGGCTTCGCCACGGAGTACGTGCGCGACCGCGAGGTCTTCGGCAAGCCGGTCGCGGCCTTCCAGAACACCAGGTTCGTCCTCGCCGAGTGCTCCGCCGAGGTCGTCGCCGCCCAGGCCCTGGTGGACCGGGCGCTGGCCGCCCACGCGACGGGCGAGCTGACCCCGGCGGACGCGGCCAGGGCCAAGCTCTTCTGCACCGAGGTCGCCGGCCGGGTCATCGACAAGTGCCTCCAGCTGCACGGCGGCTACGGCTACATGCTGGAGTACCCGATCGCCCGGCTCTGGGCCGACACCCGCGTCAACCGCATCTACGCCGGCACCAGCGAGGTCATGAAGACCATCATCGCCAAGGACCTCGGGCTCTGACCCCGCCCCGCCCGGCGCGGTGAACGCCGCCGTGCGCACGCGCCATCCGAACCGCCCCGCACACCGCCCGCCCAACAACTTACGGAGGACCCCATGCGCGACGCAGTGATCGTCGACGCCGTACGCACCGCTGTCGGCAGACGGGGCGGCTCCCTCTCCCGGACGCACGCCGCCTCGCTCTCCGCCCGTGTCCTGACCGCCCTGGCCGGACGCACCGGCCTGGACCCCGCGCTCGTCGACGATGTGATCTGGGGGTGCGCCGCCGGCGTCGGGATGCAGGCGGGATGCGTCGGCCGGGCCGCGGTACTGGCCGCCGGCTGGCCGGAGTCCGTCCCCGGGGTGACCGTCGACCGCCAGTGCGGCTCGTCCCAGCAGGCCGTGCACCAGGCCGCGGCCGGTGTGATCTCCGGGCAGTACGACGTGGCCGTGGCCGGCGGCGTCGAGGTCATGAGCGCCATCCCGCTGGGCACCACCCGGCTCGATGGCCGCTTCGGCGAACCCTTCGGCCCCGATGTCTGGGACCGCTACGACGGTGTCCGCTTCCACCAGGGCACGGGCGCCCAGCTGATCGCCGACGAGTACGGGATCACCCGCGCCGAGATGGACCAGCACGGCCTGGACTCCCACGCCCGCGCCGCGCGCGCCATCGACGAGGGACGCTTCAAGGACCAGATCGCCCCCGTCACCGTCACCGGCGAGGACGGCACCACCCGGGTCTTCGACACCGACGAGGGCGTCCGGCGCGGCTCCACCCTCCAGACGCTCGCCGCCCTCAAACCGGCCTTCCGCGAGGACGGCGCCATCACCGCGGGCAACGCCTCCCAGGTCTCCGACGGGGCGGGCGCCCTGCTGGTGACCACCAGCGCGTTCGCCCGCGCCCGGGGCTGGACACCGCTGGCCCGCGTCCACACCGCCGTCGTGGCGGGGACCGATCCCGTCACCATGCTCAAGGGCCCCATCCCCGCCACCGCCAAGGCGCTGAAGCGCTCGGGGCTCTCCCTCGACGACATCGGCGTCTACGAGATCAACGAGGCCTTCGCCTCGGTCACCCTGGCGTGGCTCAAGGAGACGGGCGCCGACCACCGGCGGCTCAACCCGCTCGGCGGGGCGATGGCCATCGGCCACCCGATCGGCGGCTCGGGCGCGCGCATCATGACCACCCTGGTCCACCACATGCGCGACAGCGGCATCCGCTACGGCCTCCAGTCCATGTGCGAGGGCGGCGGCATGGCCAACGCCACCATCCTCGAACTCCTCTGAGGACGGCCCGCGATGCCCGTGACACCCGAGCGGCGGACGGAGCCGGACGCGGTCGCGAACCTCGTCGGACTCCTCGGCCTGGAACAGCTGGACCACGATCTGTTCCGGGGCTGGTGCCATGCCGGCATCCCGCTGCGGGCCTTCGGCGGACAGGTCGCGGCCCAGGCGCTCACCGCGGCGGCCCGGACCGTGCCCGAGGGGAGAGCGGTGCACTCGCTGCACGGCTACTTCCTGCGCGCGGGCGACACCGCGCGCCCCCTGGTCTACTCGGTGGAGCGGGTGCGGGACGGGTCCTCGTACCTCTCCCGCCGGGTCACCGTCCTCCAGGGCGGAGAGATCGTCTTCACCCTCTCCACCTCCTTCAAACGGCTCGAACACACCGGGGACCGGCAGCCGCCGATGCCTGCGACGGCCGACCCGGACACCCTTCCCGACATGTACGAGATCTGGAAGCGGATCAACCCCGAGGACTACGCGCAGGCCGAGTTCATCCGGGCGCTGGAGATGCGGCTGGTCCCCGGACCCGCCGAACCGAACACCGAGGGCCTGACCGAGCAGCGGCTGTGGATACGCTCGGCGGGGCCGCTGCCCGACGACCCGATGCTGCACGCCTGCGCCCTGGCCTACGCCTCCGATCTCTTTCTCGCGCCGGTCGCCGTGCTGTCGACGGAGCGCCCGCGGATGCTGCGCGGCGCGCCCCCGTCGGTCTTTCTCACCTCCCTGGACCACGCCGTCTGGTACCACCGGCCGTTCCGCGCCGACGAGTGGATGCTGTTCGCCCAGCGCAGCCCCACCTCGGTGGACGGGCGCGGCCTCGCCTTCGCCGATGTGTGGAGCCGGGACGGCAGGCTGATCGCCCATGTGGTGCAGGAGACCGTGGTGCGGCCCGCGCGGGCCCGCCGCGGCTGAACGACCCCCTCATCCCCCGGAAGGACCGACATGTCCGATCTCGTGCTCACCTCGTTCGCGGACGGCGTCGCCGTGGTGACGATCAACCGCCCCGAGGCCCGCAACGCCGTCAACCGGGCGGTGGCGGACGCCGTCGCCGAGGCCGTCGACGAGCTGGACGCCCGCGACGATCTCGTCGTGGGGGTGATCACCGGCGCCGGTGGCACTTTCTGCGCGGGCGCCGACCTCAAGGCCCTGGCCGCCGGGGAGCGCTCCGGCATCCCCGGGCGCGGCTTCTGCGGCATCACGGAGACCCCGCCCGCCAAGCCCCTGATCGCCGCCGTCGAGGGGTACGCGCTCGGCGGGGGCACCGAACTGGCCCTGGCCTGCGATCTGATCGTGGCGGCCGACACCGCGCAGTTCGGACTGCCGGAGACCCGGCGCGGGCTGATAGCGGCCGGCGGCGGGCTGGTGCGCCTCCCCCGGCGGATTCCGTACACCGTGGCGATGCAGTACGCCCTGACCGGTGCCTTCCTGCCGGCGCGGCGGGCGTACGAGCTGGGCATGGTCAACGAGCTGACCGCGCGGGGCGGGGCGCTGGACGGTGCCCTGGCCCTGGCCCGGGAGATCGCCGCGAACGGCCCGATCGCGGTGCGGGCCAGCAAGCGGATCGTGGCGGAGTCCGCCGACTGGCCGGCGGACGAGGTGTGGTCGCGCAACCGCGACGCCTGCGCGCCGGTCTTCGCGTCGGCGGACGCCCGGGAGGGCGCGCTGGCGTTCGCCGAGAAGCGCTCCCCCCGCTGGAGCGGACAGTGACACCCCCGCACTCCCCGCCGGGCTCCCCGGCTCCGGTGTGAGCACCGGCCCCCGTCCCGAGGCAGCGCCCGGGCATGACTGAACAAAGGAGTTCCGCCATGACCACCACCTGGCCCCGAGGGCTTCCCCGCACCCTCGACTACCCCGACGGCACGGTCGCGGATCTGCTCGCGGGTTCGGCCCACGCCTACGCCGGCCGCACCGCGCTGATCGACGGCGAGGTGAGGCTGACCTTCGCGGAGCTGTACGAGCGGGCGCTGAGCGTCGCCCAGGGGCTGCGCGAACGGGGTCTGGCCCCGGGCGAGGCCGTCGGGCTGCATCTGCCCAACTCGATCTGGTTCACCGTCTCCTACTACGGTGTGCTGCTCGCGGGCGGCGCCGTCGTCCCGCTCAACCCGACCCAGCCGCCGGCCGCGCTCCGGCAGCAACTGGACGACTCCGGCGCGGTCGCGGTCGTCACCCACCCCTCGGTCGCCGCGCCGCTCGCCGGCGCCCTCGACGGCTCCCGGGTCCGTCTCGTGGTGCTCGCCCCGGTGACGGAGGCGGCCCCGGGTCCCGACGGGACCGTGCCCACGGCCGGGTTCCCGGTGGCCCCGTTCCCGCTGGAGGACCTGCTGCGGGCCGACGCGGCGCCCGCGACGGCGGTGGAGCCGGGCGCCGTCGCGCATCTCGCCTTCACCGGCGGCACCACGGGAGTGCCCAAGGCCGTCCGGGTCCTGCACCGCAACCTCGTGGTGAATGTGCTCCAGACGGCGTGCTGGCGCAGCGCCGCCGTTCCGCACGCGGACGGGGAGGGGAGGATCACCCTGCGCGCGGTGCCGGGGGCGACGACCGCGCACCACATCCCGCTGGGCGACGCCACCGGTATCGCCATCGCCCCGCTCTTCCACGGCATGGGCATGGTCAGCCAGAGCGTCTTCCTCGCCGCCGGGATCACCGTCGTGGTGTTCGGCCGTTTCGACGCCGCCCGCTATCTCGACACCGTCGAGCGGCTGCGGGTGCACGCGGTCACCGGCTCCCCCTCGCTGTGCCACGCGCTGCTGGCCGTGCCGGGGGTCCGGGAGCGCGATCTGTCGTGTGTGCGGGTGGTCAGCAGCGGTTCGGCGCCCATCAACCCCGCGGTGGTCGCGGAGCTGGCGGAGATCTTCCCCCGTGCGGTGATCAGTGACGGCTACGGGCTGACCGAGGCCACCATGGGGGTGGCGATCAGTCCGCTGGACAGCTCGGTCGAGGTCCCGCCGGGGAGCACGGGACTGGTGCTGTTCGACACCGAGATCGAGATCAGGGAACCCGGGGGCACCACCGCGCTGGCCCCCGGTGAGCAGGGCGAGGTGTGGGTCCGGGGGCCGCAGGTCACCGACGGCTACCACGGCGCCCCGGAACTGTCCGCGGCGCAGTTCGTGGACGGCTGGCTGCGCACCGGCGACCTCGGGACGCTCGACGCGCGGGGCTGGCTCTCCCTGGTCGGCAGGGCGAAGGACATGCTCATCTACAAGGGGTACAACGTCTATCCCGGCCCGCTGGAGAATCTGCTCCGGGAGCACCCGGCGGTCGCCCAGGCGTCCGTGGTGGGCCGGCGGGACGGCGAGGCCGGGGAGATCCCGGTGGCGTTCGTGTCGGTACGGCCCGGGGCACGCGCCGAGGACCCCTCCGCCCTGGCGCGGGAGCTGATGGCGTACGTCAGGGCGCGGGTCGCCCCGTACCAGCGGGTGCGGGACGTGGTGTTCGTCGACGCGCTGCCGCTGTCGGCCACCGGGAAGATCCTCAAGACGGAGCTGCGGAGGCGCGCCGCCGGCGACTGACCGGGGAGGAGACGCGGAAGCCGGGCCCGCGCGGTGCGCGGGCCCGGCTTCCGCGCGTGCTACGGCAGGACGATGGGGAAGTTGCGGGTGGGCTTCTCCAGCAGGCCGTGGAAGGTGGCGAGGACCGTGGCGTCACCGGCCAGGGCGATCGCGCCGGAGCCGATCGCCTCGGCGAAGGTCGTGCGCTGGGCCAGCACCCGGTTGAGGGTGGCGCGCTCCAGGGTGAGGGTCGCCTGCGGGCGCTCCCCGCCCGGCGCCTCGCCCCGCATCGGGGTGAGCACCCCGTTGCCGACCAGCAGCGTCCAGACCTCCCGGGTGTCGGTGAACTCCCAGCGCAGCAGCAGCCGGTGCGCCGCCGCGCGCGGGCCGTCCAGCCGTACGGCCATCGACTCGAAGACGGACCCGGTGGCCAGTCCCGCCAGCATCTCGACGCTCTCCGCGCCGGGCGCCCCGGACCTGCTCACGGTCTCGCCGGCCTCGCGCAGCTCCTTGGCGCCGGTGAGATAGATGTTGCGCCAGGTGCCGTTCTCCTGGGCCCGGCCGAGGCTCTCGTACACCGCGATCTGGAGTTCCCGGGCGCCGGTGTGTCCGGGCTCGGCGAACAGGACGTGGTTGAGGAGTTCGGCGGCCCAGCGCAGATCCCCGGCGCCGACGGCCTCGCGCGCCGAGGCCACGGTGGCGTCGGCGCCGCCGATGGCCGCGACGTACCGCTTGGCCTGCTCGACGGGCGGGTGCTGCCACAGATGCGCCGGGTTGCCGTCGTACCAGCCCATGTACCGCTGGTAGACGGCCTTGATGTTGTGGCTGAGGGAGCCGTAGTAGCCGCGTGTGTTCCAGGCCCGGCCCAGCTCACCCGGGAAGGACTGGATCTCCTCGGCTATCTCCGGACCGGTCAGCCCCCGGTTCATCAGCCGGACGGTCTGGTCGTGGATGTACGCGTAGGCGTCGCGCTGCTGGGTGAGCATCCGCAGCACCCGGTCGCGGCCCCAGGTGGGCCAGTTGTGGGAGCCGATGAGGACCTCGGCGCCGTGGAAGAGCTGGATGGACTCGGTGATGTACGCGGCCCAGGCGTGCGCGTCGCGGACCTGGGCGCCGCGCAGGGTGAGGACGTTGTGCAGGCTGTGGTTGACGTTCTCGGCGATGAGCAGGACCCGGTGGTCGGGCAGATGGAAGTTCAGTTCGGCGGGGGCCTCGGTGTCCGGGGTGAGCTGGAAGACCAGGCGCACCCCGTCGATGACCAGCTCCTGGCCGGTGGCGGTGATGTCCACGGTCGGCGGGATCAGGCCCACGGTGCCGGTGGACAGCGCCTGTCCGAGGCCGAAGCCCACCTGGCCCTCGGGGCCGAGCGGCAGGGAGCGGCCGTACATGTAGACGGCGCGGCGGAGCATGGCCGGTCCGGCGAAGATGTTCTCGCTGACCGCGTGCCGCATGAACTCCTCGGGGGCGACGATCGCGCAGGCGCCGCTCGTCACCGCGTCGGTGGTGGTGACACCGAGGACGCCGCCGAAGTGGTCGCCGTGGCTGTGGGTGTAGATCACGGCGTGGACGGGCCGGTCGCCGCGGTTGCGGCGGTACAGCTCCATGCCCGCGGCGGCCACCTCCCGGGACATCAGCGGGTCGACGACGATCACACCGGTCCCGCCCTCGATGATCGTCATATTGGAGACGTCCAGGCCGCGGACCTGGTAGATCCCGGGCACGACCTCGAAGAGACCCTGGGCGGTGTTGAGGCGGCTCTGCCGCCACAGGCTGGGGTGGACCGAGTCGGGGCACTCCTGGGTGTTCAGGAAGTCCCAGCGGTCGTTGTCCCAGACGACCCGGCCCGCGTCGTTGCGGATGACACAGGGGGTGAGCTTCTCGATCAGGCCGCGGGTGACGTCCTCCTGGTCGGTGGTGTCGTCCCAGTCGAGTTCGGGGCTGGTGGTCATCGTTCCTCTTCTCCTCACGTTCTCCTCGGGGGGCACCGGCGGCGGGGGGTCCGCGGGCCGGCGCGTCTGCTGTCAGCCGGTGGCGGTGATACGGGTCCAGACCCCGGCCTCCCCGGCCGACGCGGCCCGGCGCCCGAGGCTCTCGGCCCACTCGCGCTCGCTCGCCACCGCGTCCCGCCAGGACCACAGCCGGCGGGTGAGGCGGTGCAGGGGGTACTCCTCGGTGATGCCGATGGCGCCGTGGAGCTGATGGGCGGTCGCGGCGATCTCGGTGGCCGCCGCGGCCGTGGTGACGCGCGCGATCTCGACGGCGCCGCTGAGCGGTTCTGCCTCGCGGGCCAGGGCGAGGGCCGCCTCGGCCTGGACCAGACGCACCCGCATCCGGGCCAGGTTGGCGGAGACGGCCGGGATGGCGAGCAGGGGCGCGCCGAACTGCCGCCGCTCGCAGACGTACGCGCGGGTGAGCCGGTGGGCGCCGTGGGCGGCGCCGAGCACGGCCGCCGACCAGAGCAGCGCGAGCCGTTCCCTGATCAGGTCGTGGGAGGGCGCGCCGGTGACGGTGTGCGCGGGGGTGTGGGTGAGCACCACGGTGTCGCGGGGCTCACCGGCGACGTTCGCCCCCGGGCGGACGGTGACCGAGCCGTGGCGCAGATCGACGGCGAGGGGGTCGGCGCCCGGGGCGCAGAGCACCAGCCGGGCGGCGTCGCGGGCCCAGGGGACGGCGGACAGCTCCGCCGTGACGGTGCCGGAGACCCTCGCGGGCGGGTCCTCGGTCAGCAGGACCGTGGCCGGCTCGCTCTCGTCGCCCAGGGCGTGCTCCGGGGCGTGGCTCAGAATCCAGTCGGCGGTCGACGCCTCGACGATCGGGACGCCGATACCGTGCCGGGCCACCGACTCGACGACGACGAGCAGGTCGTCGAGGGAGCCGCCGGAGCCGCCCCGCTCCTCGGCGACGCCGACCCGGGGCAGCCCGAGACCGCACAGGCTCGCCCACAGCTCCGGCTGGTCGCCGGGGCCGTGGCGCTGGACGAGATCGTCCACCAGGGTCCGCAGCTCGTCGGCGAACTGGCTCATGAACGGGCCTCCTGTCGGGCGATGAGGGAGAGCAGCACCTCGGCCGAGCCGCCGCGCAGGCTGAAGGCCGGGGAGGCCAGCAGTGCCTGGCCGAAGGTCCCGTCGAAGGAGGGTTCGCGGCACAGGCCGGTGCGGCGGAGCGCCTCGATCACCTCGTGCTCGAAGGCGTTGCCGAGGTACTTGAGCGCCGCTGCCTGCTGGACGGGGGCCCGGCCCGCGTCCATGGCGGCGGCCACGTCGTAGCAGAGCCGGCGGAGCACGGCGAGCCGTGCCACCAGGGTGCCGAGCAGGGCGTGCAGCTCGCGGTCGTCGGCCTGCCGGGCGGTCTCGGCGATCAGTTCGACCAGCACCGGATAGCTGGACAGGGCCCGCTCGGCGCCGCCGCGTTCGAAGGAGAGCTGCTCCACGACCTGCCGCCAGCCGTTGCCGGCCTCGCCGAGCACCCGGTGGCCGGGGACATGGACGTTCTCGAAGCGCACCTCGTTGAAGTGGTGCTCCCCGGCGAGGTCCACGATCGGGGTGACCGTGATGCCCTCGCTGTCCATGTCGACGATGAACTCGGTGAGCCCGTCGTGCTTGCGCTCGGTCCGCTCGGTGCGGGCGAGGAGGTAGGCGTGGGTGGCGCGGTGGGCCTGGGTGGTCCAGATCTTGTGTCCGGTGACCAGCCAGCCGCCCTCGGTCCGGGTCGCCGAGGTCCGGACGGACGCCAGGTCGGAGCCGGCTTCCGGCTCGCTCATGCCGAGGCAGAAGACCGCTTCCGCGCGGGCGATCCGGGGCACGATCTCCTCCTGGAGGGCGCGGGTGCCGTACCGCAGGACCGCGGGTCCGATCTGCCGGTCGCCGATCCAGTGCGCGGCGACCGGGGCACCGGCCCGCAGCAGTTCCTCGGTGACGGCGAGCCGCTCCACATGGGTGCGGCCCGCCCCGCCGAACTCCTTCGGGTAGGTCATGGCGATCAGCCCGCGGGCGGCGAGTTCCCTGCTGAAGTCCAGGTCGAAGGAGCGCAGCCAGGAGTCGCTGCGGGGGGTGTGGCGTCCGGCGTCCCGCCATGCGGAGGTCAGCGTGCGGACCTGGTCGCGCAGCCGCTCGCAGGAGTCCGTCTCCGGGGGGTGGTCCATGGGTGGCCTTTCGGGCGGAGGGGTCAGCGGCCGGTGAAGACGCCGGGCCGCTTCTCCTGGAAGGCGTCGAAGGCCTCCCGTGAGTCCTGGGTGGTGGTGATCACTGCCATATGGGACGAGATCAGGTCGAGGGCGGTGCGCAGATCGTGGCGGGCGCCCTGGCGGACGGCGCGCTTGATGGCGCGGATCGCGACGGGCGGGCGCTCGGCGAGCCGGGCGGCGTACGCGTGGACGGCGTCCAGGAGCGTCTCGTCGTCGTGGACCTCGTCCACCAGGCCGATCCGCAGCGCCTCGTCGGCGCCGGCGAAGTCGCCGGTCCACAGCATGCGCAGCGCGGTGGAGGTGCCGACGGCCCGGGGCAGGAGCCAGCAGCCCCCGTCACCGGGGACCAGGCCGACCTTGATGTAGCCCTCGGAGAAGCGGGCGCTCCGGCCGGCGAAGCGCAGATCGCACAGGAGCGCCATGTCCATTCCGGCCCCCACCGCGGGGCCCGACACGGCGGCGATCACCGGCTTGTCGATGTCCTCCAGGGCGAGGGCGACCCGGTGCACATGGCGGGTCAGCAGCTCCTTCTCCTCCAGCGGGGTGCGCTCTTCGCCCTTGAAGGCGGTGAGGTCGACCCCGGAGCAGAACGAGCCGCCGGCGCCGGTGACGACGATGACCCGTACGGCGGGGTCGCGCTGGGCCTCGATCAGGGCGTCGGCCCAGGCGTGCACCATGTCGACGGTGAACGCGTTCCTGCGCTCGGGCCGGTTGAGCAGGATCGTCGCGATCTGGTCGCGGACGGTGTATTCGAGATCGGCCATCGAACGGCTCCTCGTGTGCGGATCGGTCGCGGCGCTCCCAGAGGGCGGCGGCCACTGTGGTCGGGGTGGCGGGCGTGGCCGGTGCGGTCAGGGGTGACCGGGCTCCCGCAGGGCGCGCTTGAGGATCTTTCCGGCGGCGTTGCGGGGCAGTTCGGGGACGAAGCGCACCCGGCGGGGCTTCTTGTACGAGGCGAGGGAGGGCCGGGTGAAGTCGATCAGCTCCCGCTCGGTGGGCCGGACGGCGCCCTCGCGCAGGACGACCACGGCGGCGACAGCCTCTCCCCAGACCTCGTCCGGTACGCCGACGACGGCGACCTCCAGCACGGCGGGGTGCTCCGCGAGGACGGCTTCGACCTCGGTGGGATAGACGTTCTCACCACCGCTGACGATCATGTCCTTGACCCGGTCGGTGAGGAACAGCAGGCCGTCCTCGTCGAGATAGCCGCCGTCGCCGGTGCACAGCCTGCCCTCCGCGTCGTACAGCGCGGCGGTCTCCTCGGGGCGGTTCCAGTACCCGGGGGTGTTGTGGCGGGAGCGGACCCGGATCTCCCCGACGGCCCCGGGTGGGACCGGGAGGCCGGTCAGGGTGTCGACGATGGTGACCTCGACCCCCCGGCGGGGCCTTCCGACGGAGGCGAGCAGCCGCTCGCGGGGCCCGTCGGCGGCGTGGTCCTCCGGGGGCAGCCGGCTGACCGTGCCGCCGGTCTCGGTCAGTCCGTACTTGCCCATGAAGCGGCAGCCGAAGACCTCCATCGAGCGGCGCAGCAGGACCGGGGTGATGGGGGCGGCGCCGTAGGCGATGAGGCGGAGTCCGGAGAAGTCGCGGGTGTCGACGCCGGGGAGCGCGGTGAGCATCTGGAGCACCGAGGGGACGAGGAAGGCGTGGGTGACACCTTCCCGTTCCATGGTCTCGGCGACCGGGCCGGGGGCGAACTCGGGGACCAGCAGGGTGTGGGCGCCGGCGGTCAGCGCGAGGCGCAGCCAGCCCAGGCCGCCGACGTGGAACATCGGCAGGGCGTTGAGCGCCACCGAGCCGGCTTCCCAGACGTACTCGTCCAGCTCCGCCCGGTCGGCGTGGAAGTTGCGGTGGGTGAGCAGGACGCCCTTGGGGAGGCCGGTGGTGCCGGAGGTGTAGATCTGGAGGAACACCTCATCGGCGTCGGCTTCGCCGCCCCGGCCCGGGTCGTCGTCGGGGTGGGCGGCGAGCCATGCCTCGTATCCGGGCGCCGTGTCCGGACGGGCGGGTCCACCGGTGCCGGTGCGGGTCGCGGTGCCGGTGCCGGTGCCGGTTGCGGTTGCGGTGCCTGAGCCGGTGGGGGTTGCGGTGCCAAAGCCGGGCTCGGTGCCGGGCTCGGTGCCGGGCTCGGTGCCGAGCCCGGTGCCGATGAGCAGCAGATCCGGCAGCACGGCGCGCACCGCGTCGGCCGCCTCCAGGAACTCGGTGTCGGCGATCAGCACCCGCAGCCCCGCGTCCCGCGCGATGCCGGTCAGCTCCGGCACGGCGAGGCGCCAGTTGAGGGGCACGGTCACCAGACCGGCCTTGGCGGCGGCGATCAGGATCTCGCCCGCCTCGCCGCGGGTCCGGGTGAGGAAGCCGATCCGGGAGCCGGCCGGCGCGGCGGCGAGGAGCGCGCGGGCCAGCCGGTTGGTACGGGAGTCCAGCTCGGCGTAGCGGATGGTGCGGCCCGCGCAGGTGAGCGCGGGCCAGTGGGCGCGCTCACCCGCGTACAGGCGGATGGCGTCGGGCAGATGCAGGCCCATGGCGGAGTCTCTTCCTCCTCGCCGGCGGCAGGCCGGCCGGGGTGCGGGCGGGGCGGGGGTATGCGCGGGTAGGGCCGGAGCCGGCGCGGGCGGTCAACCCTGTGGGCCGTCGGTGGCGCTGTCCCGGGGGCGTCCGCCCCCGCGGACCGGGAAGCTCCCCGCGCACCGCCCGCCGGGGTCCCCGAAGAGGGGCCGGGAGGCCGGGGGGCAGGGAAGCCGGGGGCAGGGAAGCCGGGGCTACTTGGGGGCCATGCGGATGGCGCCGTCGAGCCGGATGGTCTCGCCGTTGAGCATGGGGTTCTCGATGATGGCCGTGGCGAGATGGGCGTACTCGGACGGGTCGCCCAGCCGGGAGGGGTGCGGCACCTGGGCGCCGAGCGCGTCCAGGGCCTCCTGCGGCCGCCGGTTGAGGAGCGGGGTCGAGAAGAGACCCGGCGCGATGGTGACGACCCGAATCCTGGCGGCGGCCAGGTCGCGGGCGATCGGCAGGGTCATCCCGACGATGCCGGCCTTGGAGGCGGAGTAGGCGCACTGGCCGATCTGGCCCTCGTACGCGGCGGCGGATGCGGTGTTGATGATGACTCCGCGCTCGCCGTCGGCCTCCTCGGTGCGGGACATCTCGGCGGCGGCGAGGCGGAGGACATTGAAGGTGCCGGTCAGATTGACCCCGACGACGAACTCGAAGTCCTCCAGGGCGTAGGGCGTGCCGTCCCGGGAGACGGTCCGGCCGCCGCGGCCGAGACCGGCGCAGTTGACCGCGACGCGCAGCGGCCCGAGCGCGGCGGCTGCGGCCACGGCACGGGCGGCGTCGTCGGCACTGCGGACATCGCCGGCGACGAAGTGGGCCCGCTCGCCGAGTTCGGCGGCGGCCTGCTCACCGGCCGAGGTGGGCAGGTCGAGCAGGACGACCCGGGCGCCGTGCCCGACCAGCCGCCGGGCGGTGGCGAGGCCGAGGCCCGACGCACCGCCGGTGACGACGGCGGAGACTCCGTTGATCTGCATGATGACTCCTTCAGCTGCGGGAAGGGGTGGCGGTGGTCCCGGTCAGAGGCCGATGGACTTGGCGATGATGGTCTTCATGACCTCGCTGGTGCCGCCGTAGATCCGCATGACGCGGGTGTCGGCGTAGAGCCGGGCGATCGGGTACTCCAGCATGTAGCCGTAGCCGCCGTGCAGCTGGAGGCACTTGTCGATGACCCGGCTCGCGGTCTCGGTGCAGAGCAGTTTCGCCATGGCGGCGTAGTCGGCGGTGAGTTCACCGCGGGCGTCGCGCTCCAGCGCCTCGTACGCCATCAGCCGGGCCGCCTCCACCTCGGTGGCGCACTCGGCGAGAACGAACTTGGTGTTCTGGAAGGCGGCCACCGGCTTGCCGAAGACCTCGCGCTCGCGGGTGTAGTCGCGGGCGAAGCGGATGGCCGCGGTGGCGGCGGCTGCCGCCTGGACAGCGATCACCAGGCGTTCGCGCGGCAGATTGGCGGTCAGACAGGAGAACGCGTCGCCCTCCTCGCCGAGCAGGTTCTCCACCGGCACGCGCACATCGGTGAAGGACAGCTCCGCGGTGTCGGAGGCGTGCAGTCCGATCTTCTCCAGGCTGCGGCCGACCGCGAAGCCCTCGCTGGTGGCGTCGACGACCAGGATCGACAGACCCCGGCGCCGGTTCTCCGCCGGCGCGGGCGCGGTGCGGCAGACCACCAGCACCAGATCGCACTGGGTACCGCCGGTGATGAAGGTCTTGGCGCCGTTGAGGACGTAGTGGGTGCCGTCGTCGGAGAGCCGGGCCGAGGTCTGGATGCCGGCGAGGTCGGAGCCGGTGCCGGGCTCGGTCATCGCGATGGCGAGCATCAGCTCGCCGGAGGCGCAGCCGGGGACCCAGCGGCGCTTCTGCTCCTCGGTCCCGAAGCGCAGCAGATACGGCAGGATGATGTTGGCGTGGGTCATCGCGGTGCCGACGGTGGCCCCGGCCCGCGCGACCTCCTCGGCGAACACGGCCCCGAAATGGTGGCCGCTCTGGGCGCCGCCGCCGTACTCCTCGGGCACCTCGACGCCGAGGACGCCCAGCTCGCCGAGCCGCCGGTAGAAGTCGCGCGAGACGGCCCTGGCCGCGACCCAGTCCGGCAGGTGGGGCACCGCCTCTTTCGCGAGAAACTCCCGGACCATCTCCCGGAAAGCCTCGTGCTCCTCGGTGAAGACTGTGCGCGACATAACCACCTCTCCCTTGAACCTGGGTTAGTCAGTTTTCACTTTTACGTTCGTTTCCGCTGGTGTCAAGGCATTCTTTGCGGAGAACGAGGTCTGGACAGGTGGGTTAGCTTGAAATAACTTAACGACTGGTCGCGCCCACGCGGCACCGTTCCCTCACCCCCTCCAGGAGCAGCTCATGCGTGATGCAGTGATCGTGGACGCCGTGCGGACCGCCGTCGGCAGGCGCGGCGGCGCCCTGTCCGGCGTACACCCCGTGGACCTCTCCGCCCATGTGCTGACCGCGCTCGCCGAGCGCACCGGGCTCGACCCCGCGTCCGTCGACGACGTCGTCTGGGGCTGCGTGTCCCAGGTGGGCGAGCAGGCCGGGGTGGTCGGGCGGTTCGCCGTGCTGGCGGCCGGCTGGCCCGAGTCGGTGCCGGGGGTCTCGGTCTCCCGCGCCTGCGGCTCCTCCCAGCAGTCCGTGCACTTCGCCGCGGGCCTGGTCACGGCGGGGCAGTACGACATCGCCGTCGCCGGCGGCGTCGAGTCGATGAGCCGGGTGCCGATGGGCGCGTCGCGGCAGGTGGCGGGGCGCGCCTACGGGCCGCTGGTGCGGGAGCGCTACTACCCGGACGGGGGCGAGTTCGACCAGGGGGTGGGCGCCGAGCTGATCGCCGAGCGGTACGGCCTGACCCGTACCGACCTCGACGCGCACGCCCTCACCTCGCACGCCCGGGCCGCCCGGGCCATCGACGAGGGCAGGTTCACCGGCCAGATCGCCCCCGTGACGGTGACCGGGGAGGACGGCGGCACACGGGTCTTCGACACCGACGAGGGCGTGCGGCGGGGCTCGACCCTGGAGAAGCTCGCGGGACTGAAGACTCCCTTCAAGGAGGACGGCCTGGTGAGCGCGGGGAACTCCTCGCAGATCTCCGACGGCGCCGCCGCCCTGCTGATCACGACCCCGGAGATCGCCCGGGCCAGGGGCTGGTCCCCGATCGCCCGGGTCCACACGGCGGTCCTGGCCGGCTGCGACCCGGTCACCATGGCGCTCGGCCCGATCCCCGCGACGGCCAAGGCGCTCGAACGGTCCGGTCTCCGGCTCGGCGACATCGGCGCGTTCGAGATCAACGAGGCCTTCGCGCCGGTCACCCTGGCCTGGCTGAAGGAGACGGGCGCCGACCCGGAGCTGATGAACCCCAACGGCGGCGCGATGGCCATCGGTCACCCGCTGGGCGGCTCGGGCGCGCGGCTGATGACCACGCTCGTCCACCACATGCGGGACAACAACATCCGTTACGGCCTCCAGGCGATGTGCGAGGCGGGCGGCATGGCGAACGCCACTGTCCTCGAACTGCTCTGACGGCGCGGAGCCCGACCGATCCGGCCGACCGTCGGGCGACATGGCCGGAAGTGAACCATTCCTAACAGAATCACTCTGAAGGATGGACGGAAAATGGGCTACTGTGGATGTATGAGTGACTTGGCCTTAACCTGTCAATCAGAGATCATCACCGCTCCGGCACCACTCCGCGCACGCTCCTGCTATACCTTTGATCCGGGTGGTTCAGAGCGAGGGGCGAAGAGCAGATGACAACGGAGATCCCGCGACGGACCACCGCGCGCAGGCCTCCCGACCGCAAGGCGCGCATCGTCGCCGCGGCGGCCGGGCTCTTCCGCGAACGCGGCTACCACAATGTGTCGGTCGCCGATGTGGCCGCCGCCGTCGGGATCACCGCGCCCGCGCTGTACCGGCACTTCCGCGGCAAGCCCGATCTGCTGCTCCATGTGGTGGACCGGACGATCAGCACCATCCGGGAGTCCGTGGAGTCGGCGCCCGACCTCGACACCTATCTGCGCGCCTCGGCGACGGGCGCGGTGGAGCGCCGGGGCGCGGCGGTGCTGTGGCAGCGCGAGGCCCGCCATCTGCCCGAGGGCGACCGCGAGGAGCTGGGGCACACCCTGAGCGGCATCGCCGGCCGGATCGGGGAGCTGATCCACACCGCGCGCCCGGAGCCCGCCGAGGCCGACCGGGCGCTGCTGGCCTGGGCCGTCCTGTCGGTGTACGGCTCCATCTCCTGGCACCGCACCTCGCTGCCCCGCCGCCGGTTCGAGCAACTGCTGTACCGGCTCGCGCGGGCCGCCGCCCACACCCCCCTCGGCGTCCGGCCGTCCGCCGGCGAGGACGCTCCGGCCGGCGCGTACCCGGGGATCGCGGTGTCGCGCCGCGAGGAGATCCTCATCGAGGCCATCCGGCTCTTCGACGAACGGGGTTTCCAGTCGGTCAGCACCGATGACATCGGCGAGGCCGCGGGCGCGTCCGGCCCCAGCATCTACAAGCACTTCCCCACCAAGACCGATCTGCTCGTCGCCGCGATGGTCCGGGGCGGCGAGCAGCGCAGGGCCGGCACCGCCCGGGCGCTGGCCCGGCCGGGCACCCCTCGCGAGACCCTGGACCGGCTGCTGCGCTCGTACATCGACTTCGCCCTGAGCCAGAGCCATTTGATCGGGCTGCTGATCGGGGAGCTGGACCAGCTCCCCGAGAAGGAGCGCAAGGCGGCACGGCAGACCCAGCGGGAGTACCTCGCCCTGTGGACCCAGCTGCTCGGGGAGGTGCGCCCCGGCCTGGAGGCCCCCGAGGCCAGGATCATTGTCGGCGCGGTGCTCGCTCTCGTCGACAACGCCTCCCGCACGGGACGGCTGGGCGGACGGCCGGATCTCACGGAGCGGCTCGCCGAGATCGGCACGGCCCTGCTGCTCTCCGAGGACGACCCCGCCGCCGGATAGCTCCCCGCACGGGCGGATCACGGAACGACGCGATCCGGCCAACACCCGCTGTGCACGGACGACTTCGCGCTACGCTCGCGCCGACCGCACGACGACGCCCGGGAGACGCCATGCGCACGGCACCGACCGCCGCCCTCACCTGGACGGCCGCCCTCCTCTTCGCCCTCACGGCGTGCGGTGGCGACGGTTCCGGGCCCGACACGGGTGCCTGCCGGGACGCGATCGCCGAGGAGCACGAGCGCGCCCTGGCCTCCGGCTCCGATGTCCGGGACGCGGTGGCGCCCGGCGTCTGCGACGAGCTGGACCCCGAGGACCTGCGGGATCTCGTCGAGGAGGTCGTCGCCGAGCACGGCGACGGCAGCTGACCCGCCCCCGCCCCTCGTCGCGAGGGCGTCGCGCGCGGGACCGGGATCGAGGCCGTACCCCTCTCCCTCACCACCGCTGCTTCCCCGGCGCCGCCCCGGGAACACGTTCCGCGCCGCGTCCTGAACATGCCGCTGCCCTATTGACCGTAACCTGACAAGCGATATGGTCCAGACCAAGGGTGCGACAGCGGCTTCGCCGCCGATTCACCGACTGCCGGTCCCCCCACGGCCGGTCGCCACCTCGGTGAAGCCATGTCCGCCCCCGCAACGCCTCTTCGACGAGGCCCGGCAACGACGGCGGGCCTCCACAGCAGAAGGAGCTGACATGAACGGGAAGAAGAAACTGGCCATCGTCATGGGCGCGGGTATCGCTCCGCTCCTCGCCGTCTGTCTGCCGGCGAGCACGGCCAGCGCGCACGGCTACATCTCCTCGCCGCCCAGCCGGCAGGCCCAGTGCGCCGCGAACACGGTTCCCTGCGGCCAGATCAAGTACGAGCCCCAGAGCGTGGAAGGGCCCAAGGGCCTGCGCAGCTGCAGCGGGGGCAACGGCCGCTTCTCCGAGCTGGACAACGACAGCAAGGGCTGGACGGTGACCCCCGTCAGCCGTTCGACCACCTTCAACTGGCGGCTGACGGCACGGCACGCCACCAGCACCTGGCAGTACTACGTCGGCGGCCAGAAGGTCGCGGAGTTCAACGACGGCGGGGCGCAGCCGGGTTCGACCGTGTCGCACCAGGTCAACCTCGGCAGCGCGAGCGGCAAGCAGAAGGTGCTCGCCGTGTGGAACATCGCCGACACCGCCAACGCGTTCTACGCCTGTGTGGATGTCAACATCCGCTGAGGTGACCGCGGTGTGAGGTCGCGGTGGGCGGACCGGCTCCGCCCACCGCGGCCCCCGGCGGCCGGCATGCTCCATCCGCCGCGCCCCCGGCGGCGGACCGGCTCCGTCCACCCGGAACCCCGGCGGGCGGGGTGGGCCCTCCCCGCTTGCTACGATCGCCGCCTCGATGACGGCGGCTTCCGCGACCGTGCCCGGTCAGGCGGTGAAGGAGAAGAGCGACCATGCCGGAACCCTCCTTCCAGGGCACGGTCGTCGACACCGCGCCCGCCTCCGACGTCTTTCTCGTCATCGGCATCCCGGGGTCCGGGAAGAGTTCGGTGTCGGCCTCGCTCGCCCGCCGCTTCCCCCTCGGCGCGCACATCGAGGGCGACCACCTCCAGGACCTGATCGTCGCGGGCGGACGGCTGCCGTCGCCGGAGACGGACCCCGAGGCGGATCGCCAGCTGCTGCTGCGGGCCCGCAACGCGTCGGCGCTGGCCCGCAGTTTCCACGCCGCCGGTGTCGTCCCGGTCATCGACGACGTGGTGGTCCGGCGCGCGCATCTGGACTTCTACCGGGAGCAGCTCCGAGGACTGCCGCTGCGGCTGATCGTCCTCGCGCCGTCGGCCGAGGTCGTCGCCCGCCGGGTCGCCGAGCGCGACAAGGTGCTGGCGTCCGACTGGTCGTTCCTGGACGGTGCGCTGCGCGGGGAACTCTCCGGCGAGGGAACCTGGTTCGACAGCTCCGCGATGACGCTCGCCGCGACCGTGGACGCCGTCCTGGCGCACGGCTGACACCCCTGCCCGCCGGAGCCGCCCGGCCCGCCACGCCCGGGAGGCCGGGTCGGCCCGCCCCGCCGGGCCGGTCTCCGCCGAGCGCCGTCCGAGCACCCGTCCGGCACATGCGCACCCGACCGAGGTCGTACGGCCCGGCGCCATCGCCCCACCCACGGTCGTACGGACCATGCGACCGTGGTCCGACGCGCCGGACCGGGCGGTTCGCCTAGCGTTCTCCCATGGCAGAACTCACCCGGGCGGCCACCGCCGCCGTACTCAGTCTCGCCCTCGCGCTGCCGCTCACCGGTGCGGCGACGGCCACCGCCGCGCCGCAGACGGCCACCGTGCGCCCGGTCTCCGCGACCGTGCCGGCCGACACCCTGCGACTGCCCCGACCCACCGGCCCGCACCCGGTGGGACGGACCACCCTGCACCTCGACGACCGTTCCCGCACCGACCCCTGGGTGCCGTCCGCCGGCGGCCGGCAGCTGATGGCCACCCTCCACTATCCGGCGGCCCGCCCCGGCGACGGCCGTACGGCGCGGTACTCCACGGTCGAGGAGGCCAGGCTGCTGGTGGAGGGGCAGGGCATCGAGACGCTCGTGCCCGCGCGGACGCTGAGCGCCACCCGGACCCACGGCCGGGTCGGCGCCCGCCCGGCCAAGGGGACGTATCCCCTCGTCCTGCTCTCGCCCGGATTCAGCGTGTCCCGGTACACCCAGACGAATCTGGCGGAGGATCTCGCCAGCCGGGGCTACGTCGTCGCCTCGCTCGACCACGCGTACGAGTCCTACGGCATCTCCCTGCCCGACGGCCGGACACTGACGTGTGTCGCCTGCCGGGCGCTGGAGGAGGACGGCTCCCGGGGGGCCGTGGTGACCGCGACCCGTGCCCGGGATGTGTCCCACGTGCTGGACCGGCTCACCGGACCCGCACCCGTCTGGCGGCACGCGGGCATGATCGACAAAAGACGTGTGGGGATGGCCGGCCACTCCATCGGCGGAGCGAGCGCCGCCACGGCGATGGCCGCCGACCGGCGGGTGGACGCGGGCATCAACATGGACGGCAGCTTCTGGGAGGATCTGCCCGCCGGGGGGGCTGGGCGGGCGGCCGTTCATGATGCTCGGCACCGATGACGGCGTCCACCGGCCGGGCGGCTCCGACACCACCTGGGACCGGATGTGGCCCACCCTGGACGGCTGGAAGCGCTGGCTGACGGTCACCGGATCGGACCACTTCACCTTCTCCGACGGGCCGCTCATCTCCCGGCACTTCGGGCTGCCGGCGCCGGCGCTGCCCGCCGGGCGGGCGGTGGCCGTCACCCGGGGCTATGTCGCCGCCTTCTTCGACCAGCATCTGCGCGGCAGACCGCAGCCGGTGCTGGCGGGGCCGACCGCCGCCAACCCCGAGGTGAAGTTCCACCACCCCTGACGCCCCGGGCCGGGGCCGGTGCGGCTGCCTCACGGCGGGCGGTCCGCCGGTCCCGGCGTCCCGGCAGAGCCCGGCGGCCGGGCGGCGGGCGGCGGGCGGCCATGGGGGTCGTGCGATCATACGGCGAGTGATCTTGAGCGATACGTCGTGACGGCGGGCGGCGTGAGGAGTCGGGTGTGAGCGCGGGTGGGGGTCGGGGCGGTTCGTCCGTGCCCGATGAGGAGTGGGAGCGGTTCCTCAGGGAATCGGTGGACGGCACGGCGGACGCACCCGGGGAACCGTCGGCGCGGGCCCGGGTCGTGACACGGCGGCTGCGCGAGAGCCCCGGGGAGCCGGCCGCCTGGCGCTCCACCGCACCGCCGCGGCCGAAGCGGCGGAGAGGCTGGTACGCGGCCGGACTGGTGGCCGCGGTCGCCCTGCTCGTGGTGGCGCTGATCCCGGGCCGGGTGACCGGCTGGTTCGGCGGCGACACCGGCACAGGCACCGGCGTGCCGATGGCCGCGGAGTCGGTGCGCCCCACGGAGCCGCCGCCCGTGGACGACCCCCTGCGGCCCACGCTGGAGGAGCCGTTCAGGGGATCGCCCGCGGAGCGCTGGGCGAGCGGCACCGCCGGGATCACCGTACCGGCGGCCAGGGCCACCGGATGGATGAGCAGGGCCCAGGTCGAGAAGGCCCTCCGCCAGAGCCGGGACTTCCTCGCCGCGTCGAATCTGGACTCCGGGGTACTGCGCGGCGACCGCCCCGCCGAAGCCATCGCACTGATCAACCCGCATCAGAAGAACATGAGGAGCTTCCTGTCGACCGCGTTCCGCGCGCCGGACGCGGAGAACGACCCGGTGTCGCTCTTCAGCCGGTTCGACCGCACACGGACGCGCCTGGTCGGCGACGAGATCAGGACCCGGGGCCGGATGACCTACCGGGAGGGCGACCGCGGGGCCCTCCGCGTCACGGCCGATGTCACCTATGTCTACCCGGTCGCCCGGGCGCCGCGGGGCGACGAGGTCGTCCGTACGATCGTGCGGCGCGAGACGGTGCTGAGCTGGGACAACCCGGCGAAGGTGATCACCGAACCCGGGACCTTCTCCCTGATCTCGTACGCCACCGACATGACCAACGGCGGCTGCGACGACACCGTGACGGGCTACTTGACGCCGCAGTTCGGTGCCGGTCCGGCAGCCGGCAGCGGCCCCGCGGTCGACCCGTACGACCGCGGCACGCCGCTGGACAAGCGGACGGGGGCGTCCGGGGACGACACCTGCGGGGTCGCCACGCGGTCCTGACGGAGGGTGTGCCGGCGGGGCCGGGTCAGTTCCCTCGGCCGGCCGTCAGCCAGTCGTCGATCACCCGCCGCTCCGGCATGCCGAAGCGGTAGAGCCAGTGGCCCACGGTGTCCACCGTGCGCAGCGTCGCCCTCGGGAAGGCGCGGGCCATGCGCCGGGCGCCGGGCAGCGGGGTCGCCAGGTCGTGGGTGGCGTTGACCACCAGGACGGGCGGCGGAGCGCCGTCGGCCCGGGCGGGCCGGGGCCTCGGCGGAAGGGGCCAGCCCTGGCAGTCGAGGACGAAGTCCAGGGCCTGGGCGTTGTGGCGGACGCCGGGGGCGGCCCGGGCGACGCGTTCGCGGATGGCGCGGTAGTGGGCGTAGTCACGCATCCTGAGGTCGTTGTCCCGGCAGAGGACCAGCCGTGTGGCGATCTCGTTGCTGCCGCCGCCGCTCCAGTGGACCTCGCCCCGGCCGGTGCGCAGGGCGGCCAGTTGCCGTGCCGCGCTCTCCGGCATCCCTCTGCCGGCGGTGAAGGTGAGCAGTGCGGAGAGCTGGTCGGCGGTGACCCTGGCCGGTGCCGGCCCGTCCGGTCCGGGCTCGCGGAGTGTGCCCGCGTCGGCCCGGGCGAACAGCTCGCGGGTGACGGCCATCAGGTCGTGGCCGTGCAGCGCGCACTCCGTCTCCCCCGCGCACCACCGCGCGAGCCGCCGCAGGGCGCCGTCGACGGTGACGCTGCCGTCGGTGAGGTAGCGCTCGGCGCCGGAGAGGTCCGGGTCCACCGCGCTGTCGAGGGCCAGAGCGCGGAGGCGCCCGGGGAAGAGCCGCGCGTACCGCTCGCCGATGAGGGTGCCGTAGGAGTGGCCGAGGAAGCTGATCCGGGGTTCGCCGAGGGCGGCGCGGATCGCGTCCATGTCGCGGGCGACGCTCTCGGTGTCCATATGGGCGGCGAGCGGGCCCGTGCGCCGCAGACAGCTCTCCGCCAGCCGGCCGTTCAGGGTGCGCAGCCGCTCGAACTCGGCGGCGTCACGGGGGCGGGACGGCATCGAGTCGAGGATCGACTCGTCGCACCGGGCCCCCTGGCTGCGCCCGATGCCGCGCGGGTCGAAGCCGACCATGTCGAAGCGCTGGAGCATCGCCGGGTCGTAGCCCTCGTAGGGGTCGTCCGCGTAGAGCGCGTCATCGGCTCCGGGCGCCCCGGGGCCGCCGGGGTTCGACATCAGGACGCCGATCCGGCGTGCGGGGTCCGCGGCCCGCTGGCGCGCGACAAAGACGCCGGTCTTCGGCCCCTGTGGGTCCGACCAGTCCAGCGGCACCCTGACCGTCGCGCACTCCGCCCTCGGGCCGGGTTCGGGAGAGGGCGGGTCGGGCCGGGGGCAGGGCCCCCAGCCGATGGCCGGCGGCGCGGCGGTGACGCGGGACGGCTCCCGGGCGGCGGCGGCGCCGGGGGCGGCCAGGGCCGCGGCGGAGGCGCAGAGGGCCAGGAGCACGGCGAGACCCCGCCGTCCCGTGCTCGGGCCGATGTTCGAACGCATGCTGGTGTTCACCCGCGGCACTCTTCCGGCGCCACATGATGGTGACTCCACCGGCCCATGGTGACCAGGTAACAACCGGGTGGGCACGGGCGGTTCGGCGGCGACCGGGGCGGCGGAAAGCCGGTCCCCCCCTCCGCTTTCACAAGGGCACAAGCGTTCAACGCGTGAACGCCCCGATCGCGCATACTCCATTCCCGGTGGGCAACCCGATGGCTTGTACGGATGAGCCGGTGAAACCACCGGCATCCCCTCGCATGCGCGGCCGGAACATCCTCGCCGCGCTTTCGGGGGCCGATTCCGCCTCCGAATTCCCAGGACGCCAACGCTTCCCGCCCTGCCGGACATTCCGGCACCTCTCCCTCTCCCAGGAGGCCCGAGTGAGCAAGGATCTGCGGAGTTACGACACCAGGACCACCTATGGCGCGGCGTCATCCGATTACGCCGTGGCCGCCGAGGAATTCTGGGGCTTCATCTCCGACGACACGGTTTCGCGTCTGCCTCTGCGGCCCGGTCTCCGGGTGGTGGACTTCTGCTGCGGCCCGGGACCGATGACGGTCCGCATGGCCGAGCGGGTCGGCCCGACCGGCTCGGTGGAGGGTGTCGACATCCTGGAGGAGATGCGCGCCATCACCCGGCGCAGGGTCCGGGAACGCGGGCTGGACCAGGTCAGGGTGAGGTACGGCGACATCGACGCGCTGCCGCCCGGCGATGGGGCCTTCGACATCGTGAACTGCTCGCTGGGCATCTACTTCGCCGAGGACATGGTGCGGACGCTCGCCGCCTTCTGGTCGTATGTGCGGCCCGGCGGAACGCTGGCGATCACCACCATCGGCCGGCGGCTCTTCGAGCCGGTGCTGCCCGTCTTCTTCGATGCCTGCCGGGCCGAACGGCCGGGCATGGGGACCTATCTGCCCTGGGTGCGGACCGAGGACCCGGACGTCGTGCGCGCCCTGCTGGACGAGGCCGGGGTGACCGGCGCGGAGGTCACCACCGAGGACACCCCGCTGCCGCTGCGCTCGGCCGGGGCGTGGTGGCCCATCGTGCACTCCAGCGGGCTGCGGCGGCTGGAGGCGGAACTGGACGCCGCCGCCGAGGAGCGGGTGCGCGCCACATGCGAGAAGTGGATCGAGGAGCACCGGGTCGACCGGCTCAACGTCAGCACGGTGCGCGCCATCGCCACCAAGGCGTGACCACCCGGTCGCCCGGGTGCCGCCGGAACCATCCCTCAGTGGCAGGAGACAGAGTCATGCACAGCAGGTCCGACATCACATCCGTGACGGTCAAGGCCATCACCGAAATCCTGGAGGAGGAAGGGGAGAAGCCATCCCGGATATCGGGTGGGGACAGTCTCACCGGTCTCGGTGTGAGTTCCCTGGTATTCGCCCGGGTGGCCATCGAGCTGGAGGACGAGCTGGGTGTCGACCCCTTCAAGGAGGGGCTGGAGGGAGAGGCCGCCGTTCAGACGGTGGACGATCTGATCGACGCCTATGAGAACGCTCTGGCGAAATCGGGTGCGCAGTGAAACTCCACCGCTACGAACTGACCCCGCAGATGAAGCAGTACGACGACTTCGACAATCGCGGGCACACCCGGTATCTGCCGTATCTGATGTACTTCAACCACACGGACTACCGCTCGGACGTGCTGAACACGGACCGGTACGGCTTCCGGTTCTCCCACGGCCCGGACGGAGTGCGCGCGGCGGTCGACAGCGAGGTGGCCCAGGGGCCGGTGCGGCTCTTCGTCGGCAGTTCGGTGGCGCTCGGCATCGGTGCCACGAGCGACGCCACGACCATCCCCTCGTATCTGTGGACGCGGTACGCGCCCTCGGCCCCCTGGCTCAACTTCAGCGGCCGGAGCTTCAACTCCGTCCAGGAGCTGATCCTGATGCTGCTCCACCACCATCTGCTGCCGCGCGTGGAGGAGATCGTCATCCTCTCCGGGGTCAACAATCTGCTGCTCAGCAGGTTGCCGGAGTGGCAGCACGGGGACCACGGGGCGTTCTTCTACTGCAACGAGTACTACGAGCTGATGGAGCAGTTGCGGACCCGGCACCGCAGGCCGGGCCGGAGGCTGTGGGGCCGGGCCGCCCGGTCGCAGCAGCCGGCCCCGCGGGCCGCCGCCCCTTCCGGGGCGGCCGTGCCGGATCTCGACCGGCTGATCTCCCACGCCACCGCGCTCACCGAGCGGCATGTGGACGGCTGGCGCCGGCTCACGGCGGCCACCGGCGCCCGGATCTCGTATGTGCTCACACCGCTGGCGCCCTGGATCAGGCAGAGGCCCTGCGCGGAGGAGGCCCTCCTCTTCGCGGAGCTGGACCGGCTCTCCGGCTTCGGTGTCCCGCTGGACGAGATGTTCGGCGAGATCGCCACCCTGGACGCCGGCCGGCAGTACGCCCAGGCGCTGCGCGGGGTGTGCGAGAAGCAGGACGTGCGGTTCCTGGAGATCGCGCCGCTCATCGCCGACGCGACGGCGCCGGACGACTGGATCTTCGTCGACCGCGGCCACTTCACCGACAAGGGCAGCGACATCTTCGCCAGGGTCCTGGCGGAGCGGCTGGCCCTCTCCTGAAAGGACGGTTCCGTCATGCGGTTCCTGCGGAAACTCCTCACCGGCTGGCGCCGGCGCACGGCCAGGCGGAAGAGCGACGACTCGATCTACCCGATGTTCTGATCGCCCGCCGGCCCCTGGCCCGCGCCGATCGACCCGTACCGAAGGAGATGAGGGCGGATGCCTGTCCAGGCCGCCAAGGCGCCGATCACATCGGCGGAGCCGGCCGGCTCGGCGTGCCGGTCGCTCTACCACCGGACCGCCGACCCGGAGGGGTCCTTCCCCGCGGAGGGCTCGGTCGAACAGATACGTACGGCGCTGCTCGGCCTCCGGGTGCCGGGCACCGGGGAGTCGGACCTCGACGGCCTCCGGGTCCGTCTCACCACCTGGGCCGCCGACGAGCGGCGCCGCTACGGGGCGCTGCTGAGCGAGGACGGCGAGGTGACCGACGCCCTGGCCGGGCGGGCCGCGCTGGCCTGTGCCCCGCTGGCCGCGCAGAGCGGCGCCTGGCTCCAGTGGCTGACCTCCCCGGCGAGCGCCGACGACCCCCTGGCGCTGCGGGCCCTCGCGCTCTACGCGTCCGATGTCGGGGTCGGCCATCCCCGCGCCTCCCTGGGCAGCGCCTATGTGGCGGCGCTGCGGAGGGCGCAGCTGGCCGAGTACGCGGTACCCGCGTCCCGGCTGGCCCTCGACCGGCGCATCGCCGACCGGAACTTCTACCTCCCCGCGATGCTGCTGGCCATGAGCCGGCTCCCCGACGACCTCCGGCCGGAGATCCTCGGCGCCGACCTCTGTCTGCGCACCGTCGGCGTCCTGCCGCCGCTCCTGGTGGCGGCGAAGGTGCTGTGGAGCGCCGACGGCGTTCCCGGCCCGGAGGTGTACGGCGGGGAGCCCCGGCCGGCGGAGGCGGAGGGTGACCGGGGGTGGGACGCGGTGCGGGCGTACCTCCGGGTCCGGGGCGCGGACAGGGAGCGGGTGGCCGCGGGCTTCGGCTGGGCGTGGGCGGCGCTGGCGCGGTGGAGCGACGATCTCCACACCGAGCTGCGGTCGGCCGAGGACCCCGCCCACGACATGGCCGAACTGCTGCGGGGACGGGCCCGGGAGGGCGCCGTCTACCACCACGGCTCGGTGCTCTCGGGCCGCTCGCTCTCCGAGTGGCTGCGGGAGTGCGGCCGGGACCCCTCCGGGTTCCTGGAGGCCCTGGCCACCAGCGATCTGGTGCGGCCCGGCAGGTCCGACCGGAGCAGGCTGGTCAATGGGCTGGTCATGCAACGGGGGCCCATGTTCCGTGTCTTCTCGCCCGGGGACCTGGCCGTGATACGCCGGTGGATCGACTCCCTGCCCGCCCGGGCCGGCGCCCGGACGGCACGCGCCCCGGCGCCGCCGGCCTCCTATCCCCTGCCGCGCCTCTTCGCCTCCGGCACCCCGGCCGGCCGGGCCCCGGCCGATCTCCGGTCCGCCTTCCATCTGTTGCAGCACCGGCGGCAGACACCGGAGCTGCGCCGGTACACCCACGACTACATCCGCGGCTGGCTGGCGCGGTCCCGGCACGGCATCGACCGGGACCCGCGAGCGCTGCCCCGGCACTGGCCGGCCCAGGGTCTGCGCCCCTGGCTGCTGGACCAGCACGACCGGCACGACCGGGACGACCGGGACCTCGCGGCGGCCCCCGGCGCCCCGCTCCCCTCCCGGGAGGAGCTGATCGACGCCACGGTGCAGCTCGCCCCGCTGACACTGATCGACGGCTCGTGGCTCCAGGGGTTCACCGACTACGATCTCGCCTCCTCCGAGCACGGGTACTTCCTGTTCGAGACGTACTGGGACGAGCTGGGCAATGGCGCGCCGAGCCTGAACCATCCGCTGATCTACCGCGAGGTCCTCACCGAGATGGGGGTGGAGCTTCCGCCCACCGCGTCGGAGGAGTTCGCGCGGTGGCCCGGGTTCCGGGACGGCTCGTTCGAACTCCCGGTGTACTGGCTCAGCATCGGCCGCTATCCGCGGACCTATCTGCCCGAGGTGCTGGGGCTCAATCTCGCCATGGAGCTGTCCGGTGTGGGCGGCGGCTACCGGCGGGCCCACCGGGCGCTGGAGCGGTACGGGTTCTCCACCAGGTTCGTCGACATCCACAACACCATCGACAATGTGGCCACCGGTCACTCCGCCTGGGCGGCCGACGCGGTCGACGCGTTTCTGACCTCGGTACTCGGCGCGCAGGGCGCCGGCGCCCAGGCGGCGGCCTGGGAGCGGGTCCGGACGGGCTTCCGGTCGCTCGACCCGCCGAAGGGGTTCGGGGCGCGCCGCGCGGCGCGCCGGGCCCGCCGCGCCGGGCCGGACCGCCCGGCCGCCGACGACCGGGCCCACCGCGCCGGGGCGGCGTCATGACCGGGCTGGTGCTGGGGATCTCGGCCTTCTACCACGACAGCGCCGCCGCGCTGGTCGCCGACGGGACTCCGGTGGCGGCGGCCCAGGAGGAGCGGTTCAGCCGGCGGCGGCACGACCCGGCCTTCCCCGAGCGGGCGGTGCGCGCGTGTCTGCGCGAGGCGGGCGCGGATCTCGGCGATGTCGCGGCGGTCGCCTACTACGAGGACCCCGTCGCGAAGTTCCGCCGGGTCATGGCCACGTTCGCCGGTATCGCCCCGCACGGGTACCCGGTCTTCCGGGACCGGTTGCCGGAGTGGCTCTCCTGGCGGCTGCGGGCGGCGGCGACCGTACGCGCGCGGCTCGCCGCCCTGGACTCGGGCCCGGTGCCGGACGTCGTGTGCCGGGCGCACCACGAGTCGCACGCGGCCTCGGCGTTTCTGCCGAGCCCCCACGAGTCCGCCGCCGTGCTCTGTGTGGACGGGGTCGGCGACTGGGCCACCACCACGATCTGGCACGGCCGGGACACCGCGCTGACCAGGGTCGCGGAGATCCGGTTCCCGCACTCGCTGGGCCTGCTGTACTCCGCGTTCACCTATTTCTGCGGCTTCAAGGTGGACTCGGGCGAGTACAAGCTCATGGGGCTGGCCCCGTACGGCACACCCCGTTACGCGGACATCATCCGGGAGAAGCTGATCGACATCAGGCCGGACGGGTCGTTCCGGCTGAATCTGCGCCACTTCGCCTATCTGCGGGGCCGGGTGATGACCGGCCGGGCCTTCGAGACGCTCTTCGGCGGGGCGCGCCGGCTGCCGGAGGAGCCGCTGACCGAGCGGGAGTTCGATCTCGCGGCTTCGGTGCAGCAGGTCGTCGAGGAGGTCATGCTCCTGCTGGCCCGCACCAGCAGGCGCCTCACGGGCGAGGACCATCTGTGTCTCGCCGGCGGCGTGGCGCTGAACTGCGTGGCCAACGGGAGGATCGCCCGCGCGGGCGTCTTCGACGACCTGTGGATTCAGCCCGCGGCGGGGGACGCCGGGGGCGCGCTGGGCGCGGCGCTGGCCGTCTCGGTGGAGCGGGGCGCGGCTCGGCCGCGGCTGGAGGGCCGCCCCGACGCGATGTCCGGCGCCCTGCTCGGGCCCGCGTTCAGCGACCGGGAGATCGGGGCCCATCTCGACCGGCACGCCATCCCGTACGTCCGTCCCGGCCGGGACGCGCTCGTGGAGCAGGTCGCCGACGCGCTGGCGGACGGCCGGGTCGTGGGCTGGTTCCAGGGCCGGATGGAATTCGGGCCGCGGGCGCTGGGCGCGCGCTCGATCCTCGGAGATCCCCGCGATCCCCGGATGCAGAGCACCATGAACCTCAAAATCAAATTCCGGGAGTCCTTCCGGCCGTTCGCACCCGCCGTGGCGGCCGAGGACGCCGGGGACTGGTTCGACCTGGAGGGAAGCAGTCCGTACATGCTCCAGGTCGCGGAGGTCGCGCGCGCCCGGCGGCTGGCGGCGGCCGAAGCGCCGGACGTCCGGGGGCTCGATCTGCTCCGGGTGCCCCGTTCCACGATTCCCGCGGTCACCCATGTGGACTCGTCGGCCCGGGTGCAGACCGTGGACCGGTCCACCCACCCCGTCTTCCACGCCCTGCTCACCGCCTTCCGCGCGCGAACGGGCTGCCCGGTCCTGGTGAACACGTCCTTCAACGTACGGGGCGAGCCGATCGTCCAGTCGCCGCGGGACGCGTACGCGTGCTTCATGCGCACCGACATCGATCTGCTCGTGCTCGGCGGACATCTGCTGTTCAAGGACCGGCAGCCGGTGTGGCGGGAATCCGGGGACTGGCGCGAGGAGATCCCCCTGGACTGAACCCCCCTCGCACTCCTCCGTGCGAGGCCGCCACCCACGGTCAGGAGGACCGACGCCTATGCGGGACCTGCTGCTGTTCCCGATCTATTTCCTGGTGTTCACGCCGCTGAGCCTGCTGCTCCGGCTGTTCCACGACCCGTTGCGCCGCCGCTGGGACCCTTCGGCGGACCACTACTGGCACTACTGCCGGCCCCGGGAGGGAGTCAACGATGCAAAGCGTCCGCTCGACACGGACCCGGCCGTCCGAACAGCCGGGGCGGTCCGACCGGAGGAATCCGCCCGACCGAGCGGAGCCGCCGGAGCCGCCGGAGCCCCGGAAGCCGCCGGGGCCGCAGGACGGGCCGCGACCCGCGAATGAGGTCTACCGCTCCGCCGGAGCCCGCACCGCGGTCCTCTCCGGCATCGGATACTGGCTGCCGCCGACGGTGCTCACCAATGACGCCCTCGGCTCCCGGGTGGGCGCGTCGGCCGAGTGGCTGCGCAGCCGCACCGGCATCACCAGCCGCCATGTGGTCACCCCGGGCACGGCGACCGCGGATCTCGCGGTGGAGGCGGGGCGGCGGGCGATGGACTCGGCGGGGGTCGACCGGGTGGATCTGGTCCTGGTCGCCACCACGTCCCCGGACCGGGTCTGCCCGGCCACGGCACCCGATGTCGCCGCCCGGCTGGGCCAGTCGGAGATCGCGGCGCTCGACGTCGGTGCCGCGTGCAGCGGATTCCTCTACGGGCTCGCCGTCGCCGGTGGCATGATCGCGGGCGGTACGGCCCGGCAGGTGCTGGTCATCGGTGCCGAGACGCTGACCTCGCTTCTCGACCCCGGCGACCGGGCCACATCGGCCATCTTCGCCGACGGCGCGGGAGCGGTGGTGCTGCGCGCCGGGGCGGCCGGGGAGCAGGGCGCGATCGGGCCGGTGATCCTGGGCAGCGACGGCGCGGGCAGCGATCTGATCGAGGTGCCGTCGGGCGGGTCCCGGGACCCGGGGGACGGCGCGCCGGACGGCACCGGGGCACGCTATCTGTCGGTGTCGGGCCCGGAGGTGTTCCGGCTCGCCGTCAAGCGGATGGCCGAGGTGTCGCACCGGGCGCTCGAAGCGGTGGGGTGGGACATCGCCGAGGTCGACCGGGTGGTCGCCCACCAGGCCAACGCCCATATCCTCGCCGCCGTCGGCCGGAAGCTCGGCGTCCCGCCGGACCGGATGGCGAGCAATATCCAGCACGTGGGCAACACCTCCGCCGCGTCCATCCCGATCCTGCTGGCGCAGGACGCCGCCGACGGCCGGGTCAAACCCGGGGACCGGGTCCTCCTCACCGCGTTCGGCGGCGGGCTGACCTGGGCGGCCACCACCCTCGTATGGCCGGTGGAAGCGACCGGGGGCGGCCGGGGCGCGGCCCGCCGGACGGGCAGGGCACCAGCCGTCCGCTGAGGGGCGCGCCCCGCCACCGCCCGCGCCCCGGGCCTCCGGGCCGACCGGCATCCGCCCTCATCCGGCCCCGCGCCGCCCGGACCCCGCGCCGGCCGGGAACCGCCCGCACCTTCCCGTACGCACCCGGTCCGCGCCACGGACCGGCCGACATCCCCTGGGAGCTGTCATGCCTACCCCTGCCGCGGTCCTGTGCGGTCTGGGCACGAGCCTTCCCGAACGCGCCGTCACCAATCGGCAGCTCATCCGTGAGAACGGTCTGGACTCCGACGAGCGGTGGATTCTGGAGCGCACGGGAATCGCCGCCCGGTATCTGGCGGACGCCCGCACCAGCACCGGCGACCTCGCCCACGCGGCGGGGCGGGCCGCGCTGGAGTCCGCGGCGGAACTGGCCGGCGGCCCGCTCCCGCCGGACATCGTGCTGCTGGCGACCACCACACCCGACCACCGCTGCCCGGCGACCGCGCCGGAGGTCGCCCACCGCCTGGGGCTCGGCGACACACCGGCACTGGATCTCTCCGCCGCCTGCGCCGGTTTCCTCTACGCGCTGACCTGCGCGCGGGCGCTCGTCACCGCTGGTCTCTACACCCGTCCCCTGGTCATCGGCGCCGAGACCTACAGCACCACCCTGATCGATCCGCACGACCGCGACACCGCGATCCTCTTCGGCGACGGAGCCGGGGCGGTGCTCGTGCGGGCCGGAGCCGCGGACGAGCCCGGTGCCCTGCTCGCCCAGGAGCTGGGCAGTGACGGTGCGCGGGCCGAGCTGATCCAGGTCCCGGCGGGCGGCTCACGGCTGCCCTTCGCGGCGCCCCGGGCCACCCCGGAGCAGTACTACTTCGCCATGAAGGGCCGCACCGTCTACTCCCAGGCGGTCCGCCGGATGACCGCTTCCTCGCTCGGGGTCCTCAGGCGGTCCGGCTGGAACACCGAGGATGTCGACGTCTTCATCAGCCACCAGGCCAACCAGCGCATCATCGACGCGGTCGCCGACCGCCTCCGCATCCCCCCGGCCCGGTGCCACGGCAATCTGCGCGAACTGGGCAACACCGCCGCCGCCTCCATCCCTCTGGCGCTCGCCGACACGGCGGCGCGGCGGCGGGCCGCCCCCGGGGCCCGGACCCTGATCACCGGCTTCGGCGGCGGGCTGGCCTGGGGTTCGCACACGCTGCTCTTCCCCGAGGCCCGACCGCTCTCCCACCCCCCGTACACCCCCGGCCCGTGCCCCGCGCGTGCCGACGACGACAAGGCACCCTCATGAGCACCCGCTTCCAGCATCTGTCCCACCGGCTCGTGGAGAAGTTCCGGGTCGACCCCGACGCCATCCGGCCGAGGGCGACCCTGTCCGATCTCGACCTGGACTCCCTCGCCATCGTGGAGCTGACGATGACCCTCCAGGACGACTGGGGCATCGACCTGGACGAGATCGAGACACCCCCGGACATGACCCTCGACGAGCTGCTGTCCACGGCGGAGACCGCGCCCGCCATGGGCGCGTGACGGCGCACCGGGCCGCGCGGCACGACTGCCCGCCCGGCCCGGGAACGACGGCCGCGCGCCACCCGTTCTCACGACGAGCCGACCGGAATCGGTGGTGATCAGCATGGTGAACAACACCCTGAGGCACGGAGCCGGGGCCCCCTCCGATCTCGGAGCCCAACTGGCGCTGGGAACGGCGAGCCGTCCCGTGGCGCGGTTCAGGGAGCGCGTCCGGACCCTGATAGCCGACCGCGTGGCGCCGCTGGTCCCGGCGAGCGAGCGGGACCGGCGCTTTCCCCGGGCGGCGATCGAGTCCTTCGGCTCCGCCGGGCTGCTGACGGAGCGGTGGGCGGGCGGTGTCCACGGCGATCTGGGGCGCTCCGTCCTCCTCTCGGAGGAGATGGGGCGGGCCGGCCTCGGCGGCATCGGTGTCGGAGTGGGCCTCCATCTGGAGGCCGCGGCCTCCCTGCTGCGGAGGTACGGCCGCGGCGGGTACGCCGAGGAGGTGCTGCGCCAGGCGCTGGCCGGCGAGAGCGTGTGCTGTGTCGCGACCTCCGAGCAGCGGGTGGGATCGGATCTCTCCGCCGTCGCCACCGAACTGACCAGGGAGGGCGCCGGCTGGCGGGTGCACGGCGTCAAGTGGTTCGTCTCCCCGGGCGCCGCCGCCGACTTCGCCCTGGTGCTCTGCCGGGGCCCCGGGGGCCCCGCGATCGTGATCGTCCCCCGCGACGGACTGACCCTGCTCCACCGCTGGCCGACCACCGGCATGCGCAGCCTGGAGACCTCCCGGCTCGCCGTCGACGCGCTCGTGCCCGACGAGGCCGTCCTGGTCCGCCCGGGCTCCGGGCTGACCGCGATGGGCCAGGGCCTGCTGTACGAACGCCTCTCGCTGGCCGCCCAGGTCATCGGCGTGCTGGAACTGTCGCTGGGGCTGACCGTCACCCATCTCAAGCGGCGCCGGCAGTTCGGCGTTCCGCTCCACCGCCACCAGGCCCTCCGGCTGCGGGTCGCGGATCTGCACGCGCAGGCGCTGATCGCCCGGCGGGGCCTGTACGGAACCGTGACGGAGATGGCCTCGGGCGGCCGGGTGCCGATGGCGGAGATCGCCGCGCTGAAGGTGACCATCGCCCGCCTCGGCGAGCGGGTGACGGGCGAGTGCATGCACCTCTTCGGGGGGCGGGGATACGTCGAGGAGGCGACACCGCTGGAGCGTCTGTGGCGGGATTTCAAGGTGAGCCGGATGGGCGGCGGGAGCGACGAGATGATGTGGGAACTGGTGGCGACGGCGTTCCGGCCCGACCACGCGCTGTACGAGCGGTGGATCGAGGACTGACCCCGTGGCCGGCCCCGCGGTCCGGGGCCGGCCGGGGACCGGCGGCGGTCAGAGGCGGCTGCCGGCCGACGCCCGGTCGGTGACCAGCACTCCGACCGTGCACAGCAGGACCAGGACGGCTCCGGCCGCGGCGACCGCGCCCCCGAAGGCGCGCCCGGCCAGCAGCAGGACGCAGGTGGACAGGAGCGGGGTGGCGTAGCCCAGGGGGGCGAGACGGCCGCGGCTGCGTGTCATGCCCACGCTCCAGAGGAGGTATCCGGCGGCGCAGGGCCCGAGGCCGACGTACACCATGGCCCACCACGCCGTGGTGGGGGTCCAGTCCGCGCCGGTGGCCAGGGCGATGGCGAGGGAGGAACAGCAGGCGGCGGCCCCGCCGATGAGCATCACACGCCGGGCCGGTACTCGGGTGCGTCCGACACCGAGCGTGTAGAACGCCATGAACAGGGCGGACAGCAGAGCGGACCCGTACCCCAGCGGGCTGCCCGAGGGGCCGTCACCGCCCTGGGCCAGGGTCATCATCGCGACCCCGGCGAAGCCGGCCAGGGCGAGGACCAGGTGCGTCGCGGTGCTTCTGCTCCGCACGGTCACCGCGAGCCAGACCGCGGCGAACATGGGCCATCCGTAGGCGATGATGTTGGCTTCCACGATGGGCGCGTGGGCGAATCCGATGTACTGGAAGGTCATGGTGCCGCCGAAGCCCAGGACACCGACCCAGCAGGCGTGGTGCCACTCCTGCCGGGTGAGGGCGGGGGCCGGCGGGCCGGCGGCGGACGGCGGCGGGCGGCGCCGGGAGCGCGTCCGGGTCACCGCCTCGGCGGCGCCCAGGGCGAGGGTGCAGGAGACGAATTGCAGGAGCAGCACGATGCCCAGGTCCAGGGTGGCGAGGGCGGAGGAGCCGGCCAGCGCGTTGGTGGACCAGAAGGCGATGCCGCCGAACGCGAAGGCGGCGGCGCCGCCCGTGCGCCGGTGGCGTGCTTCCGGCGTACCGGTGCCCGGCCGGGCGGAGCTGTCCGGCCGGGCACGGGGGACGGGCCGGCTCACGCGGCCGTCCGTGCGGCCAGATAGGCCGGCAGCTGGCGTTCGCGCACATCGGCGACGTACTCCTCGACCCACGCGAAGTCCGGGTTGTCGGCGGCGAGGTAGTACATCGGGTTGTTCTCGATGTAGGGGTGGGTCACCGACCGGAGATTCATGGTGAGGGTGATCCGCGTCCCCGCGGTCATGGGTTCCGTGCGGTGCGCGACCCGCATGAGCTGGCCGAACATACTGCTTCCGACCTTGTGCTGAAGATGGATCAGCCGGTCCCTCGGCAGGGTTCCGCCCTTCTGGACGACCGCCATGGCGGCCTCGAAGTCGCCCTGGTAGAGCTCCAGCCGGCCGCCGACCGCGCCGTCCACCTCCAGCGCGACCAGTTCGGTCACCGGCGGGCCGTCACCGTGCCAGTCCACGGTGCCGTCCTCGGGGCCCATGAAGGTGAGCGCGGTGCTGATCACCCGGTGGGGGTAGGGCTCCAGCTCCGCGCCGGCGAATTCGCTGAGCTGCTCGATCCGTCCGGGCCAGTGCACCAGCTCCTTGATCTCGGGGATGAGGCTCTGCGCGTTCCGGACGAAGCGCAGATTCAGATGGAGGTCGGCGCTCTGCTCCTCCTTGATGTCGAGCGCCTTGCGCCTGATCGTCTCCAGGAGGTCGGCGGGGTAGTCGTGCCGCAGTTGCATGACGCCCAGATCGCTGATCTTCCAGTGCTCGTCCTTGCCGAGCAGGGTGGGGCGGTCGATGGCGTACTCGGATCGCATACGACTCCTTCGGTGGGGGTCAGCCGGAGTGGTCCAGGCAGATGACGGCGGTCAGGGAGTGGCCGACGCCGAGGCCGGGAGCGAGCCTGTGCTCGACGGTGCGCAGGGCGTGGGCCAGCGAGCGGGCGCGGGCCGCGGGGACGTACTCCGCGCCCCGGCACCAGCGGGCGATCTCGCCGTCCCATTGCGGGGCGAACCGGCGGTGAAAGGCGGCGACGGCCTGGGGCGCCTCGCGGACACCGGCCGGGAAGCGCAGTTCGCGGGCGGCGACGGTGTCGTCGCCGGCCTCCAGACGGTTGATCAGCTCGCGGTAGGGGGCGAGGCCGGGATGGTACTGGCGGGTGCTGGTGTGGCGGCCGACCATGACGGACCGGTCGTGGAAGGACACCTTCTGGAAGCTGCTCCCGGCCCGGCGCATGGCCTGGGCGACACAGGTCAGGAGCGACTGGGAGTCCCAGAACGACATGGGTGTGCCGGCACTGGGCCGGCCGCTGTTGAAGAAACTCATCCGGTACTCGCGCCGTGTGCTCTCCCAGTACGGTTCCCATTCCAGGGAGTACCTTCCCAGAACATCGACGACCACCGTGGAACGGCTCCGGTTGCGGCGCACAGCGCGGAAAATCGCGGAGAGGGTCTCGGTCATCTCATCGGACCGCAGATGGGAGTACGGGACCCCGCAGGAGAAGTAGACATCGGCCGGTTCCTCCGGCAGGTCGCACCGCATGTCGCCCTCGATGAAACGGGTGCCGGAGCGGCCGTCGAACTGCGCCCGGGCGAGGCGCAGCAACCTGGCGTCCAGGTCGAGTCCGGTGTACCGGAGGGTGCGCGAGGCCGCCCGGGCGAGCGGCAGCATGAGGCGCAGCCCCTCGGCCGTGCCGCAGCCGATGTCCACCACCCGGAGGTCGCCGCGCGCCGGCGCGTACTGGAACGCCTCGCCGATGATCCGCGCCGTGACCGGCTCCTCCCATAATATTTTGACCGCGTCTCTGCGGGACGCCGACGTGTAATGGTCCTGTGCCGCGGCATAGACGTCTTCCCGTGTTCCGGTCACCTGTGGCCACTCCTGTCCGCCGGCTTCTTGACGCTCACTCAGGATTCGTGTGCCACAGGGTGCCGACAACACGCCGCCCCTTTCGGGCCAGACGCAGAATGAGCCCCTCCGCTTGTGGCCGTCGCGAAACCGGCGGAATGCGGAGGAGTCCTGACCAGGTGGCCCCGGTGGAGACCCGGCCGCACGGGACCGCGCACATGGCCGAAACCGCCGACGGCTGCGCGCACCAGACCCCACAGAGGAAACAGCGGCACCACGGTGGTGGCCGGGCCCGGCCCCTGTCCGGAGCGGTTCAGCCGTGGAGGCGCGTCACCGGCCGCCGCCGGAGCCGGCGGGCGGGTCGGCGAGGACGCCCCGGAGGAGGCCGGTGGCCTGGCCCACCTCGATGAGATAGCCGTCGGGGTCCCGGAGATAGCAGCGCAGCTCGGCCTTGCGGTCGATGGGCGGGGTGAGGAACTCCGCGCCCCTCTCGCTCCACCGCCGGTGGACGGCGCCGATGTCGGCGACCCGGATGTTGAGGAAGCTCGTGGCGGTGGCCGGATCGGCGGGCGGGCGGAGCGTGATCCCGGGCTTGTCCGGTGTGGGGCCGCCGCCGGGGTTCATGATGAGCCAGCTGTTGGCGAGCCGGACGATGCAGGGGTTCTCGGCGAGGACCACCTCGCCGCCGAGGACATCGGTGTAGAACGCCCGGGAGCGGGGCACATCGGCCACGGTCAGGAAGTGGGTGAGAAGGATTCCGGCGTCGGGGGCCGGGAGGTCTTCGCGTCGCATGTCAGCCACCCGGCGTTCCGGACAGCCGTGGCGGCGGGTGGCCGGCGGGTGCCGGAGCGGAGTCGCGGGGCTCCGGCGGACCTGCGGCCGGGGCCTGGTGGTGCGGGGTGCCGTGCATCGGGCCGCCTCCAGAGCCTCCAGAGGATGGGTCGGGCATTACTCTCATCATGGACCCGCGCCGGCCGGGGCGAAAGCCGGAGCCGCCCGGGCGGCCGGGGACCGCGCCCGGGGGGCCGATCGCGCCCACTCCCTTCCTCACCACAGGGCCGCCGGATCAACTAAAATCACGGCTTCGTAGAACGTGCTTTCCAGCGGCCGGGGGGACCGGACCGGGCGCCGCCGGATGACGAGGACGACACGGGGCGGCGGATGTGCGCCCCGAACTCGCCCCCGCACCCCGGCGGATGAGCGCTCTCGTGGACAGCCGAGAAGAAAGTCGGGGCAGGTGTTGGAGGTTGGGGAGCCGTCCCGCCACGCGAGGCGCCACCGCACGGCGGAGCCGTTCCGCACGGCGACGCACCACCGCACGGAGGGGCAGTGCCGCACAGAGGGGTACTCGCCACAGGAGATCTCCGGCCGCCCTCCCGGCACCGGAGCCCTCTCCACCGCCGATCCGGGGCCGCCCGCCCGCCCCGCGCTCGGCTGACAACACCCCCCGCCCCACCGGGCGGACACCTCCCCGTACCGGCCGGCGACCACCGCCGCCGCCGTGCCCCGGACAGAGAACCGGACCGGCGCTGCCCGCACCCACTCCCTGGAGACCACCGATGCACCCCGATCGCAGCCCTGCCGGCAGGCGCCCATGACCAACCTGCCCTTCTTCCTCGGCGCATCCCTGCTGGTCCTCGCGGGCCTGCTGAAGGTCCCCGCACTGATACGGGCCCGGCGGAGCAGCGAGTGGCGGCTGCTCGCCTCCGTGTGCGCGCTGCTGCTCACCGGCGCCCTCGTGCTCGTCCTGGCCGCCCCCGGCAACATCGCGTTCTTCAACCGCTGGACGGGTGTCACCAATGTCTCGGCACCGCTGGTCTACAGCGTGCTGACCGCGTTCTCCGCGGTGAGTGTGGTGCTCATCCTCGTCTGGCGGAACGTACCGCCGGGCGGGTCGGCGCTGACCCCGCGCCGCTGTCTGATCCTCTACAGCGCGATCACGGTGGCCATCATCGGCCTCTTCATCGCGGGCGACACCCCGGTGGAGCGGCTGTACGACTTCGACACCTACTACGCCAACACCCCGTACATCCGCGAGATGATCGTGCTGTATCTGCTCGCGCACGGATTCGCCTCGACCGTGATGGTCGTCCTCTGTCTGCGCTGGGCCGGGGCCGTCGACGGGCTGCTGCGGCTCGGGCTGCGCCTGCTGGTCGTCGGATACGGGCTCGACCTCGGGTACGACGTGGTCAAGGGGTGTGCCGTGATCGCGCGCTGGGCCGGCGGGGACTGGGACACCCTCAGCACCGATGTGGCCCCGGCGCTGGCCCTGCTGGCCACGCTGATGGTCGCCACCGGCTTCATCCTCCCTTTCGTGGGACCGCGGCTGCGCTCCTCCGCCTCGGCCTACCGGCGCTGGCGCCGGATGGCCCCTCTCTACCGCACCGTGGTCCCGCGCGCCGAGAAGGCGCCGACTCCGGCCCCGCTGGCGGGTCTCGCGCCCGAACTGCGCATGACACAGCGCGAGGTGGCGATCCACGACGCGATGCTCTGTCTGCGGCCGTTCATGGACCCCTCGGTCCGGGAGGCCGTACGGGCACGGGCCGCGGACCACGGACCCCACTCCGAACTGGAGGCCATGGCCGCGATGGTGGCGGTCGCCGCCGACACCGCATCGCTCCACCACGAGGCCCGCGCCCGGGCCCTGGCCGAGGCGACGGCGCGCGGAGCGCTCGACGCGGAGGAGGAGGCGGACACGGCGGCCCGCCGGGCGGTGATCCGGGCGGGGCGGTACATGGCCACCTCCGACTCCCATCCGTACAACGAACTTCCCGACCTCGCCCGGCTGTCCGTCACACTCAGCCGGTCCGCCGCGGTCAGGTCGGCCCGTCACGCCCTGGTGGCACCCGGCGCCTGAGCGCGCAGCCGGCCGCGCCGCCGGTCCCTCCGGGGCCGCTTGTTCCCACCCTTCCCTCCCATCCAGCCAAGGAGCAGTCGCCTTGAGCCACTCTGCCTACACGAGTCAGTTCGTCGATGTCCCCGGCGGGCGCATCCATGTCGTCGAGCACGGCGAAGGACCCCTGGTCGTCCTGGTCCACGGCTTCCCCGAGTCCTGGTACTCCTGGCGCCACCAGATTCCGGCGCTCGCGGCGGCCGGGTACCGGGTCGCCGCGATCGATGTCCGGGGACATGGCCGCTCGTTCAGGCCCGAGGCGCGGGAGGAATACGGCATCCTGCACCTGGTGTCGGATGTCGTGGGCGTCATCGGCGCGCTCGGCGGCACGGAGCCCGCGGTGGTCGTCGGCCACGACTGGGGGTCGGCCACCGCCGCGCACACCGCCCTGTTCCGTCCGGACCTGGTGCGTGCCGTCGGGCTGATGAGCGTGCCCTACGCCCCGCGCGACGAGCACATCCCCTCGGTGGCCTTCGCGTCACTGGCGCCGGAGGGGACCGAGTTCTACATGAGCTACTTCCGGCGGCCGGGCCCGGCCGAGGCGGAGATCGAGGAGGACACCCGCGCCTGGCTGCGCGGCTTCTACTCCGCGCTGTCCGCCGGGACGGGCGACATGGGCGTCTTCCTGGTCCCCGAGGGCCGGCGGATGCGCGACGCGTTCCCCGCCGCGACCCCGGGGTGGCTCACCGACGAGGTACTGGACCGCTGTCTGGCCGAAATGGGGGACGGCGCGGTGACCCCGGCCCTGAACCGGTACCGGTGCATGGACAGCGACTGGTCCCTCACCGGGGCCTGGGCGGGTCTGCCGGTCCGCCGGCCCGCGCTGTACATAGGCGGGGACCAGGACGCTCCGACCCGGTGGATGGAGGCGGCGATCCGCGCCTTCCCGCGGACGCTGCCCGGTGCCCGCACCCACATCCTGGAGGAGTGCGGACACTGGATGCCGCAGGAGAAGCCGGATGAGGTCAATGAGCTGCTGATCGACTGGCTCAACTCGCTTCCGGAGCACACGGGGTGACGGTGCGGCACCGCTGACCCGCCGGGACCGCACCCGCCCGGATCGGCCGCCCCGGCGGCGGCCGATCCGGCCCGGCCCGGACTCCGGACACCCATCAGAATCAGCCATTCACCGGCCGCTCCCCCGCCCGACAGGGCGGAGTCGCGGGGGCCCGCGTCCGAAAGTCGATCTTGTCGCGACACTATGCGGCCCGCATGCTTCCTGACATGGCTTGACAGGCCCATGACCACGCATGAGGTGATGGGACCGCACTCGGACGCATGTCCGGGCCCACCCCACATGGGCCCGCCCCCCACAGCGAGGAAACTGAGTTGAGCGACACACGCCGGCCCCGCCCCGGCCGCACCGAGGAACGGACACCGCCGCCGGCGGCCGTCCCCGTGCCCACCGCCCGCGCTCCGCACACCGGCCGGGAGCGGCACCACCACCGCGCCGCCCGTACCGTGCGGTGATCCGGAGGCGAACACCCGAGGACGCCGGACCCGCGCGCTCCTGAACCGAACCGCTCCCGCGGCGGTTCGCCGGGCGCCGCTCCGACGCGGCCCCGGCCCGCGCGCGCTCCGACCCCCTCCGGGCACCCCGCCCCTCCCCGGCACCCCCGGCTCCTCCCCCGGCGCCGCGTGCCCCGACCGCTCCGTGCCGCGCGTGCCCCGACCGCGCGTGCCCGGTGCGGACGAGCGGACCCGTCCCCGTGGCGGCGGGGCGGCACCACGGGTGCCGCCCCGCCCTCGCGCGCCCCGGCCCGTCGCCGGGGGCGGCTCCGCGCCCATCGCATCGCACTCATGGAAGGAACAGCACCGTGTCCACGAGACTCCCCCTGGGGCCCGCGACGACCCCGTCCGTCGCGATCAGCCGCCCCGCCGTCGTCGTGCCCGAGCACGTGGTGACCCAGGACGAGATCGTCACCGCGCTCGGCGAACTGTTCGCCGGCGTCCCCCACGTCGAGCGCGGGCTCGATCTGATGCGCAGCACGACGGTGGAGACCCGGAACATGGTGGCCGGGCTCCGGGAGACGCTCTCCGCGCGCCCCTTCGGCGTCCGGAACGACTCCTACACCGAGGAGGTCGTCCGGCTCGGCTCGGAGGCCGCCCGACGGGCGCTCGACACCGCGGGCGTCGCCGCGACGGAGATCGACTACTTCGTGTTCGTCTCCTGCACGGGGTACGCGCTGCCCGGTCCGGACGCGTACATCGCCCAGGAGATCGGCTGCCGCCCGACGACGCGCCGCACCCCGATCCAGCAGCTCGGCTGCGCGGCGGGCGTCTCCGCGCTGGCCGAGGCGTTCCACTTCGTCCGGGCCTACCCGGACGCCACGGTGCTGGTGGTCGCCGCGGAGCTGAGCTCGCTGTCGTTCCAGCCGGGTGAGCACACCCTCAGCGACTTCATCTCCAACGGGATCTTCGGCGACGGCGCGGCGGCCGCCGTGCTGCGCCGTGCGACCCCCTCGGCGACGGGGTTCCACATATGGGGCTCCCGGCAGCACCTCCTCCCCGCGTCGCAGTCCGTGATAGCGGGACGCACCAGCGAGCGGGGATTCCACTTCAGAACCGATCCACGGGTCCGCGGCACGGTGCCGAAGGTGATTCCCGAGATCGAGTCCTTCCTGGCCGAGTTCGGCTGCAAGCCCAGCTCCCTGGGCTTCTGTGTCTCCCACACCGGCGGCCCCCTGATCATGGACGGGGTCGAGCAGGGGCTGTCGCTCCCTCCCGGGACCCTGCGGCACAGCCGCGCGAGCATGGCCGAGCTGGGCAACACATCGAGTGTCTCCGTCCTCGACGTGCTGCGGCGCCATCACGACAACGGCTCTCCCGAGCACGGATCGCCCGGGCTCATTGTCGCGTTCGGGCCGGGATTCACCACGGAGATCATCGCGGGGGCGTGGAACGACGCGGCGTCGGCGGCTGCGCCGGGCCGGTGACCGGGGGCACTGTCAGTCCCGGCTGAGACGATCGGCGGATGACGGACACCACTGCCATCACCGCGTACTGGGACGCCGCGGCGGCCCGCTTCGACGAGGAGCCGGACCACGGCCTGTGGGCCCCGGGGACCCACGCCGCCTGGGCGGGGCGTCTCGCCTCCTGGCTGCCGCCGGGGCCGGCCGATGTCCTCGACGCGGGCTGTGGCACCGGTTCGCTGTCACGGCTGCCGGCCGGGGCCGGGCACCGGGTGACCGGTGTGGACCTCTCGCCGCGGATGGTGGAGCGCGCCCGGGCGAAGCTGGCGGCGGCCGGTCTGCGGGCGGATTTCCTGGTCGGTGACGCCGCCGATCCGCCCACCGGCGGCCGGCGGTTCGATGTCCTGCTCGCCCGGCACCTGATGTGGACGCTCCCCGACCCCCAGAGCGCTCTTCGGGAGTGGACCGCCCGGCTGCGCCCCGGCGGCACCCTGGTCCTCGTGGAGGGCCGCTGGCGCGAGTCCGGCGACCAGCGCGCGACGCCGTACGCGGCGGGGGCGAAGGCCCTGCCCTGGGCCGGCGGCATCGGCGCGGACGACCTGGCCGCCGCCGTGCGCCCGCTCGTCACCGGGCTGCGCGTCGAACCCCTGAGCGGCGAGGCCGCCCTGTGGGGCCGTCCGGTCGACGACGAACGCTATGCCGTGGTCGCCACGGCCGGTCCGTGACCGCCGGCTCCGCCGCGACCGCGCCGCCCGCCGGAGCCCGGGGCTCCGGCGGGCGGCGGGCCGTGCGACGTCTCCCGCCGGTACGCGGGGTGGTGCCGCGTCAGGAGGGAACGATGTTCTCCGCCTGCGGGCCCTTCTGACCCTGCGTGACCTCGAACGTGACCTTCTGGCCCTCGGTCAGCTCACGGTAGCCCTGGGTGGCGATGTTGCTGTAGTGCGCGAAGACGTCCGGGCCTCCGCCGTCCTGCTCAATGAAGCCGAACCCCTTCTCCGAGTTGAACCACTTCACGGTGCCAGTTGCCATGTGCTGTCTCCTGCTCGGTGCGCCGGCCGCACCCCTTGGGGGGTGCGCGCCGCGCGAGGTTGTCGGCCGCATGTTCCCGCCGTGAGGCGGGTTTCCACGAGGCACTCGTTACGGCGCGCCGCTCGGAACGGTCCGGGGGACTGTTCTGAGCTGCGCACCTAACGGAAGGTACGAGGCTGGACACCTACCGCGATACGGAGAACCAAGCCACCCATCGGCAGAACTGGCCGAAAACCGCCCATCGATGGCTCCGGGGCCGGTTGGACGGGCACGCCGGACGGGCCCTGGTGCCGTACACCACCAGGGCCCGAAGAGATCTCCGCCCCCTCCGCCGGCCGCCTGGGTCGTCTCTTTCGGATCGTGCCGGGCTCGCGAGCCCCGGCACCGCGCCTCGCCGCGTTGTCGTCAGTCGCCGGCGGGCCGCACGGGGCGGCGCGCGGGACGGCGCGCGGGCGCGGTCACTCCCGTGCGGTCCGGCCGGAGCCGAGCGCGGCCAGGCCGACCAGGTCGTCCGCCTCGGCGTCCGGGACGTCCCGGTCGAACCGGGCGAGGGCCCGCATCCGCAGCGACACCACCCCGAGCACCAGGATCGCGGCGCCGAGCAGCAGATACAGCAGCCCGATGCCCCGGCCGTCACCGGTCCCCAGCACCGCGCCCACGGTGTCGGCCAGACCGCCGCCCGGAGCCATCAGCGGCTCCAGGAACCGGCTGCCGAGCGGGGCGATCAGCAGAAAGCCGACCGGCAGGGTGGACCAGGCGACCATCTGGTTCAGGGCCATCACCCGGCCGTGGAACCGCTGCGGGACCTTCACCTGGACGATTGTCAGATAGATGCCGTTGAGCAGCGAGAGCGAGGCCGACATGCCGAAGACCCCGGCGCCGACCACCAGCAGGTCCGGGCGCAGACCGGTCAGTACGCAGAAGAGGCCCAGCACCGGCACCACCAGCAGCATGCCGCGCATCCGCCGGCGGCGCGGCCCGCCCCAGACACCCATCGCGAGACCACCGGCGAGCGCCCCCGCGCCGCCGGCCAGTGACACCGTGGCCACCGAGGCGAGGCTGGAGAAGCCCAGCACCAGGGGCGAGACGAGCTGGAAGAGCACCGGCAGAAAGAGATTGAGCACGGCGAAGAAGACCAGCATCGCCCGGAATCCGCGCCGGCCGACCACCAGCCTGAACCCCGCCACGATCTCCTGGCGCAGGGTCTCGCGCCGCCGGGCCGCCAGGGTGCGGGGGAAGCGCACGACCGTCAGGACCGTCGCCGCCACCGCGTAGCTGATCACATCGAGCAGCAGGACCCCGCTCAGACCGATCACGGCCAGCATGCCGACCGCCGCCAGCGGGGCGACCACCTGGGCGATACCGCCCGAGACCTGGACGATCCCGTTGGCGTGGCCCAGATACCGCTTGGGCACGAGCTGGGGAATCGCCGACTGGAAGGCGAGCCGCTGCCCGGTGAGCGAGACGGAGAGGATCGCCATCAGCACCCCGACATGCCACGGCCGCAGGCTCCCGAAGGTGTTCAGCAGGGCGAGCACCGCCTCGGCACTGCCGCAGACGACGGTCGAGACCAGCATCACCCGCCGCCGGTCGATCCGGTCGACGAGCCCGCCGAGCACCGGTGCGGCCAGCAGTCCCGGCACGATGCCGAGGACGGCGAAGAGGCCGAACCAGGCGACCGACCCCGTCGAGAGGTAGATCCACAGCGGCAGCGCGAACTCGGTGAGCGCCGAGCCGGTCTGCGAGACCAGCTGGGAGGCGGCCACCGCCACGAACCGCCGGGTGTCGCGCCGGGTGCGCGGCACGGCGTCGGCCGGCTCGCCGGTGGGGGCGGACGCGCGGTGTACGCCGTCGAGCCACCAGGTCGCGTGCTCGGGCCGCCGCTCGCGGGCCAGTTCGGCCGGATCGCCGCCGGCGACCGCCGGGTGGACGGCGGTGACGATCTCGGCCAGCTCCGCCGCCCGGTGCTTCAGGAAGTAGTGACCGCCCTCGTCCAGCACGGCCACGGCGGTGGTGGAGCCGAGGAAGCCCCACTCCCGGAACCGCTCGCGGTGGAACTCGGTGCCGGGGTCCGCCGAGCCGATCACCGAGATCACCGGGGACGCGAGCCCGGAGGCGGGCTGCGCCAGCCGCTCGGTGAAGTACGCCTCGGCGGCCCGTGAGTCCTCGCGGACATTGTGGACGATGGTGGTGAGCTGTTCGGGCTCCAGGCCCTCCAGATCGGCGCCCATCGAGCGGAGCCAGTTCAGATGGAGCCGGCCGCTGCGCCGCCGGTCGAGCACGGAGAAGCGGGAGAGCAGTCCGAGCAGCCCCTCGGTCGGCCGGGCGAAGGGGAAGATCCCGCCCAGATAGACGGCGGCGGGTTCGCGTCCCGCCGCGGCCAGCCGCCGGGCCAGCTCGACGGCGAGTGCCGCGCCCACCCCGCAGTGCCCGTACACCGCGACCGGCCCCGGGACCCCGGCCAGCACCTCGTCGGCGCACCGGCGGGCGACCTCCGCCAGCGGCAGTGACTCCTCGGACATGCCGAGGTCGTGACCGGGGACGGCGACGGCGTGCAGCGCCACACCGTCCGGGAGGGCGTCGGCGAGCGGCTGGTAGACGACGGCGCTGCCACCGCCGTACGGCAGACAGACCAGCGACAGCCTCACGGTGCCGGCCGGCTGCCGGGGTGTCAGCTCATGGAGCAGCCGGCGCGGGCCGCGCTCGTCCTCGGACCGGTCCGCCAGGGCGGCCAGCGCGGCGACGGTCCGCTCCTGGAAGACGTCCATCAGGGTGATTTGGGCCTGTGCGCCGAGCAGGCGGCGCAGCGTGGCCACCATCCGCATGGCGAGCAGGGAGTGGCCGCCGAGGTCGAAGAAGTCATCGTGCGCGCCGACGCGCTCCAGTCCGAGCAGTTCGGCCCAGACGCCGGCGACGGCCTCCTCGGTCGGGGTGCCCGGTGCGGTGTACTCGGCGGCGCCGCCGGGCCCGGCGGCGCCCGGCTCGGGCAGGGCGCGGCGGTCGACCTTGCCGTGTGCCTGCCGGGGCAGTTCGGGAAGGAGGACGAAACGGGAGGGTATGAGGTAGTCCGGCAGCTTCTCGGCGAGCAGGCGGCGCAGCTCGGCGACGGCGGGCGGCGCGGTGTCCTCGGCGGGCACCAGATAGCCGACGAGGGTGAGTTCCCCGGCCGGGCCGCGCGCGGCGGCGACGGCCTGGGCGACGCCGGGCAGCCGGGCGAGGTGGGCCTCCACCTCGCCGAGTTCGACCCGGTAGCCGCGGATCTTCACCTGGTGGTCGCCGCGGCCGAGGAACTCGATGGTGCCGTCGGCGCGGTGGCGGGCGAGGTCCCCGGTGCGGTACATCCGGGCCGCGCCGGGCGCTCCCGGGGTGCCGGGCGCCCCGGCTCCCGCCTCGGTTCCGGTTCCGGTTCCGTCTCCGGCCCCGGCCCCGGCTCCGGCCCCGGCTCCGGTTCCGTCTCCGGTTCCGTCTCCGGGACAGGCGGCCGCGAAGGGGTCGGGCCGGAACCGTTCGGCCGTCAGCCCCGGCCGGCCCAGGTAGCCGCGCGCCAGCCGGTCGCCGCCGATCCACAGCTCCCCCGGCACCCCGGCGGGCACCGGTTCGAGCCGGTCGTCGAGCAGATAGACCCTGGCGCCCGGCAGCGGGCGGCCGATCGGTGTGGTGGGCCCGGCGGCGGGCAGGTCCGGGTCGATCACCAGGGTGGTGGCGCCCACGGTGGCCTCGGTCGGGCCGTAGTGGTTGATCACCCGGCAGCCGGTGCGCGCGCCGGTCGCGGCGAGCCGCCTGCTCCACTCCCAGCCGGACGCCTCCCCGCCGAGGATCAGCAGCCGGCGGGGCAGCAGCACGGCCGGGTCGTCCACCTCGGCGCTCAGCGCCGCCAGATGGGAGGGGGTGAGCTTGACGCAGTCGATGCGCTCCCGGGCCAGGTGGTCCGCCAACGCGGGGCCGGGGGTGCGCGAGGGCAGCAGATGGAGGGTGCCGCCGGTGGTGAGCGAGAGGTAGAGGGTGGTCAGACCGAAGTCGAAGGCGAGCGACTGGAGCAGGGTGTACCGGGCGCCGTCCGGCAGCCCCGCCTCGGCGAACCGCTGCCGCACCCCGGCCAGATAGGTGAGCACCTGGCGGTGCTGGACGGCCACGCCCTTGGGTGTGCCGGTGGAGCCCGATGTGTAGATCACATACGCCAGGTGGTCCGGGCCCGCGCCGCCGGCCGGCGGGGTGTCGGGTGCGGCGGCGAGCCGCTCCCCCGCCTCCTCCAGCAGGACGACGGGTGCGTCCGAGCCGCTGAGCAGGGCGCGGTGGGCACCGGTGGTGACCAGCACGGCCGGCGCGGAGTCGGCCAGCATGTGGCCGAGGCGCTCGCGCGGCTGTTCCGGGTCGAGCGGTACGTACGCCGCGCCGGACTTGAGCGCGGCGAGCAGCGCCACGGCCTGGTCGAGCCCCTGGTCGAGGCAGACTCCGACGAGTGCGTCGGGCCCGGCCCCCGCGTCCCGCAGCAGATGGGCGAGCCGGTTGGCCCGCCGGTCGAGCGCGGCGTACGAGAGCGTCTCGCCCCGGTGCGCCAGGGCGGTCGCGCCGGGGGTGCGGGCGACCTGCCCGGCGACCGCCTCGGCGAGGGTGCGGGCCGCCGGCGGCGCGGTGCCGGAGCCGCCCCACTCGTACAGGAGGCGGTGGCGCTCCTCGGGCGTCAGCAGGTCCAGGGTGTCGACCGGCGCGTGCGGGTCGGCGGCGGCGGCGATGAGCACGCGCTGCCAGTGTCCGGCGAGCCGGGCGATCGTGGCGGCGTCCCACAGATCGGTGCGGTAGGTGAGGAAGGCGTCGAGTCCGCCGTCGGTCTCGGTGCAGTACAGACCGAGGTCGAGATGGACGCCACTGCCCTGGAAGGGGAAGGTCCGCCACTCCAGCCCGCGGGGGCGGAACTTCTGGGCGCGGTGGTTCTGGAGCGCGAAGGAGACCTGGAAGAGGGGTGGTCTGCCGACCTCGCGCGGCAGGTCGAGGGCCTCGACGAGCCGCTCGAACGGTGTCTCCTGGTGCTGCTGGGCCCCGAGCGCGGCGGCGCGGACCCGGGAGAGGACGGTGGCGAAGTCGGGGGCGGCCGGTGCCTGCGCTCCCTCCGTGCCGTCCGGCGGTCCGAGGTCGGCCCGCAGGGGCAGCACCGTGCTGAAGAGTCCGATCAGCCCCTCGGTCTCCTCCGTCTGCCGTCCCGCGAAGGGGGTGCCGACGGCGAAGTCCGACTGTCCCGACCAGCGTCCCAGCACCACCTGGAAGGCGGCGAGCAGCGTCATGTAGAGGGTGGTGCCCCGGGTGCGGGAGAGCGCGCGGGCGGCCTGGTGCGCCGCTGGGTCGAGCCGGAGGTCGAGGGTCGCGCCCCCGGGTCCGGGCAGGGCGGGGCGGGGCCGGTCGGTGGGCAGTTCCAGTGGCGGCACTCCGGTCATCGCGCCCTGCCAGTACCGCAGACCGGCGGCGGCCCGGGGGTCCTCCTGGCGCTCCCGCTGCCAGTGGGCGAAGTCGCCGTAGCTCAGCGGCAGGGCGGGGGGCGCGGGCGGGTCCCCGGCCGCCAGGGCCTCGTAGCCGGAGAGCAGTTCGTCGAGGAGGACGGCGGCCGACCAGCCGTCACCGACCAGATGGTGCTGGCAGATCGCCAGGACGTGGTCCTCGGTGTCCAGACGGAGCAGCAGGGCGCGCAGCAGCGGCCCCTCCGCGATGTCGAACGGCCGGGCGACCTCGGCCTCGACCATCGCGCGGGCGGCGGCCTCCCGCGCTCCGGCGGGCAGGCCGGTCAGGTCGCGCACTTCCCAGGGGACGGTGAAGTCGTCCGCCGGGGCGGTGCGGACGCGCGGGGCGCCGGTGCCGTCGGTGGGGAAGGCGGTGCGCAGCGCCGAGTGCCGGACGGCGACCAGCCGCAGAGCCTCGGCGAGCGCTTCGGGCCGCAGGGGGCCGAGCAGCCGCCCGGCGGTGGGCAGGACGTAGGCGGCGGTGCCGGGGGTCAGCTGCTCGACGAACCAGAGGCGCTCCTGGGCGAGCGAGAGCGGTACGGGGGTGCCGGCCGGCCGGGGGGCGATGGCCGGGGCCCGGCCGGCGGCGGCCGTGCGCTCGCGCAGCCGGCGGGCGAGCAGCGCGCGCTGCTCGCCGGTGAGCGCGGTACGGGTCCGGCGGGCGGCGGGCGCGGGCGGTGCCGGGACCGGGGGCAGTTCGGGTTCCGGGGCGGCCGGGGCGAGAGGGGCGGCGTGGTCCATCAGCTCTCCTGGGCGAGCAGTTCGAGGGTGACGGCGTCCGCGACGGCGGCCACCGTCGGCTCCTCGTAGAACACCTCCAGCGGCACCTCCGCGCCGAGGCGGCGCCGGATGCGTGCCGCGACCTGGGTGATCGTCAGCGAGTGGGCTCCGAGGTCGAAGACATCGTCGTGGAGGCCGATGGCCGGCACTCCCAGCACCTCGCGCCAGATGGCCGCCACCTCGGTGGTCACCTCGTCCCAGGGCTCGTCGGCCGGATCGGGAGCGCTCGGGGCGGCGGCGGACGGCTGCTCGCGGTCCGGTTCGGGCAGGGCCCGCCGGTCGGTCTTCCCGTTGGGTGTCAGCGGGAGCCGGGGAAGGGCGTGGAAGACGCCGGGCACCATCACATCGGGCAGGGTCAGGGCGAGGAAGGCCCGCAGTTCGGCGGTGCCGGGCACGGGGGCGCCGGGGCGCCAGACGGGGTAGGCGGCGAGGAACGGGCCGCCCGGCCCGTCGGCGGAGCCGCGTACGGCGACGGCCGCCGCGGCCACGGCGGGGTGCTCCTGGAGCCGGGCCTCGATCTCGCCCGGCTCGATCCGGTGGCCGCGCAGCTTGACCTGGTCGTCGAGCCGGCCCAGGCAGTCGAGACCGCCGTCGGGGCGCAGCCGGGCGAGGTCTCCGGTGCGGTAGTGGCGCTCCCCGGTGGCCGGGTCGGTGACGAACCGCTCGGCGGTGAGCCGCGGGCGCCCCCGGTAGCCACGGGCCAGGCCCGCGCCGCCGAGCGCCAGCTCACCGGTGACGCCGTGCGGCACGGGGCCGCCGTCCGGGCCCAGGACCCGCGCGGTGGTGCCGGCGATGGGCCGGCCGATGCTCACCTCGCCGGGTGCGGCGGGCACTTCGGCGGCGGTGGACCAGATGGTGGTCTCGGTGGGGCCGTAGACGTTCCAGAGCCGTCCGACGCGTTCGCGCAGCCGGCGGGCGAGGGGCAGCGGCAGCGCCTCGCCGCCGCTGAGCGCGGTCAGGGCGGGGGCCGTGAGCCCGGCGTCCAGCATGAGCCGCCAGCCGGACGGTGTCGCCTGGAGCCGGGTGACGGAGTGCCGTTCGATCAGCGCGGTCAGCGCCCGGCCGTCACGGACCTGGTTCTCGTCGGCGATGACCACCCGGCCGCCGGTGATCAGCGGCAGCAGCAGCTCCAGGGCGGAGATGTCGAAGGAGAGCGAGGTGACGGCGAGCCAGCTGTCCCCGGGGCCGGTCTCCAGTTGATCGCGGAAGGCCAGCAGCAGATGGGCGAGCGCGCCGTGGGGCACCTCGACGCCCTTGGGGCGGCCGGTGGAGCCCGAGGTGTAGATGAGGTAGGCGAGGTCGTCCGGGGTCACGGCGGGCAGCGCGGCGGGGGCGGCGGGAGCGGTGTCGAACAGACCGTCCAGGAGCAGCGTCCGGCCAAACCCCGCGACCCGCCCGGCGGTGCGCCGCTGGGCCAGGACGACGGGCGCTCCCGCGTCGGCGAGGACGAAGGCGGTGCGCTCCGCCGGATAGGCGGGGTCGACGGGCAGATACACCCCGCCGGCCAGGGTGACGGCGAGCACGGCGGCCAGCATCTCCGGTGAGCGCTCGGCGCAGACGGCGACCACCGTGCCGGTAGTCACCCCGGCGTCGGCGAGGCGGCGGGCCAGCCCGCCGGCCGCGCCGGCCAGCCGCCCGTAGGTGAACGCGTCCTCCCCGCCCACGACGGCGACACGGTCGGGGTGGGCGGCGAAGGCGCGGGCGAGCAGGGCGGGCAGGGTGGCGCCCGCGGCGTCGGCGGCGGGCTCCGGACCGCGCACCGGGGCCGACTCCGCTTCGTCCAGCAGAGGGAGGTCGGCGAGCGGGGTGCCGGGGGCGGCGGCGATCGCGGCGAGCAGCTGGCGCAGATGGGCGCCGACGCGCTCGGCCCGTTCGGGGGCCAGGGCCTCCGTCCGGTGCATGAGCAGGACGCCGAGCCGGTCCGGGCCGTCCACGAGGTGCACCCGCAGGGCGCCGCGCGCGGTGCCGGGGAAGAGCACCCAGTCGATCGTGGTGCGCAGCCCCGCGAACTCGACCGGGGCGATACGGCGGCGGTAGGTGAGCGAGACCGGGGCGAGCGCCACCCCGGGCCGCAGCCCGGAGACGGCACGCGCCAGCGGAACCCGGCGGTGCGGGTAGCAGCCGCGCAGCCCGGCGCGGACCTCCCGGGCGAACTCGGCGAAGGGCAGGGCGGGTTCGGGGGCGGTGACCACCGGGAGTTCGTTGACGTGGACACCGATCCGGTCGGTGGCGCCGGGGTCCCGGGTGCCGAGGTCGACGGCGACCGCCGGGCGCTCGTTGCCGTACCGCAGGAGCAGGGTGTGCAGGGCGGCGAGGAGCAGTTCGAAGAGGGTGATGCCGAGTTTCTCGGCGGTGTCGGTCAGCTCGGTACGGAGGCGGGGGTCCAGGTCGAAGGCGACGGCGGCGCCCGGGCCCACGCCGTCGGGGCGCCCGGTGAGTCCGGGGAGCCGCACCTCGGCTGCGGGCAGCGGGCGGCCGGCCCAGTGGGCGCCGGCCGCGGCGAGCGCCCGGGGGTCGATGTCCGGCTCCGGGGCGGCGGGCGGGGCGAGGGGCGCGGGCGCCGGGCCCGCGCCGGTGCGGTGGGCCCAGCAGGCCGCGAGATCGCTCAGGAGGACATCGGTGGAGGTTCCGTCGAAGGCGATGTGGTGCGCCACGACCAGCAGGGTGGAGCGGGTCTCGCCGGTGCGCAGCAGGGTGAACCGGGCGGGCGGGCCGGCCGCGAGGTCGAACGGTTCGGCGCTCAGCCGGAGCAGCTCGGCGGGGAGCCGCCCGGGGGTCGTCGTGCGTACCGACAGCTCCGGGGCGGGCCCGGGGGTGAGCACGGGTACGCCCTGGTCCTCCCGCACGATCAGGGAGAGCGCGGGGTGACGGGCGGCCAGATCGGCGCAGGCGGCGGCGAGTGCTTCCTCGTCCACCGCCCCCTCGAAGTGCGCGGCGAACGGCATGTGGTGGACGGAGCCGAGCGGGGCGAGCCGCTCGTTGACCCAGATGCCCTGCTGGGCAGGGCTGGTGGGGATGGTGGTCACAGGGGTTCCTCAGTCTGTCCGGCGTCGGTCGGGCTGGGCGTGGCGGGGCCGTGCGGGTGAAGCGGGTGAACCGTGTGAAGCGGGTGAGACGGGTGAGACGGGTGAGACGGGTGAGGCGGGCGGAAAAGGGCAGCACGGGAGGGCGGAAGGACGGCGGGAGGGCGGGAAGCGGAGCCGGGCGGCCCGGGTCGGGGCGGGGCGGCGCGCGAGGAGACCGGTCGACAGGATCGGCTGGACCGGCGGAGTCGGAAGGCTGGAGGGCTGGAGGGCTGGAGGAGAGACGGAAGGCCGGGAAGGCTCGGCGGAGGCGGAGGCGGAGGCGAGGTCCGGGGGGGCCGGGGGGGGTCGGGGGGGTCGGGGTGGACCGGTGGAGTCGTGGCGGACCGGCTCAGTGAGCGGCGGCCGTCACGGCGGTGGTGAACTCCTCCGCGAGAGCGGCGATGCCGTCCGCGTCGAAGGCCAGCGCGTTGAACTGAATCCAGCAGTTCAGGCCGCCGTCCGGCTGCTCGACGACGGTCAGCTCGGGCACCCCGAGGTCACCGCCGGGCAGCGGCCAGGGCACGGTGGTGCCGCGCGGCAGTACCCAGGGCTCGCAGAGCAGCCCGGGCAGATGGGCGTCGGCTGCCCAGTTCTCGTACCGCAGCCAGGCCGGGAACGCCACCACGGACGGTTTGAACTCGGCGTACGGATAGAGCTGGTGGTCGAGCGCGCCGGTGGCGGCCGACCTGACCCGTTCGGCCAGCTCGGCGAAGCCGGGGCCGCCGGAGCAGTCCACCCGCACCAGCAGGGACTGCACCAGACAGCCGACCACCCGCTGGGCCTCGGGCCTGGTCCTGCCCGGGACCGGGGTCATCAGCACCAGGTCGGACCGGCCGCTGCGGGCCGCCAGCAGCCCGCTCCACACGGTGGCGACGGCCATGAACGGGGTGACCCCCAGCAGCCCGGCGCGCTCCCGCAGCCGGCCCGCCGGGCCGGCCGCGACGGTGAAGGGGTGCGCGACGGTGTGCACCTGGTCGACGGCGCGCCGGCCGGGGAAGGGGTCGAGGGCGGACGGGGCGCCGTCGAGTGCCGCGGCGAAGTGCCGGCGGCCGGCGGACCAGCGGGAGTTCGCCCAGCGCACCAGGGACTGGTACGGCATGGCCTGTTCGGGCAGCCGGGGGGTGCGCCCGCGCCTCAGCGCGTCGTATCCGAGCCCCAGTTCGTGCAGGACGACCCCGATCGACCAGCCGTCGGCGACCATGTGATGGACCGCCAGCAGGACGGCGTGGTCCTCGGGGCCTCGGCTGACCACCAGCAGCCGGGCCGTGGGGTCCGTGCCCAGGTCGGTGAGGCGGTCGCGCTCGGCGATCAGCAGCTCATCGACCTCCGCGTCGCTCGCGCCGGGCGCGTCCAGCAGGGTGATCCGGGCCCGGGGCTCCTCGTCCAGTACGGTGCGGACCAGCCCGGGCACCTCGCCGGGGACGGGGACGAACCGGGTGCGCAGCGCCGGGTGCCGCCGGACGACCTCGGTCAGGGCCCGGCCCAGCGCCCGCCCGTCCAGCCGGTCGGTCACCCGGAAGAGCGCGGTGACGGCGCCCACGTCCCGCCCCGGCTCCTCGGCCATCCAGTCGAGGAAGTTCTCCTGCTGACTGGTGAGCGGGACGGTGTGCGGCTGGGCCCGCAGCGCGCGCAGATAGGCCGGGATCGCGGGCTCGGCCCCTGCCTCTGCCCCTTCCCCCGCCTCAGGGGCGTCCCCGGCCCCGGCGGCGGGTGCGCGGTCCTCCAGCCAGGCGGCCTGGGCCCGCAGCGACGGGCGGCCGAAGACCAGCGCGGACCCCGCCTCCACCCCGAACCGCTCCGAGACGGCGGCCGCCAGCTGCACGGCCCGGAAGGAGTCGCCGCCGAGCGCGAAGAACTCCTCGGCGACATCGCGCACCGGACGCCCCAGCACCTCCTGCCACAGCCCCGCGAGAAGCAGCTCCGCCGGGCTCGCGGGCGGCCGCGCCACCGGCGGTGTCCCGGGGGTGTCGAAGAGCGGGCGCAGCCGGTGCTTCAGCACCTTGCCGGTGGCGTTGCGCGGCAGATCGTCCGCGAGGAGCACCCGTACCGGGAGTTCGGGGCGGCTCAGCCGGGTGCTGAGGAAGAGCCGCAGCCCGTCGAGGTCCACTCCCCCGGCCGCGGGCACCACCACGGCGGCCGGCACCGCTCCCATCACCGGGTGCGGGATGCCGAGCGCCGCCGCGTCCGCCACCCGGGGGTGCTCGTGCAGGGCGTCCTCGATGCGGAGGGTGGAGACCTTCAGCGCACCGGACTTGATGACATCGCTCTCCCGGTCCACCAGATACAGATAGCCGTCGGCGTCCACCCGTCCGAGGTCGCCCATCCGCACCCAGCCGTCGTGGAAGACCCCGGCCCCGGCGGCCGGGCCGCCGACATAGCTGCGCGGCGGGCCCGGCTGGCGCAGCCAGACGTCGCCGGTCTCCCCGGCCGGCAGTTCCCGGGCGTCCTCGCCGAGGATGCGCAGATCACGCGGTTGGGCGGGACGGCCCACCGAACCGGGCCTGCCCGGGTCGACCACCATGGAGAGCTGTGCGGGCACCGCCTCGGCCGAGGTGTACACATTGACCACGGTGGCCTTCGGCAGCGCCTCGGTCAGGGCCTGGGCGACGGGCACCGGCAGGGCGGCGGCGGAGGAGCTGAGCAGCAGCACACTGGAGAGGTCGCGGCGCGCGGGCACCCCGGAGTTGAGCAGCTCGATGGCCATCGAGGGCACCAGGAAGACGGTCCCGATCCGTGACTCCTCCACGGCGCGGCCGAACTCCTCGGCGTCGAAACGGGGCAGGACGACGGTGCTGGGCGCGCCGGTCAGGGCGCCGAGCAGCATCATCTGACCGGCGTTGGTGCCGATCGGGAAGGCGTGCAGGGCGTGCCGTGAGTGCGCGTACGGGCGGGGTCGCGGATCGAGGCGCTGACCAGCCGTCAGATTGGCGTGGGTGGCCACAACTCCCTTGGGTGTGCCGGTGGTTCCCGAGGTCCCGATGATCTGGGCGCGGTCGCCCGGGGCGGGCCGGCAGGGCGGTTCGCCGTCGCCGGCCGGCACGGTCCCGACCTCGGCGAGCGTGTGGTGGGCGACGTCGGACAGGCCCGGCAGCGCCGGGAGTCCATCGCCGCGCAGGACCGCGCCGGCCCCGCACATCCCGACGAGCCGCTGGGCCTCCGATTCGGCCAGATCAGCCCGGAGCGGTAGCGCCGCGGCCCCCGCGTAGTGCACGGCCAGAAAGGCCACCGCGTACTGGTCCCAGGCCAGGTCGGTGAAGCGCAGCGCCACCAGGTCACCGGGGCGCACCCCCGCCTCCGCCAGCCCCCGGGCGGCCCGGACGGCCCGCTCGCGCCATGCTCCGTAGGTGAGCGAGCCGCCGCCGCACACCTGCACGGCGATGGCGTCGGGTTGGCTCTGGGCCCTGGAATCCAGCAGGTCGGGGACGGTCAACGGAGCATGCGAAGCGTTGATGGTGCCCTCCAGGAGCGGCGGCCGGCCTGGGTGTCGACCCAGGGTTTCGGTGGCACAAGAGACGGTCACGGGCATAGCGCGCAACCCTCGCACTTAGATATGGTCTGGACCATTCGGCGGGGCACGCGAAGAATAGCGCGACTGTCTCGTAACTGTGTTGCATTGCTGGAGAATTCGTGAAGATCGGTGGAGGCCGGTTCGAGAACCGGCCATGAGCCACCGGGTACGCGCACCACGGCACGACCCCTTCTCACGGAGGGCGCAAGCGGGCTTCGGGTGCTCCGGTCACGGGGGCCCGGGCAGCGGTGGCGCCCGACGCACCTCATCCGGCCTCTCGGGCGCTCTGTGCCGCCCGAGCGAGCGAGTAGGAAGAACGCATGCTCTACGCGGGAATCGCCTGGACCTCCGACGGCTACGACGTCGCCGTGCTCGACGCCGCGGGGAACCGGGCCCACGCCCCGACGCACTGGGGCGCGGAGCGGGTGCCCGAGCTGACCCGCTGGCTCGGCGAACGGGAACGGGAGTCCGGGCTGCCGTACGCCGTCGTCGTGGAGAGCACCAACGGGCTGCTGGACGGATTGCTGACGGCGGCCGGGCTCTCCGTCCACCGCGCCGACCCCTGGGTGCTCCCCGAACGCCCCGACTTCGGGTCCGTCCCGGCGCATGTCCTGGCCGACCGGGCGAGAACCGCCCTCGCCTCCCTCTCACCGCTGACGGCGGAGGGCGGCGGACAGACCGGGCGGGACGACGACTACCACGACGGCATCCGCCGCGGCGCGGCGGCGGAGTCCGCGCTCACCCGGGCGGGCCGCTGCTTCCGGCACGGCCCGCGCGACCGCCGGGAGATCGCCCTCACCTTCGACGACGGCCCCGATCCGGTCCACACCCGCGAAGTGCTCGGGATTCTCGAACGGTACGGGGTGCGGGCCACCTTCTTCTGTGTCGGTCTGCATGTGAACGCGCTCCCCGACGAGGTGCGGCGGATCACCGACGCGGGGCACAGCCTCGGCAACCACACCTGGTCGCACCCCTTCCTGCCCGATCTGACCGCCGCCCAGTTCCGGCTCCAGATCGAGCGCACCAGCGAGGCGTTCGAGCGGGCGGTCGGCATCACCCCGGACCTGTTCCGTCCGCCCTACGGCGCGCGCACCCCGGAGAGCCTGGCCGAACTGGCCGCGGGCGGACCGGCGCTGGCGCTCTGGGACGTCGACTCCTGGGACTGGGCCAGACAGGGCCCCGAGAAGATCACCAGAACCGTGCTCGACCACGCGCAGCCGGGCTCCATGATCCTGATGCACGACGGCGGCGGGGACCGCCGCCAGTCGGTGCAGGCGCTGCCCGCGGTGATCGAAGGGCTGCTGGATCGCGATCTCCGCTTTGTGCCGGCCGGTGAACTGCGCTCCGCCGCAGCGCTGGAGGCCGCTACGGAGAGGTCGTACTGAGCGGCCAGCGGCGGAGCCGGTAGGGCGTCCACCACAGATGGCGTCCCGCGCGGTGCAGCAGCCCCGCCCGCTGGTAGCGGCCGGTCACCGCCTCGGCGAGGCCGGTCGCCGGAACACCGCGCAGCAGCGGCTCGATGACCTGGTCGTGCTGGGGGTTGCGGATGACCAGGCGCCGGAACGAGTCCATCCGGTGATCGCGGACCTCGATGAAGCCGGGGCCGTGGCGGTAGCCGCACTTCGCGGCGTGGAACGAGTCGCGCCACTCGGCCGCGATGCCGTCACCCGCTCCGGCCCCGGCTCCGGCTCCCGTTCCGCCGTACACCGCGGCCGGGGGGTGCAGATGGCTGAGCGGCCGCCACTCCGGCTCCCCGGCCGGCAGCCGGATCGTCCAGTCGACGGCGATGCCGTGGCTGGTCAGCTCGCGGACCACGACGAGCGCGGCCACCGCCGCCGCGCCGCCGGCCTCGGCACCCTCCAGATCGACGGGGCCGCCCAGCCGGGCGAACCGGATGCCCCCGGCGGCGAGCCGCGCCACCGCGTCGAGCGGGTCGCCGAGGACATCGGTCTCACCGGCGTACATGCCCGGGAGCCGCATGGCCACCGGGTCGCGGTCGCGCCACAGGGCGAGGCGCACCGGCGGGTCAGCGCTCATCGGGTCCGCCTCCGCGGCTTCGGCGGTTCATCCGGCACCTCCGCGGCCTCCGTGCTCACCGGCGCCCTCCACGGCGGCCAGGGCGGGGACGACCGGACCGTCCGGCCGCGACGGGCGCCGCCGGACCCGCATCAGATCCTGGTTGGCCGAGGCGGGCACGACATGCACGGCGTGGCCGCCCTCGGCGAAGACCAGACCCAGCTCGCGCCAGCGGGCGAGCAGTTCGTCGATCCTCGCCCGGGTGACCCCGCCGTGCCCGGCCGCCGCCCCGCGCAGCAGCGCGTCCGGGCTGCGCGGTGTGTCCAGCAGCCGGAACACGGTGACCTCGACCGGGTCGGTGAGATCCAGCACCCGCCAGTCGAAACCGGGTCTCGTGTCGACGAGGACGATGTGCTCGCCCAGGTCGCAGTGGGTGAGCCGGCTGCGCACATAGCCGTCCGCCCAGGCGTCGACCGCCCGCCGCAGCCGGTCGACGCAGGAGGGGGTGATCCCCCGCCTCGGTGAGTCGAAGATATAGACGAGGTCGGCCAGTTCGGCTTCGGGGAGGTCGTAGACGTACCGGTAGTGCGCTGCGGGGCGCGGGATGCCGAAGCCCAGCTCCGGGCGGTCGAAGTAGGGGCTGAAGCGCTCCACCTTCAGCCGGGTGGCACCGGCCGGCGGGGTGAGGTGGTGCAGCGCGGGGAACTGGCCGATGACGGCGTCGTAGTCCGCGTCGCTCTCACCGGGGAACCCGTAGAGATAGTTCCAGCTCACCTTGGTGCCGACGGTCTCGGCGTCCCGCAGCATCCGTACGTTGAGACACCCCGTCACGCCCTTGTCCATGAGCCGCAACACCCTGCTGCTCAGATTCTCGATCCCGGGCTGGACATGGCTGACTCCGGCCGCGTGCAGGGTCGCGAGCTGGTCCCGGCGGAGGTTCGACTTGATCTCGTAGCCGATCCTCAGGTCGTGCCCGGACTCCGCGAGACGGGGCGCCACCGAGCCGAGATAGGCCATGTCGAGGATGTTGTCGGTGATCCAGATCTGGAGAATCCGGTGCCGTTCGACCAGGGCCAGCAGCTCGTCGACGAAGCGGTCCGCCTCCTTGCTGCGGAACTCCATGAACGAGCCGTTGAGCCCGCAGAAGGTGCAGTGGTGCTTCTCGCCCCACCAGCAGCCGCGCGAACCCTCCATGACGAGCCTCGGCTCGGCCCAGGAACCGGCGGTGGACCGGGCGTGGCGCTCGAAGTAGTCGCCGAAGTCGGGCGCCACCAGCGCACCCGGCGGCAGCGGGGCGGCGTTCATCGGGTTGGCGACACAGGTGCCGTCCGAGGTGCGCCAGCACAGGCCCGCGATCCCGGCGAGGGCCCGCTCGTCCCGTCCGCCGGCCAGGGCGGCCAGCAGCCGGGGGAACGCGGCCTCGCCCTCACCCCGGACGACGGCGTCGACCTGGGGGAAGTTGCGGTGCAGCGCCGCGCCCTGCGGGCCGTCGCAGTTCGCCCCGCCGAACACGGTCGTGACCCCGGGAGCCAGCTCCTTGACGGCGCGCGCCGCCGCCAGCGTCGCGGCGTTCTGCGCGAACATGGTGGTGAAGCCGACGACATCCGGCTCCAGGGCGACGATCCGGGCGGCGGTCTCGCGTACGAACAGCGGTGCCAGCTCGTGCAGTTCCCGGGTTCTCGCCAGCACCCCGTCGGCCACCTTGCCGTCGAGCCGCGCGGTGAACTCCCGCATCCGCCAGCGGGGACGGTCGTTCAGCGCCGCCGAGAAGATCCACTCGCTGAGCCCGGAGAAGTACGAGTTGGCGCAGAAGTCGTACTCCTCCGCGGAGAGTCCGGTGCGGGCGACGAGCCAGTCGGCGTACTCCAGGTTGGCGTGCACGACCGTGACATCGGCGTCCGGGAAGACATCGAGGACCCGGCGCCGGAGGATGCCGAGCGCCAGCGAGGGTGTGTCGATCGACGACCACGGCATGTCCACCAGGACGACGCGCGGGGCGGTCACCAGAGCCCGCGCCGGATCAGTGCGGCGCGGGCGGTGTCGCCCGCGGGGGTCGGGGTGGTCTCGAAGGCCGCGGCCACCCTCGGTGAGACCGTGCCGTGCGCGAACCCGGTGGGTGTGGCGAAGTACGCGTAGGGCACCGGCTCCCCCGTCTCCGGCCCCTCCCCCGCCGGGACGGGCGTGCGGCCGGCCCACCCGGCGACGGTCTCCGGCGGGTAGTGGCGGAGCGCCGCGTGTCCGTGGTCGGTGCGCACGATCCCCCCGGCCTCGATGTCGAACGACAGCGGCTGCTCGTTGAGGAGGGCGGGGAAGAGGGAGAGCAGCAGCTCATGACCCACGGTGCGCCGCAGTCGCGGACGGGCCTCCGCTTCGGGCAGGCCGAGCAGGAACCGGGCGAACGCCTCCTCCGCCGAGAGACCGCGCCCGGCGTAGGGGACCAGCCGGAAGGCACCGAAGTGCGGGGAGGTGAGGAAGGCGTCGATCAGCCCCGGCTCGGTGTGTCCGGCCGCCCGGAGAGTGCGCAGACTCTCCGGGAACGCGGCGGCGAGCCCGCCGTCCCGGCCGAGCCGGCGGATCTGGGAGCGGAGGCGGCGCGCGGCCGAGTCCAGTTCCCCGCAGTCGACCGTCTCCAGGCACTCCAGCTCGCCCGCGCTCTCCGCCACCGCCCCGGCGCCCTCGGCGGCGAGGCGCTCGCGCAGGCCGCCGTCGAGCAGGAGCCGCATGGTCAGCCCGGCGAGCCGCTCCTCGTCCAGCCCCTCCTCGCGCGGCAGCACCGCGCCGAGCGGGACCCCGCCGGGGGACGGGTGCGCGCTCCCGGGGGCGGTCTCCCCGTCCCGCCAGTCGCCGGCGAGGGCCCGCAGCCGCTCGTAATTCCGCCGGGACCGCTCGACCAGCCGGCCGTCCTCGCGGTACATCGGGTCCTCGTAACTGACACCGACGAGGTTCGGACAGCGCGGCAGCAGATACTCGGTCAGCTCCAGCTGCTCGTCGAGCAGGACACCGTGGTGCAGATCGCGGAACTTCCCGCCGACGAGCTGACAGCCCGACAGATGCAGTTCGCGGCAGCGGGAGAGCGGGAGGTCCTCGATCCCGTCGAACATGTTCCGGCCGGTGCGGCCCCGCAGCCACTGGTAGCTGAGCAGATGGCCGATGTCGAGGGTCACCGGCACGTCGGCGTCCTCGGCCAGCCGGGCGAAGTACACGAACGCGTCGGCCCCGCCGAGCCGGAACGAGCCGCCCTCGGTGAAGCCGGGGAACTCCACGTGCAGCGGGAGCGTGAGGCGCCGGGCGGTGTCCGCGGTGTTCCTGGTGGCGATCTCCAGTCCGCGTTCGGTCAGCGGCGGCGGCAGCGGATACGGCAGCGGGCAGCCGCGCAGGCTCCAGATCCCGAGGTCCTCCACCACCCAGGCGAGGTCGTGGCGGGCGGCCAGCTCATTGGTGAAGTCGATGGCGGGTCCCCGGTCGTAGGGCCCGGGGGCGCCCATGTTCAGCTCGGTCTGGTGGAGCGCCCGGAGGGTCCCGGGCGGCAGCTCCCCGTAGAAGCGGTCGTAGGCGGGGGCGTAGTCGGCCACCCGCACCTCGGCGCGCGAGCGCGGCTGGAACGAGGGGCACGCGTACGCGAAGTCGGAGCCGTGGCGCCGGAGGAACGCGCGGACGCGCGGTGAGATGTCCCCGCCGCCGGGCGTCTCCACGAAGCCGACGCCCCGGTTGCCCAGGGTCCCGCCTGCCCACGGCATATCCATGACCAGGCCGAGGCCCAGCCTGGTCGCGGTGGTGGGCGCTGCTGCCGTCACCACGGTCTCCTCCCGTCGTCGGCATCCGCCGTGCCGGTCCCGTCCTTCGCCGCGGCGGCTCCCCGCCACGGCCGGCCCGCCTCGGCTCCCGCCAGCCGGCGCAGCAGCAGCCGCCCGCGCGCGGTGCGCGCCACGAGCAGCCCGTCCGGGCGCTGTTCGACGTCCTGGCGCGGCAGCCCGTAGAACTGCTCCCGTACGAGATCGGCGATCACGATCCGGTCCCGGGAACCGGAACCGGAACCGACCCGGCCGGCCGCGGCCTCCGGGGGCACCGTCCGCACCCACGGGTGGGGCCGTACGCGCCCGGTCTCCCCGGGCTCCCCGGACCCTCCGGCCGCCGGGCGCTCGGGTGCGAACCGGCCCGGCCGGCCCGGGGTGACCGTGCGGAAGACGCGCTCCAGCCGGGCCAGCGCCTCGGCGCGCCCGGGGCCGCCGCCGACCGCCATCGGATAACCGACCCGGCCGGAGAGGTAGTTGAACTCGGGGTTCCCGGTGAGCGGTCCCGAGGTGTCCAGCGCGAGGCCGTACCGCTCCGGCCGGCGGGCGAGCAGGCTGCCGGGCTCGGCCACCAGCAGTTCCAGCGCGTCGATGCCGATCCTCTCCTGGTTCCTCCGGAGGAACCGGAGGGAGGCCTCGAACTCGGCCGGGGTCTCGTCCAGCACATGGCCCATCACCGAGAGCCGCATGGTGATGCCCGCGTCGGCGAGGTTGTCGACGATCCTCTGGTAGTCGGCCGCGCGCACCCCCCGGTCGAGCAGGTCGAGCAGGCGCTGCGAGGTTCCCTCGTACCCGATGGCGATCTGCGCGCAGCCGAGGCCGGCCAGTTCGCGGCAGAACTCCGGGTCGGTCAGGCCGCGCTCCAGCCGGCCGCGCACATCGAACCGGACGCGCACACCGCGCTCCCGGGCCAGCCGCATCGCCCGTGCGATCAGCCGGAGGTTGGTGTTCTCGTCCGCTATCGCCAGCAGACTCACCCCCGTGGTGCGGACGATCCGCTCCACCGCGTCGGCGAGCTGTCCCGCCGTGCCCTGCTGGTACGCGCCGGGGGCGAGGGAGCGGTTGCCGTACGAGCAGAAGGCGCACCGGCCCCAGTAGCAGCCGACGCAGGAGACCAGCGCCAGCTGGGTGGTCTCGGCGAGATACCCGTGGATCGGCAGACCGGAGAAGTCGGGCGGCCCGTGGTCGCGGAAGCGCAGCCGCACCGGAACGGCGGACCTGCGGGCGGGGCCGTCGGGCGAGGGCCAGGTCATACCGGGTACGTCGGCCTGCGGCAGAGTCCCGTCGAGTGCGTCGAGCCAGCGTTCCAGCGGCTCCTCGCCCGCCGTGAAGCAGAGGGCGTCGACGCTCTCGCGCACACCCGCGAGCACCGCGAGGGCCTCATGCCGGAGCATCACCTGCTGGCCGCCGAGGCAGACGCGCGCGCCGGGGCTGAGCCGCCGCACCCAGGCGGCGACCAGCAGCGCCGGGGCCAACTGGCTGAAGAACGCGACGGAGAGACCGACCACCCGGGGCCGGTGCCGGATCAGCAGGGCGGCGACCAGGCGGTGGAGCCGCTCGACCGCGGCACCGGACGCACGGGGCGGTGCGGCGGCGGCCGCGCGGACGGCGGAGTCGAGCTGCCCGAGGTCGTGCCAGGCACGGGTGAGAAGGGTGTCGCGCACCAGGAGTTCGACCGCGTTCCCGGCGAGGCGGAGCGCGTCGGCCGCAGCCGGCTCGTCCGTCGCCCGGACCGGCTCCTTCCGCTCACTGCCGGCCGGGACATGGACACGGAGTCCGGCGGCGTGCCGGGCCACCACATCGGCCATGGTCCGCTGGTACCAGCCGTCCAGGCCGGTGCCGGCGCGGTCGCGGACCGCGCCGGCCAGGACCTCCGGATGGCGCAGTACGTCGTGCAGCAGCCCGATGTTGAGATCGGCCTGATGAACGCGGCGGCCCCGGCGCCGCAGATGACCGGTGAGATACGGCAGGCTCAGATACGGGAAGAATCTGGCCTCGGTCTGCGGCGGAAAGATCAGAAGGGTGTCGACCGGCCCACCGCCGCCCGCTGGTTGGGACGACACTCGCACGCGGCTGCCCGGAGTCCTAGCGCAGGACGTCTTCCTCGTTGCCCGCCGTGATGTACGTGTACGAGTGGTAGGCGCCGCCTATCTTCAGCTCGCTGGATTCGATCACTTCGAGTCCGTCGAGTTCGGCGAAATCGTCCGCTGCCGTCTCCACGGTCGCCTCGGGCCGTACAGCGCTCATGGGGGTCCTCCCTGAATGCGGTGGCTGAGTCATTCGCACGATAGCGCGGGGAATCCTCGTGTCAACGGCGCTGCGGGAATCGGGTCCCGGTATCCGCGAGGAAGCGCTCCACCCACCGCTCCGTGGTCGCGTCCGCCTGCCGCGCGATTCCGGGTGCGGGAATCCGGTCCGGGGCCGCCGCGCCCAGATGGGCCAGACACTCCCGGACGCGCTCGTCGTAGTGGGCGGTCAGATCCTCGTAGACGACGGTATGGGGGGTGATTCCGTGCCGGTCGAAGTACCCGTCCCAGGTCGCCGCGTCATGGTCCAGCATGAGCAGATGGCGCTGGATGCCGTCGCGGTCGTAGCGCGGGCCCGGCCCGGGCGGCCCCTCGGGGAGGTACACCCCGTCCCGTATCCAGACGCCCGTCTGCTCGGCCAGGGTGTACGAGACCGCCTGGCGCAGCCGGTCGCGGCGCTCGATGCGGATATAGCGCGGGGACGACATCAACTCGTGGAGATCGGCTTCCAGCGCGGCCAGATGACCGGCGTGGACCTTGATACCGAAAACGCCGTTGGGGCTGGTGCGGAACCTCATCAGGGCGCGGAGATGACTCGCGGGCAGTCCGTCCGGATCGTCGGCGGTGAATCCCCACCGCTCGAAGCAGTCGAGGACATGGGTGTCGGCGAGATAGTCCTCGGGGAAACCGGCGGCTCCCGTGTGCCAGAGCGCGCGGGCGAGCATATTGCTGCCGCACCGGGGGGTCGACGCCAGAACATAGCGGACCGGTGGCAGGCCGGCGAAGAACGGGAAGTCGAATTCCGGGCCGTTGGTGCGATAGCGAAGCGTCACGGTGGAGGAGGCTCCCATCGGCCCGGCTCGGGGACAAGGGGCCGGGCGGCGGGGAGCCGGCGGCTCGGCGGCGGGCGGACCGGACCGCGCCGGCCGGCGAACGGCCGCCGGACCGGTCGCGGCGGGCGGCGGCGGGCGCCGATGTCGTCGGGTCGGTGCGCACGGGTTCCCCGCTGCTCGGCGCCGCCGGACTCGCGGAGCGGCGGGCCACCACCCACTGGCCTCTCCGGGATCTGCTGCCCCGGTTCGGGGCGGTGCCGGTCGCCGAACGCCGAACGCCCCGCCGAGGACGGGCGCTCCGTCACCGCCGCCGGGGTGCCGGCCCGGCTGAGCGGCTGAACTCCGCCGCTCCCGCGCCGGGGAGGCGGGTCAGGGTATGTCGTGCTGCCAGTCCCATCTGCTTCCCCCGCCGGGGCGCGGACCGTACAGAGCCCGGCCGCCCGGTCCGTAGCGGCCGATCTCGGTGCTCAGGGCCGCGCCGGCTGCCAGCGCCTCCCGTGTCCACCCGGTCACATCCAGCAGCAGTCCGTCCAGGGGCCCGCCTACCAGCTCCGCATAGGTCCTGCCGGGGCGCGGGCCGGGGTCGGGGTCGTCGTGGTCGGCGCCGTAGACCCGGCCCCGCAAGATCTGTTCGTCCATGTGTGCCAGCATTCCAGCCGCCACTGACAGTCGGCCGTGTATCACGTGCATGAGTACGCGTACTCATGCGACCGGGCCGCTCGTCCCCGCAGACTGCGGGTCCGTCACCGAACACCGGGGAGTGGGCATGGGACAGGGAAGACCGGCTCTGACGATGATGGCGGTCGCTGCCCTCGGGCTGGCGGCTCTGGCCGCGGGACCCGTTGCCGCGGCGAGCGAACCGCTGCTGCCCCACCCGGGCCCGGAGGGTCTGGTCTGGGTCGAGGAGCAGCGGGGGGACGGCGGCGTCGTGTCGGGCGGTGCGCATCCGGAGCTGCCGACCGTGCTGACGGTGGCGTGCGAGGGCGGCAGTGTGCGGGTGACGATGGAGTCGCAGCAGAACGAGGTCGCGGCGTTCACCGTCAACTGTCCCGCCGGGGCCTCCGGTGCCGGCTCCCTGACCATGGACGCGGGCATCGTGCGCCCGGGTTCCTTCACCGTGGGGGTCGACGCCTCCGCGCAGACCGTCCGGTGGGCGCTGACGGTGACCCAGCCGGAGTAGCCGGAGTAGTGGCCGGGTCCCCGGCCCCGGGGCACGCGCGCGCTCCGGCCCGTGCGCGGGAGGCGACGGACCGGAGCGGGCACGGCACGGCTACGGCGAGCCGGCCGTCACTTGGTGCAGGAACACGGTGAGGACACGGTGACGCGGACGTCGTCGACGACGGGTCCGTAGGCGCCGCCCACCGTGCTGGCGAAGCCGAGGGTCGTCGACGCCGCGTTGGCCACGAACGTCACCTGCCGCTGCACATAGCCCATGGAGGCGAAGGTCTTCCCGGTGGAGTCGAACGAGAAGTCCTGGAAGTTCTGCCCGTCGACCAGGACCCTGCCGGTCTTCACCGCCGGGCCGCCCGCGGGGTTCGACGCGAGTGCGTAGGTGACGGTGTAGGTCCGCCCCGGGATGGTGGTGAACGTCTGCGCCACCGAACCCGCCGCGCCGGCGTTGAGGTCGACGGACTGATCGCCCTCCGCCGCCTGCCAGAATCCGGCACCGATCAGGTCAACGGCCCCCGAGGTGACCTTCCACGGCCCGATCGACTGCCCGCTGCCGACGGTGGTGAACGAGTTCGCCGGCGCGGTGGGGTACTCGAAACTGCCATCGTCGAACCGGCTGAGGGCGGCCGCGGACGGGGCCGCCGAGACCGCACCCGTCCCGGCCGTGAGAAGCCCCGCCGCGACAGCGGCAACGACCAGGGAACGTACGACTACCATGACTGCCTCCCGAAGAGGGTGGGATCTCCGTACAACACGATCAGCATCCCGGGAGGCCGGAAGGGGTGAGAAGGCGTGAGCCCAGGCGTGCGGAAGTGCCGGACAGGGCGCGTGATCCACGAGCGCACCACCGCGCTCCAACGAGCCGCTCCGACCGCGTCCCCCGGAGTGCCGGGCGGGCGGGGAAGCCGGCCCGCCACCCCGTCGTAGGGGATCTCACCCGTGGACGGTGAGGTTCCGCTCCCGCCGGCCGGACCCGTCGGGGTGCCGGGCCGGTGGCGGCGGGGGCGCGGGGGCCAGCCGGCCGGCGAGATGTCCGAGGGCGAGAAGGGCGAAGGCGTCGGCGAGAGCGGGGACACGGAAGAGGAAGGGGCGCGGGCCGATGGAGTCCGGAACCCCGTCGATGGAACCGTCGGACCGCTGCCGGGCCAGCAGATACGCGGCGCCGCGCCCGGCCGCGCCGGGTGTGCCGCCGTGCGAGCCGAGCACCACCAGGGCGTAGGCGGTGCTGAGCGCGTCGCTCGCCGCGCCGGACGTGCCGCCCCAGCCGCCGTCGGTGTTCTGGGAGCCCGCCACCAGGCGCACCGCGCGCGAGATCACACGGTGGGCCGGGCTGCCGGGTGAGGTGTGGTCCGGGTGGCGGCCCGCGGCGAGAACGGCGCGGAAGACGGTGTGGTGACGGCTGGTGCTCCAGTCGGGCGGGAAGGAGCCGTCCCGGTGCTGCTGGGAGGCGAGGAAGGCGAGCGCCGCCTCCACCTCGGTGGGCTGCCGGTGGTCCTGGGTGCTGAGGGCGTTGACGGCCGCCGCGGTCATACAGGCCTCCGACGGCGCGCCCGAACCGTAGGTGGGGAAGCCGCCGTCGGCGCCCCGCAGGGGGAGGAGGAAGTCGATGGCACGGCCGATCGGCGCCCGGTGGGCGACGGGATCGGCGAGATGGAGGGCCTCGGTCGCCGCCGAGGTGCAGTCCACGTCGGAGAGATGGGCGTCCTCGGAGTAGGACCAGCCGCCGTCGCTCCGCTGGAGGCGCAGGAGACGGCGGGTGACGGCGTCCAGGAGCGGCCGGTCGGCGCCGGCGGTGTGCAGGGCGACTCCGGTGACGGCGGTGAGCCAGGTGTCCTCGTCGCGGATGAACGGCAGCCCGCCGTCGGGGCGCTGGTGTTCCAGCGCGCCGCGTATCCCCTCGGCCACCGTCTCCCGGTGGCCGGGCAGCCGGTCCAGGGCGTGCAGCACGCAGAGGTGGACGAGGAGGTTGCCCTGCCACACCCGGCCGGGGCGCTGGGTGGAGCGCAGCAGCTCCACGTCCCGGGGACCGATCGGTACGGAGCGGCCCCGGGCCCCCGCCTGGATCACCTTGACCGCCGTGACCTGGACGCGCGCCCAGCTCTGCAGACCGTCGAGGCGGTACGCGGCCGGGGGCGGGGGTTCCGCCGTGGCGGAGCCGGCGCCCAGCAGCAGGAGGATGGTGTGCAGCAGGGCCTGTTTGCGGGCTCCGGTGAAGTCCGGCACCCGGGCCAGGAACCCGTCCATGTCGAACGCCCGGTCCGCGCCGGGGCGCCCGCCGAGCGCGGCATCGGCCAGGAACCGGTCCAGTGGTACGGGGGAGGCGCGGTGCGCGGTGAGGTAGCCCGCGACCCGTGCGCGGGCCGCGGGCTCCGCGCGGGTGCGGTCCAGCAGGGAGAGCAGCAGCGCGGATTCCAGCACCCGGCTGTGGCAGGGGTCGTGGACCCGGCCGTCGGGGTCCGTCCGTTCCCGGATGCGGTCCCGGAGCCGGTGGGTGGCCTCCGTCAGGCCCTCCGGTAACGCCGTGCGGGGCCACTGGGGCAGTCCTCCGGAGTGAGCAGGTCTCATCACGGTCCGATCCGGGCGCCCCGGGGACGCCCTCGCAGGGTGGGGCCCGGCGGTGCCGGACCCGGGAACGGGGGGACGGCACCCGGTGCCGCGGCGCTCATCCGGATGTTCTGGCCCGGTCGGCGGCGGGGCCCGGTGCTGTCACCGGGTCCGGGGCGCGCTCCGGTGCAGGCGCCCGGCCCGGAGCGGAACCCGGTGCAGGCGCCCGGCCCGGAGCGGAACCCGGTGCAGGCATCGCGTCCGGGGTGAACCGGCCGGTGATCGCCAGCCAGTGGAGGGTGGCGCTCTGGAACCTCTCCACCAGGTCCACATAGCGGCCCAGCCCGCGGGCGGTGTCCGCCGGCAGACCCGGCACCGCGTCCCGCAGCGCGGACGCGGTCGAGGCGAACAGGGCGCGGCGTTCGCCGATCATCGCGGTGGCCCGGGCCCGGGCCACCGCCCTCGTACAGCGTGACTCCCTCATCAGGACCGTCACCAGGTTGTCCTGTCCGGCCGCCGTGTCGTCCGCCTGCGAGGCCAGGTCGTTCGACCAGCCCGCGATGTCCGCGACCGACCGCCGCAGCGTCTCCACCCCGGCGTCGATCCGCGGGTGTTCCACCAGAGGGGTGTGGCCGGTGGCCTCCAGCACGTCGAGCATCGGCAGCAGGGTGATCGTGCGGCGGCGCAGCCGCACATACTCCGCCGGCGACAGCCGGACCCCGGCCCGCCGTACGGCGGCCTCCTCGTGCGAGGCACTCAGGAAGTCGCCGTAGTCGGCGGCGAAGCGCCGCCGCCACCGGGGCGGCATGCCCACGCGGGTGTGTTCCCACAGGGCCTCCAGGACCGCGGCGTGCGGCGCCTCGGCCCGCCGGGCGGCCGGTGCGAGGACGTGGGCCAGTGGTGCGGTGAAACGTTCCAGCTCACCGGGGGCCGAGCCCAGCCCCTCCCGGTCGATGTGGTCGTCGACCCAGCAGATGAACGCCGCCCACCGCGCGGTCAGCACCACATCCGCCGGGGCTCCGGCCGGCAGGGCACCGGCGGCGAGCACGTCCAGCCGCATCGAGGCGAGTCTCCGCTCCTGTGCTCCGTCCGTCACCAGACCGGCTTTCCGCGCCCAGGCCGGAAGGGCGGAGGCGAGATCCCCTCGTGACACGGGAGATGCGTCCATGGGCCGAGCCTGGCAGAGCGCAATCGAACAGAAGAGTGGTTTCAGCGTCAGATCCGGAGGTCGCCCCTGAGCCAGCGCCTCCCGCGCCCCCGCGCGCCGGGCCACTTCGGCGGAATCCCCTCCACCGGGTGGCCGCCGGTGAGGCGCCGGTGAGGCGCCGGAAAACCGGTGGAGCGGTGGCGCCGGAGGCCACTACCGTGCTGCCGCACCCAGTCGTCCAGGCAAGGACACACCGTTGTACACCCTGTGAGACCTCCCGAGCGCTGAATCGTCGCGCGTCGCGCCTGTGCGCCGCGCTCCTTCCTGCTGCGGACTTCTCACTGGAATCGGTGTACTTCTGTGCTCTTCACCTGGGCCGTCGTGCCCACCCGTCTGCCACTCGTCCGCCGCCGCTGCCACGGGTGCGCGTCCGAGCGCTTCCGGACGAGCGGAAAATTCCGCGTCAACGCACACCACAAGCTCCTCGACGCCTGGCTCCTCGCGCTCTGCGCCAACTGCGGGGACACCACGAAGCTCACGGTCCTGGAGCGCGCGAGGGTGCGCTCCCTGCGGCCCGGGCTGCTGGACCGGCTGCACGGCAACGACCCCGCTCTGGCAGCGGAGCTGCTCCACGATCCGGCCGTGCGGCGGCGCAATCGCGTCTCCCTCGACTGGGCCGGCGCCTGGCGTCTCGACACCGGCGGATCGGATCATCTGGACCGCGAGGCGATCGACGTCTCGGTCCGCTTCACGGCACGGATACCCGTCCGGCCGGTGGGGCTGATCGCTGAGGGCTGCGGCCTTCCGCGAGCCGGGGTCGAGCGGCTGATCACGGAGGGGAAGGCCGTATCGGCGGTCCGGCTGAGCGGCAGGCTCTCCGGCGACTTCACCTTCTCGCTCAAGCGCTGAGCCCTCCCCGGGGCGATCTCGGGGGGTCTGTCCGGCGGTGTCCGCCGGACAGACCCTAAGGGGCCTCGACACCGGCGACCCGGTATCTGCTCACCTCGGCGCCCAGGATCTGCGCCGTCCACTCGGGCTCCGGGCCCGCGCCGCGGAAGCGTTCGAGATCCGCGTCCGACTCCCACCGTTCGTGGACATTGATCCGGTCCGGCCGCACCAGGTCGGCGGAGAGCGCGAAGTCCAGACAGCCGGGGGCGGCCCGGGCCTGCTCGACGACGTTCGCGCACCCGGCCAGACAGGCGTCACGGGTGGCGGGGTCCACGGACAGCGTCCCGGCGATAATGATCACAGCGCTCCTCGGTGCTCTCGGCTGCCGGCCCCGGTGGGGGTCGGCGGCGGCCATCAGCGGCCATCAGCGGGTTGACCCCGGCGGCCCCGGGAACTCATCGGTCCCACGCGGCTCACCCTTCCACGCGTCCTTCGGCTCCCGCTCCCGTGGGATGATCACGGGCCCTCGCGCGTATCCGGCCGGCCACGCCACGGGCCGCGCGGGAGCCGGGCGCCGTCCGCTGCCGTGGAGCGGGGGTGGGCAAAGGGGCGCGGTGACCGTGCTCCGTGCGGCGATCGCGGCACCATCCGGACCGCTGGGTGCCGGCCGGCCCGTCCGGGCGTCCGCCGGGGCCGGGCGCAGGCATAGGAAGATGATCAGTGCACACAGCCACACCGCCGAGGAACGGACCGATGGACGACATGACTCTGCCGCGCGTACTGCTGGACGCGGCCCACGAGGCCCCGGAGCAGGTTGTCGTCCATGTCCGGGGCGACGGAGGGGAGTTGACCGTCACCCTGCGCGAGCTTCTCGACGATTCGCTCCTCGTGGCGGGCGGCTTCCGGGCGGCGGGGGCCTCGCCGGGGACCTGTGTGCCGCTGCTGGCGGACCGCAGTGAGGACTTCCAGCCGATGTTCTGGGGCGCGCTCGCCGCCGGTCTCGTGCCCGTTCCGCTGGCCCCGGACGCCCGGCGGGTGCTGCCGGTCTGGGAGCATCTCGGCCGGCCGCCCGTGGTGGTGGACGCGGCGGCCGAGCCGCTGCTGTCCGGACTCCCCGACGCCGTGGACGCCCTCCGGCTGGAGACACTGCGGAAGGGCCCCGCGCTCCGGGAGCCGTTCTCCGCCGACCCCGGGGACGTGGCGTTTCTGCAGTTCTCCTCGGGCAGCACCGGAAGTCCGAAGGGCGTCGAGGTGACCCATGCGGGGGTTCTGGCCAATCTGGCGCAGATACGGGCCGCCGCCGCGCTCGGCGCCGATGACGTGGTGGTCAGCTGGATGCCGTACTTCCACGACATGGGCCTCATCGGCACCCATCTCGCTCCCCTCGCCGCCCGGGCCAAGCAGGTGAAGATAGGACCGCTGTCGTTCGCCAAGCGGCCCGGTGTGTGGTTCGACGTGGCGGCCCGGCACCGGGCCACCGTGCTGTCCGCCGCCAACTTCGCCCTCGCGCTGGCGGTGCGGCGGGTGCCCGACGAGGACATCGCGCGGCTGGACCTCTCCCGTGTACGGCTGATGCTGGTCGGGGCCGAGCCGATCGCCCCCGCGGTGTGGCGTGCCTTCGCCCGCAAGCTGTCCCCGGCGGGGCTGGACCCGGCCGCCGCCCAGCCCGTGTACGGGCTGGCCGAGGCGACCCTCGCGGTGACCTTTCCGCCGCCGGGGGAGGTGGCCGTCCCCCTGGTCCTGGACCGCGCCGCGCTGAGCCGCGGTCTCGCGGTGGACACCGAACCGGGCGACGGCGCCGTGGAGCTGATGGACGTGGGGCTCCCGGTGGCGGGGTGCGAGCTGCGCGTGGCCGACGAGGACGGCGGCCCGCTCGGCGACCGGCGCGTCGGGCACATCATGGTCCGCGGCCCCCAGCTCGCCCGCGGCTACCACGGCCTCCCCGGCGCGAGCGCGGCCGCGTTCACCGATGGCTGGCTGCGCACCGGCGACCTCGGGTTCCTCCGGGACGGGCGGCTCTGTGTGACCGGACGGCACAAGGATGTGCTGTTCCTCAACGGCCGCACCTTCCACGCCCCGGACATGGAGGAGGTGGCGGCGGCCACACCCGGACTGCCGCCCGGGGCACCGGCGGTGATCGGCTCGACCGACCCGGTCACCGGCGGGGAGCGCGTGGTCGTCCACATCCCCTGGGCCCGGCCCCCGGGCGGCGCGGCCGAGGTCCTCGAACGGGTCGCGGCCCGGGTGCGGGAGGCCCTGGGCCACGACGACGTACGGGTGCTGACGCTGCCGCCGGGCGCGTTCCCCCGGACGACGAGCGGAAAGCTGCGGCGGCAGCGGCTGCGGGAGCGCTACGAGGCGGGGGCGGGGGCGCACCCGGGCCCCGTCGCCGTCGCCGACGGTCCGCCGCCGGGGACCGGCACGGCGCACCCGGAGCCCCCGCCGGTGGCGGCTCCCCGCTCGCGGGCGGAGACCGAGCGGGTCGTACGGGAGGTGTGGGCACGGGTGCTGGGGGTGGCCGACGGCCGGGCCATCGGCCGGGACGAGCGGTTCGCCGCCCTCGGCGGGACCTCGCTCAAGGCGATGGAGGCCCTGGTGGCGCTGGAGGACGCCTTCGCCGTCACGCTCCCGCCGGCGGTGATGCGCGACCACGGCACGGTCGCGGCGCTCACCGACCATCTGCTGTCCGCCACCGCGGCCGGCCCCTCCGAGGTCACGGCGGCGCGCCGGCCCGCTCCCGCGCCCGCCCCCGCCGGCACCCCGGCGGCGCGGACCGCCCCCGCCCCGATCGCGATCACCGGCATGGCCTGCCGCTTCCCCGGAGCCGCCACTCCCGACGCCTTCTGGGAGCTGCTCGCCGACGGGCGCGACGCCGTCACCCCCGTACCGCACGGGCGATGGGACACACCGGCAGGCCCGGGACAGCGGCCCGCCCCCGCGCGCTGGGGCGCGTTCCTCGACGATCCGGCCGGCTTCGACGCCGGGTACTTCGGCATCGGCGACGAGGAGGCCCGCGCCCTCGACCCCCAGGCGCGGCTCTTCCTCGAACTCGCCCATGAGGCCCTGGAACGGGCCGGTCACGCGGGGCCGCGCAGGCGTGGCCGGCGGATCGGCGTCTTCGCCGCCGTCGGGGAGAGCGGCTACCGCGAGATCCTGGACCGGGCGGCGGGGGACGGCTCCCCGCTGCCCGGAGTGCTCACCGGGAACCTGCCGGGCCTCCTCGCCGCCCGGGTCTCCCAGAGCCTCGATCTCGACGGGCCCGCGCTCGCTGTCGACACGGCCTGCTCCTCGGGTCTGGTCGCCCTCCACCTGGCCCGGCGCAGCCTGCTCGACGGGGAGTGCGACCTCGCGGTCGTCGGCGGGGTGAACCTCCATCTCACGCCCACCGGCCACCGGCTGCTGGAGGCGGCCCAGGCCCTCTCCCCCACCGGGCGGGGCCGCGCCTTCAGCGCCGCCGCCGACGGCTTCGTACCCGGCGAGGGCGGCGCGGCCCTCGTTCTGAGGCGTCTGGACGCGGCCCGCCTCGCCGACGATCCGGTACTCGCGGTGGTGCGCGGGACGGCCGTCAACAACGACGGCCGGTCGCTGAGCCTGCTGGCGCCCAATCCGCTGCGGCAGCGCGAGGTCATCTCCCGGGCGTACGAGGAGGCCGGTGTCGACCCCGCGTCGGTGAGCTATGTGGAGGCGCACGGCACCGGTACGGCCGTGGGTGATCCGATCGAACTCCAGTCGCTCGCCCACGCGTTTCCCGTGCGCTCCGACGGGGAGCCCCGGCTGCTCGGCTCGGTGAAGACCAACATCGGCCATCTGCTGAACGCGGCGGCCCTGCCCGCCCTGGTGAAGGTGGTCCTGGCCCTGGGCCGGCGCGCGCTTCCCGCCTCGCTGCACCACACACCGCACTCCCCGGCACCCGGGCGGGCCGGCTTCGCCGTGGTGACCGAGGCCAGGGAGTGGGACGCGCCCGGGCCGCTGGTGGCGGGGATCAACGCCTTCGGATTCGGTGGCACCAACGCCCACGCCATCCTCGAACAGGCCCCGCCGCCCCCGCTCCCCCGCGCCGGGCACGAGCGCGGCCGGGGGCCTCATCTGCTCACCCTCTCGGCCCGTGGCGCGGCGGCGCTGACGGAGGCGGCGGCGGATCTGGCCGACCATCTGGACCGTCACCCGGAGGTGAGCGCGGGCGATGTCTGTCTGAGCGCGAGCACCTCCCGGGACGACGGTCCGCACCGGCTCGCCGTGGTCGCCGACAGCGGCGGCGATCTGCGGGGCCGACTCCGCGCGATCGTCACGGCCGGGACAGCTGCCGGGGGCGAGGGGACGAAGGGGGCTGCCGGGAGTGCCAGGACGACCGGGCCCACCGAGGGCGCCGGGGCTGCCGGGACGACCGGGACCGCCAGGACCACCGGGACCGCCGCGATGACCGGGGCCGTCGGAACGACCGAGGGCGCCGGGGCTGCCGGGACGACCGGGACCGCTGGAACCACCGGGACCGCCGCGATGACCGGGGCCGTCGGAACGACCGAGGGCGCCGGGGCCCCCGGGGCTGCCGGAGCGACCGAGGGTGCCGAGGACGCTGGGGCAGCCGGAACAGCCGAGGGCGCCGGGGCCGTCGGAACGACCGGGACCGCCGGAACCACCGGGACCGCCGCGATGACCGGGGCCGTCGGAACGACCGAGGGCGCCGGGGCCCCCGGGGCTGCCGGAGCGACCGAGGGTGCCGAGGACGCTGGGGCAGCCGGAACAGCCGAGGGCGCCGGGGCCGTCGGAACGACCAGGACCACCGAGACCACCGGGGGCACCGGAGCTGCCGGAACGACCGGAAACACCGGAAACACCGGAAACACCAGGACCGTCGGGCGCACCATCCGTTCCCGGCGTCCGCGCGTCGTCTTCCTGCTGCCCGGGCAGGGCGGGCGGCACCCCCTCCGGAGCCGCGCCCTCCACGGTGCCGCCCCGGTGTTCCGGGACACCCTGGACGAGGCGTCCGCCCTCCTCGGCCCGCTGCGCGGCCGGACCCTCCTGGAGTGGTGTCTCGACCCGGTCGCGGACCTGGACGCCGCGCCGCCCCCCACGGACGTGGCCCAACCCCTGCTGGTCGCCTCCGGGGTGGCACTCGCCCGGCAGTTGCGGAGCTGGGGCGTGGAGCCCGACGCGGTCGCCGGGCACAGCGTCGGGGAGGTCGCCGCCGCCTGCGTCAGCGGGATGCTGACCCTGGAGGACGCGGTACGTTTCGCGGCCGAACGCGGCCGTCTCATGGGCGCGTTCACCGAGCCCGGCGCCATGATCGCCGTACGCGGCGGTGCCGACGCGGTGGCCGACGCGGTCGCGGGGGCGCTCGCCGGGGAGGCCGCCCGCGCCGAGGGGACACTCGCCGTCGCCGCGCGGAACGGACCCGGACTGCTGGTCCTCTCCGGCACCGTGCCCGCCGTGGACCGTGCGGCCCGCGCCCTGGCCGCGCGGGAACTCGCCGTACAGCGGCTGCCGGTGTCCCGGGCCTTCCACTCACCGCTGATGCGGCCCATCGCCGAGGGGCTCGCCGACGCGGCACGGGCGCTCACCCTCCACGCCCCGTCCCTGCCGCTGCTGAGCACGGTCACCGGCGAGTGGGGGCCGGCGCTGGACCCGGCGTATCTGCGCGCCCACGCCCTGCGGCCGGTGCTCTTCGGCCGGGCGGTGGAGCGGCTGGCGGACGAGGGCTACGACACCTTCGTCGAGGTGGGACCGGGAGCGTCGCTGACGGGGGCGGTACGCGCGGCGGCCGAGGGGGCGGGCTCCACCGGGTCCGGCGCCCCCGCCGACGGGCCCGCCGGTGGCCGTGATCGCTCCGGTGACCGGGTGCTGGTGCTGCCCGCGCTGCCGGGCCCCGGTGGCGGGGGCTCCGAGGACGACGCGCCCCGGCGGCTCCTGGAGACCGTCGGACGGCTGTGGTCGCACGGCGTACCGCTGGACCGGACGGCGCTCGACGCCGGTCACCGCCGTGTCGCGCTGCCTCCCTACCCCTTCCAGCGCGCCCGGCACTGGCCCGGCCCTCCCGCGAACGCCCTGCTGCACCGGGTCGCGTGGACGGAGTCCGCTCCGTCCGGTGACCGCCGCGAGGTGCGCACGGTCGCGCTGACCGGTCCCGACGCCGCTTCCGTGAGCGCGCTCGCGGAGCGGCTCGCCGCCGAGGGCATCCGTCCGCACGGCGCGGGTGACGGTCCGCCCGACGCCGTTGTCCTGGTGGCGGGCCCGGCTCCCGACCTCACCGGCCCCGCAGCGCTCGACCGGGCGCAGGACACCGCGCTGAACGCCTTCCACACGGCGCTCGCGCTGCTCGACCGGACCCGGGCGGGCCGGCTGCTGGTGCTGACCGAGGACGTCCACACCACGGGGACGGCGCCCGAACGGCCGCGCCCGGCCCACGCCGTCCTCGGCGGGCTGCTCCTGGCTCTCCCCCGGGAGACACCGGGAGTCGCCGCCACCGCGGTGGACCTCTGCTCGCTCGACACCCCGTCGCAGCGGTGGGCGGCCGTGCTGGCCGAACTGCGGGCGGGCGCCACGGCGACCGGAGCGACGGACGGTCCGGCGACCGGAACGGCGGGTGGCTCCGCCGCCGTGGTCGCCTGGCGCGCGGGGCGCAGGCTGACCCGTGCGGTCAGCCCTCTGACCGGTGCGCCCGGCGCGGCGGCGTCCCCGCTGCCGCCGCACGGCACCTTCCTGATCACCGGCGGCGGCGGGGGGATCGGTGCCGCGCTGGCCCGGGAACTCGCCGGGCTCGGCCGCCCGACTCTGGTCCTCGCGGGCCGCTCCCCCCACCTCCCCCCGGGGCTGGCCGGGGAACTCACCGCGCTCGGCGCCACCGTCCACCACCGGGTCGCCGATGTGTCGGTGGAGCGGGATGTCGACGCCCTCCTCGCCCTCGTCGCCGGACTCCCCCGTCTGGACGCCGTCTTCCACGCCGCCGGGGTGGTGCGGCCGGGGACGCTGCGGAACACGTCCCCCGAGGAGATGGCCGAGGTCCTGGCCGCCAAGACGCGCGGCAGTCTGCTGCTCTCACTGGGGCTGCGGCGGCACGGGCTGAGCCCCTCGGTCTGTGTCGCGTTCTCCTCGGTCTCGGCCGTGCTGCCGGGGCTGGCGGGCGGGCTCGGCGACTACGCCGCCGCCAACGCCTTCCTGGACGCGTTCGCCGCTTCGGAGCGCCGGGCCGGCCGGCCGTGGCAGTCGGTGAACCTCGGCGCGTTCGCCGGGATCGGGCTGGCCGCCGCCCTGGGCGGGGTCCCCGGACCGGCCGTCGGGCGGCCTCTGGCCACCGCCCCCGCGCTGGCCGCGCTCCGGGCGGGGTGCGGGGTCGACGCGGCACAGCTCCTGATCGCCGATCCGACCCCGCACACCCCACAGACCCCACAGACCCCGCGCGAACTGTCCGCCCCGCGCCCGACGGACGCGGCGGCGCCCCTCCCCCTGCCCGGCGCGGCCCCCGCGGCGCCCCCGGCCACCGGACCCGTGCGCGCGGCGCCCGGGACACCGGCCGGACACGACCCGGCACCCCCGCTCCCCCCGGCCCCGGCCGCCCGGACCACCGGCACCAACACCGACACCGACACCGACACCGACACCGACAGGGACACCACCACCGCGCTGCTGCGCCGTCTGCTGGCCGCGGCGCTGCGGCTGCCGGCGACCGCCGACTTCGACGACGAGCCCTTCTTCTCCCTCGGCCTCGACTCGCTCGCCGCCGTCGATCTCGCCCGGCGGCTCGAACGCGAGCTGGGCATCCCGCTGCCCGCCACGCTCTTCTTCGAGTACCGGACCGTCCGCGAACTCGCCGCCCACCTCGACACCTCTCCCCCGCCGGGGACCGCCGGGGGCACCGCACAGCGCGGCCTCCGCCCCCTCTCCCCCGTTCCCGTCCCGGACGGCACCCCGTTCCCGCTCACCCCCGTGCAACTGGCCCTGCACACCGGCGGCCGGCTCCATCCGGACGTACCGCCCCGCGGCCATGTGCGCCAGACCATCCGGGGCCCGCTGGACACCGGTCTGCTCGGCCGGGCCCTCGCCGCGCTCGCCGCACGGCACTCCATGCTGCGGATGCGCATCGAGACCGCCGGGAACACCCCGGACGGCCGGGGCGGCACGACCCTGCCGAGGCAGTACATCGCGCCCCCCGCCCCCCTCTCCGCCTGGTACGAGGTGCGCGAGTGCCCCTCCGGCCCCGAGGAGGCCGAAGCCGCGCTCTGCAACCGGCCGTTCGACCTCTCCGCCGAGCCTCCCCTGCGCGCGGTGCTCGCCCGGGAGAGCGCTGAGGTCGCCCATCTGGTGCTGGTGATCCACCATGCGGCGGGCGACGGATACAGTCTGAGCGTCCTCGGCGAGGAGCTGTGGTCGCTCTACACCGCGCTCTCCCAGGGGCGCGAACCGGCGCTGCCGGCCCTGGAGACGGACTTCGGGCGGTACGCCGCCGCTGCCGCCGCCGAGCGTTCCGGCACCGCCCTCGACGGGGATCTGCGCTACTGGTCGGAGCGGATCGCCACCCGGCGCGAGGAGCTGCGGCTGCCGTACGACGGCGATCCCACCGCCCCTCCCGGCGGTCCGGTCGCCACCCATGGGCGCGCCCTGGACCCGGCGCTCACCGCCGCGCTGGAGGAGCGGGCCGCCGCGCACGGCGTGAGTCTGTTCCATCTGCTGCTCGCCGCCCATGTGCGCTCCCTGGCCCGGTGGACCGGGCAGCGCCGGATCGCCGTCAATGTCGCGCGGGCCCGGCGCGATGGCCGGTTCGCCGGTCTGGACCGGCTCGTGGGCCCGCTCGCCGACACCCTCCCGCTGTTCTGCGACACCGACCCGGACGAGCCGCTGCCCGCGCTGGCGAAGCGGCTGCGGGACATCTGGCTGGAGGGCGAGCGGCACGCGGAGCCGACCGGTCTCGACCTGGCCCGGCTGCTGCCCGGCAGTGCCCACGGCCCCCGGACGGTGAGCCCCGCCGGCTTCAGCCTCGCCCGCTTCCCGTCCGCTCCGGACGGGCCGTGCCCGGTGTCGGTGCGCCCGACCGCCGCCGGGACCGCGACCCCGGCGACCCGGCTGAGCCTGCTGTGCTGGGAGGACGCGTCGGCGCTGCGCTTCTCGTGGAACTTCCCCGCCCGGCTCTTCGCGCCGGCGACGGTGGCCCGTCTCGCGGACGATTTCCAGGACGGACTGGCCGCGCTCGGCGCCACGCGGAGGCCCTCCCCCGAGGAGCCCGCCCCACCCGCGCCCGATGCGCCGGAGACCGGCTTCGCCACGCTGGTCCCCCGGCTGCTGGCCCGGTTCCGCTCCACCCCGGACGCCCTCGCCGTCGACACCGGCGCCACCACCCTGACGTACCGCGAACTCGACCGGGCCTCCCGCTCCCTCGCGGCCGGGCTCCTGGCGCGCGGGGTGGCACCCGGCTCCCTCGTGGGGCTCCTCACCGAGCCGGGCGCCGACACCGTCGTCTCGGTCGTCGCCGTGCTGCGGGCGGGCGCGGGCTGGGTACCGCTGGACGCGGGCCATCCGACCGCGCGTCTGACGGACCAGCTCGCCCGCTCCGGTGCCCGTACGGTGGTCTGTCACGCGCCCACCCGCGCGGCGGCCGACGCGCTCGGCGACGCCGTCACCCTGGTGCCGGTGGACGGACCCGCGCCCACCGCGCGGAACGGCGCGGCCCCCGCGCCCGACGGCCCCGTCGACGCCGGCTCGACCGCCTATGTCATCTTCACCTCCGGCTCCACCGGCCGGCCCAAGGCCGTGCCCATCACCCACCGGTCGATGGAGAACTATCTCGACTGGGCGATCGGCGCCTTCGGCTACGACGCGAGCGACCGCCTCGCCCAGACCGCGTCGATCTGCTTCGACGCCTCGGTCCGCCAGCTGCTCGCCCCACTGCTCGTCGGCGCCGCCGTGGTGGCGGTGGACTGGCGTCTCGTACGCGATCCCGACCTTTTGCTGACCCATGTCGAACGCACCCGGATCACCGTGTGGAGCTCCGTCCCCACGCTGTGGGAGCAGTTGCTGACCGCTGCCGAGGACCGGGTGCGGCGGGGGTCCGCGCAGCCGGATCTGTCGGCGCTGCGGTGGATTCACGTCGGGGGCGAGGCGCTGTCGCCCGCTCATGTCCGCCGCTGGTTCGACCTCTTCGGGACCGGCTCGCGCATCGCGAATCTGTACGGGCCGACCGAGGCCACCATCAACACCACCTGCCATGTGATCACCGCGAGGCCCGGCGACGATGTGCGGCGGCTGCCGATCGGACGCCCCGTGACCGGTGCGGAGGTGCGGGTGGCCGGCCCCGGGGGCGAGACCCTGCCGCCCGGTGAGGCGGGTGAGCTGCTCATCTCCGGAACCGGTCTGACCCCGGGGTATCTGGGCGAACCGGAGCTGACCGAGGCCGCGTTCACCGTACGCGGAGGGCGGCGCTGGTACCGCAGCGGCGACCGGGTCAGGTGCTCCCCGGACGGCACCCTGGAGTTCCTCGGACGGCTGGACGACCAGGTGAAGATCCGTGGACACCGGATCGAGCCGGGTGAGACCGAGGCGGTGCTTCAGACGCATCCGCACGTCGCGCACGCCGTCGTGCTGGTCCGGGACGGCCGCCTCGCCGCCTTCGTCACCGCCAGGCCCGGGGCGCCCCGGCCGGACGCCGCCGCGCTCCGGCGCCATCTGGCCGCGACCCTGCCGCCGTACATGGTCCCGGCCCGCGTCACCCCGGTGGAGGCGCTGCCGCTGACGGGGACGGGCAAGGTCGACCGCCGCCGGCTGCTGGCCCTCGAAGCCGCCGGCGGCGCGCCCTCCGGCGCACCGGGCACGGCGGCCGGCGGCCCGGCGGACCCGGACCGGCGCACACCTCCGTCGACCCCGACCGAGGTCCGGCTGGCCGGGATCTGGTCCGCGCTGCTCCGGACCGGCGAGGTCTGCCGTGAGGACGACTTCTTCGCGCTGGGCGGCGACTCGCTGCTCGTCCTGGAGGTGTTCGCCCGGCTGGAGCGGCAGGGCGGAGCGCTCCCCCGGCCGACCGTCGTCTACCGGCACCGCACCCTCGCGGCCCTCGCCGCGGCCATCGACAGCGCGGCAGCCGACGCCTCGGCACGGACGGCGGACGAGGCTCCGGTGGGTGACCGGGAGGCAGTGGGTGACCGGGAGGCGGTGGGCGGCGCCGAGCCGCACTCGGCCGGGCCCGCGCCGTTTCCGCTCACTCCGGGCCAGCGGGGCTTTCTGCTGGCCGAGGCCATCGCGCCGGGCGCCGGATCGTCCTGGCTCACCCGGCTGCGCCTGTACGGGCCGCTGCGCACCGACCACTTCCAGGCGGCGGTGGATCTGCTCGTCGCGCGCCATCCCATGCTGCGCACCGTCTTCCCCGCCGGGGCCCGCCCGGCCGTCCAGCAGGAGCTTCCGCCCTCCCTGCGGCTGCCGGTCGAGTTCGAGACCCTCACCGGGCCGGACCGGCTGGACGAGCGTGTCGCCGCCGAGCGGGCGCGCCGCCTCGAACCGTGGGCGTGGCCGCTGCTGCGTCTGCGGGTGCTCACCGTCGCGCCGGACGAACACGTCCTGGTGGTGCACGCGCACCACATCATCGGCGACGGCTACAGCGCCGCCCTCCTGATACGGGAGCTGATGGCCGGGTACGACGCGCTGACCCGTGGGGAGCGGCCCGAACTCCCCGCGCTGCGGACCACCTTCCGCGACTGCGCCGCCCATCTCGCCCGCCGGGCGGAACAGCGCACGGACCACCCGGCGGAGGCGGCCGGCGGCGAAGAGCCCGGCGCCGGCCGGTGGGCGCGGCTCGGCGCCCCGTACCGGAGGCCGGTGCTGCGCCCGGACGGCGCGGACGGCCGGGAGCCGGCGCCGTTCCACACCCAGGGGTTCGTGATCGAGGCCGACCGGGTCGGGGAGCTGCGCGCGCTGGCGTCCCGTGCCGGTGCCACGCTGTACGCACCGCTGCTCACCGCCTACTACCGGGCGCTGGTGGCGGCGACCGGCCGGGCGGATCTGGTCCTCGGCCTGGCGGTGTCCGGCCGGGACCATCCGCTGCCGGATGTGAACCGGGTGTTCGGCCCGTTCGCGGACGCCGTGCCGCTGCGGCCGGGCGGTCCGGGCTCCGGGCGGCCCGCCGATCCGGGGTTCGGCGACGATCTGCGGCGGATCGCCGCCGAGGCCGTCGCGGCCCGGACCCACGAGGGCCCGGTGCCGCCGCTTCCGAGCGGGCTGCCCCTGGCCTCGCAGTTCTTCTTCACCCTGCTGGACTTCTCCGCCCTGGGGCCCCGGAGCGGAGAGACGCTGACCGTCGCCCAGGACGACAGCGCCGGCGAGTTCACCCCGCCGGCCGGTACGGATGTGTTTCTGGCGGCGCGTCTCGACGGGGAGCGTCTCCGGGTCACCGTGCGCGGGTCCGGGGCGGCGTTCTCCGCCGGGGAACTGGCGGGTCTGGCGGACGCGGTACGGGACGGGCTGGCCCGCGCGGACGCCGCCCGCCCGGCGCCTTCGGCCGGGGCGCGGCCGGGGACGACAGCAGCGGAGGGCGAGCGGATGGACGCCGCGCTGATCGGCTATCTGCCGTCCCCGGCCCATCTCGCGCGGCTGGCGCGGCTGCCGGAGTCGGCGCTGCCGCGCGAGGAGTTGCGGAGCCTGCTCTTCCCCGACGGCGGGCCGCGTCTCCTCGAAACGCTGAGCACCCCGCTCGGGCGGTCGGGGTTCGTGTGCGCGCCGGTCTTCGCGGACGAACTGGCCCCCGGTGCGGAGTTGCTCCGCCATACCGGCCGGGGAGTGGCTCTCGCCTCCTCCCTCGGCGCGCGGACCGTCTCCCTCGCGGGGATGATCCCCTCGCTGACCGGTTACGGATTCGATGTGCTCCGTGCCGGTGGCGCCGAGGGCGCGGGTGCCGCCGTCACCACCGGGCACGCGATGACCGTCGTGTCCGTGGTCAGGACGGTGCGCGCGGCGCTCGGCGCGACCCGGCGGGAGCTGGGCGGGCTCACCGTCGCGTTCGTGGGGCTCGGTTCGATCGGTGCCTCGTCGCTGGAGCTGCTGCTGACCCGGGCCGTGGCCGAGGGCCGGCGCCCGCCCGCCCGGCTGCTGCTGTGCGATGTGCCGGGGAGCGGGCCTCGGCTGAAGGAGATGGCGGAGAGCCTGTGCGCGCGGGGGCTCGCGGATGCCGTGGAGGTGCTGGAGTCCGGCGGCGGGCTTCCCGGGGCGGTGTACGGGGCGGGTCTGATCGTGGCCGCGGTCAGCGGCGGCGGGGCGCTGCTCGACATCGGCCGGCTGAGGCCCGGCACGACGGTGGTCGATGACTCCTTCCCGCACTGCTTCGACACGGACCGCGCGCTCGCCAGGATGCGGGAGCGGGCGGACGTCCTGGTCGTCGGCGGCGGGCTGCTGGCCGTCGGCGCCGTCGAACGGCGGGTGGCCGAAGGGCTGCCGGAGGCCGCGGCCGCCGGGTATCTCGCCCAGCCGTGGCTGCCGGGCACGGTCGCCTCCTGCCGGCTGGAGTCGCTGCTGCACGCCTCCGGCACGGGTGTCCCCCTGGTGCGCGGCCCGGTCGACGGAGCGACAGGGCTGGCCCACTGGGCGGCGGCGGATGCGGCCGGTGTGCGTGCCGCGCCGCTGCATCTGCTGGGCCACGCCGTCGACCCCGGCACCCTCACGGGGTTCGGGCGGGGGGTCTGACGACACGCCGGTGCCCGGACACGGGGATGACATTGAAGTTAGGTCAGGCTAGCCTAAGTTCACGCACTTCCCGGTGGGCGTCTCCTTCCGGGAGGCGCCCCAGGCATCCCACCCAGAAGGGCATTGCATGCGCACGCACCTGCCCGGTGACGGCCCGGCCACGGCCGGCCGCCCCTCGCGAACGGAAGGAGCGGAGCCGGCCGTGGTCCTGTCCACGGACACCGGCCCCCGCCCCGGAATCCCGGCCACCGGCGGTGCCGGGGCGGCGAGACGGCTGCGCTCCGCCGCCCTGCGGGTGATCCCGGGCGGAGACCGGGCCATGGGCACCGAAGGCGGGACGGGGGGCGGGGGGCGCCCCCGGACGAGAGCGGCACCCCGTGCCGTCCGGGGAGCCGCCGCGTGAGCCGCGCGGACAGCGCGAACCGCACCGACCGCGGGCGCCGCACCGGCCGTACGAGCCGTGTCCGCCCCCCGAAGGGGGACCCGGGCGGCCCGGGTCCCCGTCGGGCGGCCGGCCTCACCGTCCGGCCGCTCGACCCCCTCGCCGACGCCGGACTGGTCCACGGGTGGGTCACCCACCCCAAGGCCGTGTACTGGATGATGCAGGACGCCCGGGTCGAGGACGTCGAGCGGGAGTATCTGATGAAGGCGGCCCATGAGCACTACGACGCCTTCATCGGCCTGGCCGGCGGAGAGCCCGCCTTCCTGATGGAGCGGTACAACCCCCGGTACGTGGATCTGGCCGGGCTCTACCCGGCCGAACCGGGGGATGTGGGGCTGCACTTCCTGGTCGCTCCCACCGACACCCCGGTGCACGGCTTCACCCGTGCGGCGATCACCAGGGCGATGACGGAGCTGTTCGCCGACCCGGGGACCCGCCGGGTGGTGGTCGAGCCGGATGTCCGCAACACCGCCGCCCGCAGGATCTTCGAGTACGCCGGGTTCACCGTCGTCCGGGCCATCGAGAAGCCGGGCAAGGACGCCTACCTCTGTGTCTGCCCGCGGGAGCGGTTCGAACAGAGCGCCGCCGGGAGACCGGTGGCCCCCTAGGTCGTCTCTTCCGGATCGTGCCGGGCTCGCGAGGCCCGGCACCGGGCCTCGCTCACCGATCCGGCCCGACCCGAGAGAAACTCCCCAGACGGGGCGGGCACATGGGAACCGGTCCCTCTCATGTGCCCGCCTCTCCCGCTCCTCGCGGTAACCCGCCGCCCCGCCCCGGGGCCCGCCGCACCGGCTCGCGCCGGCGGGTCCCGGGGCGGACATCCGCGGCGGGCCCGGATGTCTCAGATCCCGAACTCCGCCGGGGACAGCCCCAGAGCCGCACACACCTCGCGCAGGATCTGCTCCTCGGCGGGCTGGATGTAGCCGTCGGCGCCGGCCACCACGATCCCGGTCTGGACGACGGCACGCGCCTCGGCGGGCTTCTTCGCCGCCTTGGCCACCTCCTGGAGCGCCTCGGCCCTGCCCCGGGCGAAGTCCGTCATCAGCACGTCGACATGCTTGTTGAACCGGCTCCGCAGCTGGTCGGCCGGGAAGTTCTGGAGCACATTGTTCGAGAGGATCAGGGATTCGACATTCTGCCGCTCGGTGGGGTCGACATGCCCGTCGGCCGCCGCCACCAGAGCGCAGGTGGCCATGCTGGCATCGCGGTACGCCCCGCTCTTCAGCTCGGTCTTGAGCGAGTCGAGCTGACCCTTCAGCATCCCGACCAACTGCGCCTTGGACCCTCCGGAGCCGGAGCCCTGGCCCGAGCCGGGGCGCACGGCCCCTCCCGTACCGGGCCGCGCGTGCCCGGACGAGCCGCCCGCCCCCTGGCCCTGCTGCTGGAGGGCCTTGGCCTGATCCTTGATCCGGTCCCACATCGGCACTGGTACCACCTCGACTATCTCTTGTTCCCTCGGCACAACACGCTGGGTCGCGCCCGCCTGGGGAACGCCCGGGCTCCTCGTGGAGTTCCGGGCCCGCCGGAACGGGACGCGCCGAACACGTACCCCTAAGGTCTGGGTTACCCAATATGCCAGGAGGCACGCGATGGCCGAGGATCAGCACGGACCGGCGGACGGCGCGGAATCCCCCGCGGCGGGCCCGCCGCCCCAGGCCGTCGTGGGCCGGCTCGTCTTCGGCCGGATGGCCTCCGAGGTCCTGGGAGTGGCGACCCGGCTGGAGGTCTTCGACCGGATCGGCGCGGGCGACGTCACCGCCGACGGCCTCGCCCGCACCCTCTCCACCCACCCGCGGGCCACCCTGCGCCTGCTCCGCGCCCTGGCCGGACTCCAGTTGCTCGCCGAGCCCGCGCCCGGGGTCTTCCGCACGACCGGGGCGGGCGATCTGCTGCGCTCCGACAGCCCCGGCTCCATGCTCGCCATGGCCTCGATGTTCACCGAGCCCATGATGGTCCGCGCGTGGGAGCTGCTGGGCGAGGGAATCCGTACCGGCGAGACCACGTTCCGCACCGTCTTCGGAACGGACTTCTTCGGCCATCTCAAGGAGCACCCGGAGCTCTCCGCCGTCTTCAACGCGGCGATGAGCCAGGCCACGCGGTCCACCGCCGAAGCCGCCCCGCACCACTTCGACTTCGGGCGCTTCACCACCGTCGTGGACATCGGCGGCGGGGACGGGACGCTGCTGAGCGGCATTCTCCGGGCCCACCCCGGTCTGCGCGGCATCCTCTACGACACGGCCGAGGGGCTGGCCCAGGCGGCCGGGCGCTTCGCCGCCGAAGGGCTCACCGAACGCGTCACCCTCCGGACCGGCGACTTCTTCGCCTCCGCCCCGGACGGCGGAGACCTCTATCTCCTCAAGAGCATCATCCACGACTGGAACGACGAGCAGTGCGCCACGATCCTGCGGCACATCCGCGAGGTCGTCCCCGACCACGGCGCCCTGCTGATCGTGGAGCCCGTACTGCCCCCGACGGTCCCCGCCGACCAGTACAGCGGTGTCTACCTCAGCGATCTCAACATGCTCGTCAACGTCGGCGGCCGCGAACGCACCGAGGACGACTTCGCCGCCCTCTGCGCCGCCTCCGGCTTCACCCTGCGCGCCGTCACCCCCCTGCCGGCCCCCAACATCTTCCGGCTCATCGAGGCGACCCCCGGCACGAGCGGTTCCAGGCAACCGAGCTGAGCGGTCCGTGGAGGAATCGCCCCCGCCAGGTGTGGATGTCATGGGCGCGGGCAGGCGCAGATCCACACCTCCGCTCGAAGGGAGCCTGGCCGCGATGACGAGCGTCATACCCGCCCCGTACCGTGAAGGCGCCACACACGAGCGCACCACGGGCCCCGCCCCGACCGGTGATCTCCCCAGAGTCACCGAGCCGCTCCGGATGGCGCCCAAGGACGCCAAGGGCGTGTCCAAGGTCTTCTTCGACCGCCTCCAGATCCTGGAGGAGGGCACACCCGAGTACCAGTACGCCCGCAACACCCTGATCGAGATGAACCTGTCCCTGGTGCGGTTCGCCGCGGGCCGGTTCCGCAACCGCGGCAGCGGGGAGATGGAGGACATCGTCCAGGTCGGGACGATCGGCCTGATCAAGGCGATCGACCGGTTCGACCTGAGCCGTGAGGTGGAGTTCACCACCTTCGCCATCCCCTACATCGTCGGGGAGATCAAGCGGTACTTCCGCGACTCCTCCTGGGCCGTCCATGTCCCGCGCCGGCTCCAGGAGCTGCGCACCGAGCTGGCCAAGGCCCGCGACGAACTCGCCACGGTCCTGGACCGCGACGCGACCGTCGGGGAGCTGGCCGAGTTCCTCGACCTGAGCAAGGACGAGGTCATCGAGGGCATGGTGGCCTCCAACGGCTACACCGCCGGCTCCCTCGACCTCCCGACGGCCGAGTCGGACGAGTCTCCCGCGCACTCCTCGGGAGGCCGGTCGTACGGCGATGTGCTCGGCGATGTCGACCCGGCGATGGAGCTGGTGGAGGACTTCCGCGCGCTCGCGCCGCTGCTGGAGAAGCTGGAGGACCGCGAACGGCGCATCCTGGAGATGCGTTTCGGCCAGGAGATGACCCAGGCGGCCATCGGGGCCGAGCTGAACCTCTCCCAGATGCATGTCTCCCGTCTCCTGACCCGCACCCTGGGCAGGCTCCGCGAGGGGATGCTCACCGAGCACTGAGGGACGGGCGCGGGTGGGGCGCGGCAGCGGGGCCGCGCCGGTCCGCGCGGCCGGAATGGCGCGCTCCCCGTGCCTCGCGCCGGGCGCTCCCCTTGCCTCAGCCGAGCGCCCGGAGGGCGTAGAGGGCGCCGATCGCGGCGGCGAGCCCGCCGAGGAGGAGCCGCAGCGCCGTCTCGGGGAGATACGGCTGGACGCGGGCGCCGAGGTATCCGCCGACCAGTCCCCCGAGGCCGCAGGAGAGCCCCAGACACCAGTCCGGTGCGATCTCCCCGCCGCCGGTGAGGGAGAGCAGGGCGAAGGTGGCGGCACCGACGACCGAGGTGGCGAAGGTGGCGGCGAGGGCGGCCGGCGCGACACGGGCGACCGGCATCCCCCTGCCCACCAGAACGGGCCCCAGGAGGGAGCCGCCGCCGATGCCGTAGATGCCGCCGACCACGCCCACGGCGACGGCGAGCCCGGTGACCGTCCGCGCCGCCGGCTCGGCCGCCGGCCGGTGCCGTACCGGCCGCAGCGTGCGCAGGCACAGCCACAGGCCGAGCGGGAGCAGCAGACCGGCGATGAGGAGCCGGAAGACCGTGGGGCCGGGAAGCGCGAAGACCCGGATCGCCGCGCCGGCGACCACACCCGGGAGGGTGCCCAGGACCAGGCGCCGGGTGAGCGGACCGCGCAGGGCGCCCGTCCGCCGGTGGCGCCACAGGGCGCCGGGGCCCGCGACGACGTTGAAGAGGAGATTCGTCGGGGTGACCGCCGGGTTGGGCACGGCGAACACGCTCAGCTGCACCGGGAGCAGGAACACCGCCCCGGACACCCCGACCGGTGCGGTCACCACCGATATCAGCAGGCCGGCGGCCAGCCCGCCCAGCCCCGGCCACCAGTCCACCGCTGCCCCCGCCCCGGAATCGTCCGGCCAGTATCGGCCCGTCCGGCCCCGGTGCGGCGGACCGGAAACACGCTGTTCACGAACGGCGGGCACCGGCGCCTTCGCGGACGGGGCCGGGCGCGTCCTGGCGGGCCGGGCGGGAGGCCGTGGCGGCGGGCCCACCCGCTCGTACGACCCATTGCCGGGCCGCCCGGGTGCCCCGGTCGCGCGGACGCCGTTCCGTCGCCCTCCCCCGTGGACCGGACCGGGTTCCACGGCCACGGTTCCGGTGACGGAAGGGGAGTTCGCTCGTTGGGCGAGGTGCGGCCCGGGTTCGTTCTGCCGGGCCGGTCCCACGGGTGCCGCGCGGCGGCGCCGACCGAGGAGGAACACGATGGGCCTGGACATGCGGAGCACAGGTGGCGGCGCGGGGCGTGCGGGTGTGCGGGCGGCGGTGCTGGGCGCGGTGGCCGGGGCGGCGCTGCTCCCGGCGGGCGCCGCGCACGCGAGCGTCATCGGCATCGGGAACGCGGCCTTCGGGAACGCCTGTGCCAACCAGGGCGCCGCGCAGTCGGCGGGTGCCACGGCGGCCGGCAGCGGGGCGGCGAGCGGCAACCAGGCGGGTCTGCCGCTGAGTCTGCCGCGCAACAACTGCGGCAACAGCGGCATCGTCTGCACCGCCATCATCCGGCCCAGCGTGTGACGGGGCGGCGGTGAGCGACGGGCGCCCGGCGGGCCGGGTGGAGGCGCCGGTGGCGGAGCGGGCGGTGACCGAGCTGCTGGCCCTGAGCGGGCGGGCGCTGCCCCTGCTGCGGGAGTGGGTGGCGTCGGACCCGGGGTGCGGGGTGGCCCGTGCGCTGCTGACCCTGGTGGTCGGCGACAGCCTGGACGACACCACGCTGAAGGAGGAGCTGTCGCTCGCGCACCGGGACGCGCTGGGCGCGGGTGAGCGGGAGGCGAGCCTGGTCTACGGGGTCTTCCTCCATACGCACCGGCAGTACCGGCTGACGGCCGATCATCTGGTGGCGCACTTCGCGCGGTGGCCCGCCGACGAGGAGGCGGGGCTGCTGCTGGGCGCCTTCCCCTCCTGCGAGGAGGCCGCCTACCGCACCCAGGGCGAGGTGCTGATGGAGCAGCAGGCCGCGGTGGCCGGCCCGGACAGCTGGCCGTGGATGAGCTGGCTGGCCGCGACCCGCGCCGAGCAGGGCCGGGTGCGCGAGGCGTACGAGCTGGCCGTGCACACGCTGGGGCTCTGCCCCCGCTCGGGCACGGCGGCGCACGCCCTCGCACACGCCGAGCACGAACTGGGCGGCGGCTCCGACTCCGCCCAGTTCCTGGACCGGTGGCTCGCGACCGACCCGCAGGCGGTGCAGTCGCGGCATCTGAACTGGCATGCCGCGCTGCACTCCATCGCCTGCGGTGACTTCCCGGACGCCCGCCGGCGGGCGGACACGGCGCTGGCGGTCACGGATGTGGGCATGCGGGCCGCGACCAACTGGCGGCTGCTGCTGGCGGGGCAGACACCGGCGGGCCGGAGCGACCCGGCGCGGGTCCGGGAACTGCTCGCCGCGCCGGGCGGGATGGCGGAGGTCTTCCACACCTTCAATCTGGCGCTGGCGCTGGCCGTGGAGGCCGCCACCGACGATCTCCTTCTCCTCGCCCGCCGGGCCGCCGGCGACCCGCGCCCGGACTACCGCGATGTCCTCGCCCCGGTGGTGCGGGCGCTGGCGGAGATCACCGCGGGCCGGCCGCGCGCCGCGGTAGAGCTGCTGGAGGGCCTGGGCGGACGGACGGAGCGGATCGGCGGGGTGCGGGTGGAGCGGGAGATCGTTCAGGACACCCTCGCCCGCGCCCTCGTCGACGCCGGTGAGCCCGCCCGCGCGGCCGGGCTGCTGCACCACCGCACCACGACCCGCCGGCACCACGCGTACGAGGACCTCCTCCTCGCCCCGCGCGGCCCGGCGGTGCTGCCCCGCCCCCGCTGACCCGCCCGGGGCGCCGGCCGGCTCGATTCCCGGGTGCCCGGCCGGGAGGCCGCCGGTGCCGGACCCGCCCGGACACGGGGCCCGGTCCGCCGTCCCGGGAGCGGTGCCCTCCCCCGTCCTCCGGTCCGGGGGGGTACGGCTCCGGGAGCCGTCGCGCCGTGCGCGGAGCCGGGGTCACGGCCAGGGACTCCGTCCACGCGGTTCCGTGCCGGGAATCCCTTTTCCGTCCCGCGCGGGGACCGGGGGCGCACCTCCCGCGCATGTGAGCACGGACACAGGAATGCGTGACCCGATCCGCGGGGTAAATGGACGAGCGCACCGCATAATCCAGCGGCAGTTCCCGACAGGTGACCGGTCGGTCAGAGGAATAGGGCCGACCGTCCGCCATGTCGTACGCTGCGCATCACGATCGCATGATCGCATCAAACGACCCTCAAGGAGTGGCCATGGTCGCGAAGCAGGATAGTTCGGCCAGGCTGGTGACCCTGCTCTCAGCAGGCGCGGAGGAACACGCTGCCCAGTGGGTTTCCCATGTTTCCCAGGGTCTGGTGGGCCGGATCAGCAAGGCCGAGCTCGACCGGGAACTGCGCGAGCTGTACGCCGCCCTGGTCGAGGCGCTGCGGGCCGGCGCCCGGGACGCCCTGGGCGAGGAGCTGTCGGAGCTGCGGGCGCTGCTCACGGAGCTGTCGCGCAACCGGGCCCGGCAGGGCTTCACGCCCAGTGAGACCGCGCTGAGCGTCTTCGCGCTCAAGCGGGTCCTGGAGCCGGTCCTCACCGACGGGACCGCCGCGGATGTCCAGGCGTATCTGCGGCTGAGCGGCCTCCTGGACGATCTGGGCCTGTTCACCATCGAGACGTACACGCGCGCGCGTGAGGAGATCATCGCGGCGCAGGCCGATCAGCTCCTCGAACTCTCCACCCCGGTGGTCAAGCTGTGGGACGGGGTGATAGCCGTGCCGCTGGTCGGCACCCTCGACTCGGCGCGGACCCAGGTGGTGATGGAGAAGCTGCTCCAGGCGCTGGTGGACACCGGCTCCGAGCAGGCGATCATCGATATCACCGGTGTTCCCGCGGTGGACACCCAGGTGGCACAGCATCTGCTGAAGACCATTGTGGCGGCCCGGCTGATGGGCGCCGAGTGCACGGTTTCCGGGATACGCCCGCAGATTGCGCAGACCATCGTGGCGCTGGGAATCGAATTCGGCGACATCGTGACAAAGGCGAGCCTCGCCGACGCCCTTCAGCTCGCGCTGAAGAAGGCCGGTGTCGAGATGGTCTCCCGCAAGGACACGCTCCGATGACGGAACGCGTGCCCATCCTGCGGATCGGCGAGGTCCTGCTCGTCTCCATCCAGGTGGACCTGGACGACCAGACCGTGCTGAACCTCCAGGAGGACCTGGCGGAGCAGATCGTCGCCCGCTCCGCCCGGGGCGTGGTCATCGACATCACGGCGGTGGAGATCGTCGACTCCTTCGTCGGACGGATGCTGGCGACCATCGCCGCCATCTCGCGCATGCTGGACGCCGAGACGGTCGTCGTGGGCATGCGCCCGGCCGTCGCGATCACCCTGGTGGAACTGGGTCTGTCGCTCGGGGGCGTACGGACCGCTCTCGACCTGGAGAAGGGACTCGCCCTGCTGGGGCGGAGCAGCGCGGGCCGGGCATGAACAGTTCCTGGGCTCCCGAAGGCGAGCCGCAGACCATGCCGATCGCGGCGAACGACGATGTCGTGCGGGTGCGACGGCTCGCCCGTGAGCTGGCGCAGCGCTGCAAGCTCTCGCTGGTCGATCAGACGAAGTTCATCACCGCCGCCAGCGAACTGGCCCGCAACACCCTGGTGTACGGGGGTGGCGGGGTCGTGCGGGTGGGTCTGGTGCGGGGCATCGGACGGACCGGCGCGTGGGCGGTCTTCGAGGACTCCGGTCCGGGCATCCCCGACGTCGATCTCGCTCTCACGGACGGCTGGACCTCCGGTGGCGGGCTGGGGCTCGGGCTGAGCGGCGCACGCCGTCTCGTCGACGAGTTCCGGCTCGACACCGAGGTGGGGCGGGGCACGACCGTGACCCTGGTCAAGTGGGCACGGTGAGCGCGCCGACCGTCCTGGAGTGCGAGGACATCGCCTGGTTCCGGGACGATCCCGCGCTCCCCGCCGCCGCTCGCGGTGCCGCCGCCGCCCTGGCCCGCCGTATCGGCCTCAGCGCCCATCGCGCCTCCGAGGTCGCCCTGGCGGTCACCGAGGCGGCGACGAATCTCCAGCGGCACGCCGTCGACGGCGGGCTCCTGCTGCGGGTGCTGCGCACGGACACCAGCGCGGCGGTGGAGTTCATCACGGTGGACGCCGGTCCCGGGATGGCCGATGTGTCGACGGCCCTCTCCGACGGGGTCTCCAGCGCGGGCACGCTCGGCATCGGCCTGGGGGCGGTGGCCCGGCTCGCGGATGTCTTCGATCTCCACTCGACTCCGGGCAGGGGCACGGTCATGGTCGCCCAGTTCTGGCCCCGTGCCGGCCGGGATGTGCTCACCCCGGTCCGGCCGGACCCCGTGGCGGCGGGTCTCACCCGCCCCATCAGCGGGGAGACGGCCTGCGGCGACGCCTGGGCGGTACGGATCGACGACGGCGCCCGGGACCCGGACACCGGTCCGGCGCTGCTCGCGATCCTCTGCGACGGTCTCGGCCACGGACCGCTCGCCGCGCGCTCCAGCGAGGCCGCCATCGGCACCTTCCGCCGCACCACCGCGCGCGATCCCGAAATGATCATGCGCGAGGTCCATGGCGCGCTGCGCGGCACCCGCGGCGGCGCGGTCGCCGTCGCCCGGGTGGAACCCGGGCGGAAACGCGTGCTGCTCTGCGGGGTCGGCAATGTCAGCGCCTTCGTCGTCGGCTCCGGCGCCCGGCGGAGTCTGCTGTCCGCGCCGGGCATCGTCGGGCACCAGATCCGTACCTTCCGCACCTTCGAACAGCCGCTGGACCCGGGCGGCGCGCTGGTGCTCCACACCGACGGGCTGACCGAGCGCTGGAGCATGGACGCGATGCCGGGTCTGCTCCACCGGGGTCCGACGGTGATAGCGGCCCAGCTGCTGCGGGAGGCGGCCGTACGACGTGACGACGCGGGCATCGTCGTCGTCAAGGGAGCATGGTGAGGTGAGGACCGATGACCCCCGGCACCTCCTGACGGTGCCCATCACCTCCGTCCAGGACGTCTTCTCGCTGAGACGCAGCGGTCAGGAGGCGGCCGAATCGCTGCGGATGGAGCGGCAGGACCAGGTCCGGCTGGCCACCGCGCTCAGCGAGCTGGGCCGGGACAGGCTGGGCGCCGGCGAGCTGACCGCCGCGTTCGGGCTCCAGGAGGAGGGCGGGCCCGCCCTGGTGGTGACGTTCCAGTGGGCGGCGGGCGCGGAGCCCGCGCCCGCCGCCCTGGAGCTGGCGACCCGGCTGGTGCACCGGGTCCGCCATGAGGCCGGTGTGCCGTACAGCCGGCTCGTGCTGGAGCAGCCGGTGCCGGCGGGCGTGGCCGCCGCCGACGGCCGGCGGGCTCTGCGGGAGGCGCTGCGGCGCACGGCTCCGGCCACCATGGCCGAGGACCTGCGCGCGCAGACCCGCGACCTGATCGCCACCCTGGAGGAGACCCGCGCCCAGCGGGAGGAGCTGCGCCGGCTCAACGAGGAGCTGGAGGAGACCAACCGGGGTGTCCTCGCTCTCTACACCGAGCTGTCGCAGGAGCTGGAGACCACCAACAGCGGTGTGGTCGCCCTCCACACCGAGCTGGAGGACAAGTCCCGGCAGCTGCGGGAGGCGAGTGAGGCCAAGACGCGGTTCTGGACCCATGTCAGCCATGAGCTGCGGACGCCGGTCAACGCGGTGGTCGCGCTCTCCCGGCTGCTGCTGGAGCCCGAGTCGAACGGGCTCGACGAGGAGCAGCACCGGCAGCTCTCGCTGATCTCGTCCTCGGGACAGACGCTCCTCTCGCTCGTCAACGATCTGCTGGACGTCGCCAAGGCGGAGTCCGGGCAGCTGGAGGTCCGGCTGGAAGCGGTGGATCTCCACACGCTGGTCGGTCAGCTCGGCGGGGTGCTGCGCAGCATGGTGCGCACGAGCCATGTGGTGGTGAAACTGCCCGATCTGGAGACCTTCCCCGAGGTTCAGGCGGACGAGGTGCTGCTGACCCGGATTCTGCGCAATCTGCTCTCGAACGCGCTGAAGTTCACGGAGGAGGGCGAGGTGAGTCTGACGGTCGGCACGGTCGAGGAGCCGGACGGGTGCCGGCTCGCCTTCACCGTCACCGACAGCGGGATCGGCATCCCGCAGTCGGAGCAGCGGCGGGTGTTCGAGGAGTTCTACCAGGTGCCGGGGGCCCATCAGCGGGGCCGCCCGGGCACCGGGCTCGGTCTGCCCTACGCCCGTAGGCTGACCGAGCTGCTCGGTGGCACGCTCGATCTGACCAGCGCGGAGGGCCAGGGCACCCGGGTCGAGGTGCGGCTGCCGTATCTCGCGTCCGGCCCGGACACCGGCCCCCTGGACACACCGCCGGGGGCGGGTGTCCGGGTCTGCCGCCCCGTCCCCCACGGCTCGGAGCCCCGGCTGGAGAGCGGCCCGTGAACCCACTTCCGGATGACGACGCGCCGGCCACGGTCCTGGTGGTCGACGACGACGCGACGACCCGCTATGTGCTCGGCAGCTGGCTCCGGCGCGCCGGCCACACCGTCCTGGAGGCCGCCGACGGGACGGCGGGGCTCGAACTGCTGGAGCTGCCGGGGGCACCGCTCCCGGAGGCCGCGATCATCGACATCAATCTGCCGGACATGAGCGGTTTCCAGCTCTGCGCGGCGATCAAGGCGGACCCCCGCACGGCGGGTGTGCCGGTGATCCATGTGTCGGCGGTCATGCTGGGCGCCGACGATCACGCCCGGGGACTCCAGGGCGGGGCGGACGCCTATCTCAATCAGCCCATCGACCGCGACGAGCTGCTGGCCACGCTGATCGCCACCCTCCGGTACACCCGGGCCCGGCAGCGCGCGGAGCGGCTGGCCGTCCGGCTGCGGACGCTGAACCAGACGACCCTGGACGTGTACCGGGCGGTCGGTTTCCACTCCTTCGCCGCCGCCGCGACCGGCGGTGCGGCGACCCTGCTCTCCTGTCCCGCGACGGCGGTCTTCCTGACCCCGCAGGGACAGGTGGTGCACAGCATGGCCGCGGGCCCCGGGAAGCCCGCCCGGTTGCTGCCCACCCACCCCGGTGTGCTGAGCCGGGTCTCGGGCCAGGCGCTCGGCTCGGGCACCGGCGCCGAGATCGCGGACATTCCCCAGCCCCTGTGGCGGACGCTGGTGCCGTCCGACCATCTGAAGGGGGATGTCTCGCTGCTGGTGGCGCGGACGCAGCGGGGCCGCCCGGCGCTCTGTTTCGCGGTCCCGGCCGAGGCCCTGTCCGGCCCCGACGACCGGGAGCTCTTCCAGCACCTGGCGGTCGCGGGCGCGCTGGCGCTGGAGTCGCTGCGCAGCCTCGCGGAGGAGCACTCCCTGGCGCTCACCCTCCAGAAGACCTTTCTGCCGGACCGGCTCCCCACGGTGGCGGGGGTCGAGATGGCCTTCCGCTATGTGCCCGCCGGTGCCCAGGCCGAGATCGGCGGCGACTTCTACGAGGCGCTGGAGACCGCCGACGGGCTGCTGGTGGCCATCGGCGACGTGGCCGGTCACTCGCTGGCCGCCGCCACGGTGATGGGCGAGATCCGGCACGCCCTCCGCGCGTACGCCCTGGAGGGCCATCCCCCGCATCACATCCAGGACCGGCTGGAGATCCTGCTGGCGCATTCGCGCCCGGGGGTCACGGTCACCCTCTGTCTGATCCTCGTCGAACCGGGCGGACGCCGCGTCCGTCTCTCCAACGCCGGCCATATCCCCCCGCTGCTCGTGGAGCCGGACGGGCGGGCGCGGTTCCTCCATGAGCACGGCCCGCTGCTGGGGCTCGGTCTCCCCCACCCGGAGCCGACGGTCCATCACACCGCCCCCGGGACCCGGCTGGTCCTGGTGACCGACGGACTGGTGGAGGAGCGCAGCCGCAACCTCGACGACAGCCTGGGCGATTTCCTGGAGGCGGTGGCGTCGGGGCCGGCCGATCCGGAGGCGCTGAGCGACATGCTGCTCCAGGCCTTCGGCACGGAGAAGGACGACGACATCGCCCTCCTCGCCCTCCGGCTGGAGTAGGGCGCGGACGGGGAGGGTCCGATCGGGTGGCGCCGCCCGGCGGGCGGGTAGGAGCGGCGGGCGAGGGGTTACGGGTGGCTGTATGCCCCTTCAGCAGAGTGGAATCCCGTCCGCGCCGGCGCCTCAGGGCTCCGGTGCGCCGCAGCCGCCCGGCTCCCTGAGGCCCGCCGCACCCGCTCGGCCGGGCCGGGCCCGCGCCGCCGCCCTGTTCTGTGCCCTCGCCGTGTCGGTGCCGCTGGTCGCCGGCTGCGGAGGCACCGGTGACGACTCGGTGGTCTCGGCGGCCGAGGACAGCCCCTCCGCCGGGGCGACACCCTCCGCGGTGGCGTCCCTCTCCCGGGAGCGGACCCAGCGCAGGGCGCTGGTGGAGTCGACGCGGGTCGGCTGGGAGAAGGCGGCGTCGACGGCCACCGGGGAGGTGCCGCAGAGCGAACTCGTCGAGCTGGACCTGGGACGCGTGCACCACGGCAGCAGCCCCTCCCCCCAGGCGTCACCGCCCCCCGGGACCCCGCGGTGGACGGCGACGGTGGCCCTCAAGGACGGCACAGCCCATGTCGTGGACATCGACGCCGTCAGCGGGAAGGTGCTGCGCTCCGGTGCCGAGCGGGACCAGGACGCGGACGACAAGCGCGAGCTGGCGGGCCTGCTCGCCCAGGCGACCCGGACCCCTCAGCAGGCCGTCGACGCGGCCACCCGGAAGCACCCCGGCACCGTCACCGGGCTTCAGCTGGGGGACAGCGACGAGAGCGGCGACAACGTCGTCGTCTGGGAGACCGAGGTGGCCGACACCGGCGACTGGACGGAGGCCGATGTCGAGATCGACGCGGCCAGCGGGAAGGTCCTGCGGGAACGGATCGACCAGGACTGACGGCCCGCCCGGAGGAGGTGCGGCCGGTTCCCGGCGCCACCGGGGGCGAAGCCGCCGGCGCGTGACCGGCGCGGAGCGCGTGCCGCCTCCGGTTCCCCGGTCCTCACGCGCGGGACGAGGCACCCGGCTGTGGCCGGGGCCTCTCGCCCGGGGCACGGGGCGACCGCTCGACGACCTCGGCGAGCCGGCCGAGCATCCGGCGGTGCCGGAGCTGGAGCAGGGCGTCGAACGCCGCGTTGTGGAGATGGCCGCCGGGTCCGCGCAGCGGGTGCTCATCGACGACGACCAGGGTGTGTTCGCCCCAGGGCCGCACCTCGATGGCGATCCGGGCGGTGCCCAGCCGCCCGCTGTCGGCCTCCAGCTCGATGCGGTGGGGCGGCTCCACGTCCCGCACGGTCGTCTTCCCGCTCCCGGACCAGGGGCCGAGGCGGATGGTGTACTCGATCGTGGCGCCGAGCCGGGGCCAGTCGCTCCCGTCCTCCCGGGAGGCGTCCGGCCCGACGACCCACTCGCCGTAGCGGGACCCGTCGGCGAGCACCGCCCACACCGCCTCGGGCGGCCTGCGGATCAGCCGGTGACGTACGGCCATGGGGTCCTCCAGCGAGTCGAGGGGGAAGGTTCACGGGCGGGTACCCGGTCCGGGCGGCGGAATGCGGGGCGCGCCCGGACCGGTGGCGGCCCGCCCCCGGGGTCCGGGCGGACGGGTCAGCGGCCCAGGGCCCGGGCGAGCTGCTGCTTGTTCATGGTGGAGCGGCCGTCGATGTTCCGCTTCTTCGCCTCGGCGTAGAGCTGGTCCTTCGTGGGTCCCTGCGCTCCGCTGTGCGAGCGCAGTCCACCGCGCTGGGAGGCGGACTTCGGGTCCCGGGTGGAGGTCCGGCTCGCCGTCTTCGACTCCCCGGCCCGCGCCCGCTCCTTGTTCACCGTGCGGGCCGCGATCTCCTTCGCCCGGCCCGCCGGTTCACCGCGCCTGCGCGCGCTCTCCTTGACGTGCTCGTACTGACGCTCCCGCTTGGGGCTCGATCCTGCCGGCATGGTCCTGCTCCTTCGCTCTCGCGCGGGCGGGCCCGGGCGGGCCCGCGACAACGGGTGCCCGGCGCGGCCGCCCGCCGTCCGCGCCGTCGGGCACCCGGTTCCATACGACGCCCGCCACCCCCGGGCGCGCTAACCGGGAGAGCCATACGGTGGCTGTCCGAGGGTGCGCCGGGCACACGCGCCGACCAGGGCGCGCAGCTCACCGGTGCCGGCCAGCAGCTCGCGCTGGACGTGCGCGCCGCTGCCCGTCCTGAGCAGCGCGGCCAGCGCCTCCCGGACGGCCGGCAGATCGCCGCTGTCGTCCAGCGCGTCCCGTACGTGCTCGAAGAGCGCGCGCACCACCGCCTCGGCGGGTGCGGGCCGCATGGTGAGGGGGTGGAGCAGCCGGTCCTCAAGACCCGACCGGGCGGCCCGCCACGCGGCCAGCCGCAGCACCTCCACCCGCTGCCGGGACGGCGGCAGCCCCTCTTTCCACTCGCGGGCGGCGGTCTCCACCAGGGCGCGGGCCAGGGTGGCGATGAGGACCGTGGTGGAGGAGTCCAGACAGACATCGGCGACCCGGATCTCGACCGTGGGGTACGAGGCGGAGAGACGGGCGTCGAAGTAGATCATCCCCTCGTCCAGCAGCGCACCGGTGCCGACCATGTCCCGTACCTGCTCGTGGTACCGCTCGGCCGAGCCGAAGAGTTCCACCGGGCCCGCCGAGGGCCACCGTCCCCACACCCGGCTGCGGTAGCTGGCGTATCCGCTGTCCTGGCCCTGCCAGAAGGGCGAGTTCGCGCTCAGCGCGAGGAGCACGGACAGCCAGGGCCTGATCCGGTCCAGAACCGCGACACCCTCCTCGTCGGACTCCACCGACACATGCACATGGCAGCCGCAGGTGAGCTGCTCCTGTGTGGTCAGTCCGAAGTGCTCCTCCAGCCAGCGGTGCCGCTCCCCGAAACCGATCGAGGGGCTGACCGGCAGCGGAGAGGTCCCGAGCGCGGCGACGGACGCCCCGAGCCGTTCCGCGTGGCGGGACGCCTCGGCCCGGCAGCGGTCGATCTCGGCCGCCAGCTCACCCATGTCGGTCTGCGGCCGGGTGGCGAACTCCACCTGCTCCCGGTGCAGCTCCGCCTCGAAGACCTCCTCCTGCCCGCCGGCCTCCCGCGAGGCGGCGGCCAGCACCGCCGTCGCCAGCGCCCTCGGCTCACCACTGACGGCGTCCACCAGGAGCAGCTCCTCCTCGACACCCACACTCCGCACCACGGCAACCTCCCGGCCCCCGGCGCGGGCCCGTCCCAGGGCACGGCTCGGGGGCACTTCTCATGATCGGCACCGGCCAGGAGACCACATCCCCCGGCTCGGCCGCTGCTCCCGCCGCCCCGCGTCGGCGTCCTGACGCGCGACGGGCGGTACGGCGATCGGCGCCCCGGCGGCGGTCACCCGCCGCCGGGGCGGTCGTCACGCGCGCGGCGGCCAGTAGTGGGCGGCGAGCAGATCGCGGTAGCCGCTGTCGCCGAGGTGTGTCTCGCGGTGGAACTCGGGGGCGCGCTTGATCTGGTCCCTCGTCCGGTCGACGTGGACGCTCTTCTCCACCAGGTCGATCCGGGTGACGGCGCCGGCCGGAATGAGGACCTCCTTGCCGAAGATCCACGGACCCGTGTCCACGACCAGGCAGGCGGCGTCCACGTCCTCGGTGTGCTTGTCGACCTTGCCGATGGCACCGTCCACGGCCTCGACCCGGAAGCCGTTGAGGTCGGAGCCGGCGGTGTAGCCGGCCAGGGACGAGTAGTTCCAGGGGTGCACACTCATGACGGGTTCCTCTCTGCGTGATGTAGGGGAGAGCGGGGACGGCGGCCGTCCGGCCGATCCCTCCGCCGGTGGCGCCCGGCGCCCGCTTCCCGCCTCGGCCTGCGCCTGCCCCGCTCCGGGCGGAGCATGCCTGGGCACCGGTCCGGGAGAGGACCGACCGGCTGTCGGCGGACTCACCCTGACCCGGGCGGCGCGGCCGGAGAGGTGGATGAGTGTCCGTACGGATTCCGGCGAGGGCTCGCCCGTGGCCCGCTGTTGACCATGCAGAGAATGTCCCCGCACCGTCATCCGCATGCGCAACCGGGTCCGCGTCCGGGCCGCCGGGCCGCCCGCGCCGGCACCCGCGATCAGCGGTGGCGGCCGGCCGTCCGCCCGGATCGGGCTGGTGTGTCTGGCGTCGGCATGCCGGCGCAGTGCGCTCGGGCCGAGAGCTGTGGGAAACCGCCGCGTGAGCCGGAGTACCCCGCCTGGGCGGCGTTCTCGGTCAGCGCCGCCGCCGGGCTGTTCGCCTCCTTCGCGCCGCGCCGGTTCCGCTGGAGCCAGTGGGCCCGGCCGGGCGCCACCCCGCTGCGTCCGGGGGCGATGGCGGTGTCCGCCGCGATGGTGTGAACGGCCCCCCTCGCCGGGGTGACCGCCCGGCGGGTCCCTCATCCGGCGGCTTCGGACCCGGCCCCCGGTTCGTCCGACTCCGACCACATCTCGAGAAACGCCCGCAGGGGCGGATTCATCTGGTTGTCCAGCCGCCAGGCGAAGACCTTGTTGAAGGAGATGGCGGGGATCAGCGGGACCGCGACGACCCGACTGTCGGCGGAGAGCGCGGGACTGGAGTGGGGAACCAGCGCGATGCCGACCTTCTCGACGACCAGGGCGAGTTGGAGGGCCACGTTGTTCGTCGCGTACGCGATCTCGAAGGGCAGGCCCCGGGCGGCGAAGGCCTCGCTGATGAAGCCGTGGACGCCGCTGTCGGGTCCATAGGTGATCACCGGCGCCTTCGACACCTCGTCGAGGGTCAGCGGCCGGTCCGCCGAGCCGCCGGCGGGGAGAGCGGCGACGATCCAGTCCCGCAGCAGAACACAGGAGCCGAGGATCTCGGAGAGGTCCTCCCTGGGCTCCGCCATGACCGCCCCGTCCAGGGTGCCGTTGCGGACGGCTGCCAGCAGGGAGGGGCTCGACTGCCCCGTCACATCGACCGTGACCCCGGGGTGGCGCCGGTGGTACTCCCCCAGCAGATAGGGGAAGCGGGTGGCCTCCAGACCACCGACCGTTCCGAGCGCGAGCGAGCCGCCGAGGCGCCCGGCACGGCCGGCGAACTCCAGGGAGGCGGCCTTCGCGGCGGCCAGCGCGGCCCGGGCGTGCGGTAAGAGGGCGGCGCCACCGGCGGTGAGGACGACACGTCTGGGCCCTCGGTCGAACAGCGGCTCGCCCAGTTCCCTCTCCAGGCCCTGGATCTGCTGACTGATCGCGGGTTGGACGACATGGCAGCGCGCGGCGGCCTTGGTGAAGGACCCTTCTTCCGCCACAGCAACGAAGTACTCAAGCGTCCGAAGCTCCATGCCGTCGACGTTAGCAAGAACGCGATCGGCGCCGGGGCCGCTCCGTGGTCGGCTCCACCCTCCGGTGGCTGCTTTTCACCACGCGCGCGGAGAACCGAACGGCCTTTCCCCCGGCCCTGGTTGACGCCGCACCGTCCCGGAGCGGGCGCGGATCGCGCGGCGCGGAGGTCAGGACCGAGGTGTCTCCCGCTGGAGCAGCGGCAGGTGCTTCCGCAGTGCCTTCCGCCAGGAGCCGTCCGTCTCCATCCGCTCCAGCGCGGCCTGGATACCGGCCTTGTGGTGGCTGTTCCTCGGGATGCCGATCCCGTACCGCTCCTCGGTGAGCCGGAAGCCGCCGAGCCGGTAGGCGTCCGGCTTCTGGGAGGCGTAACCGGCGAGGATGGCGTCGTCGGCGGTGACCGCGTCCACCACGCCGTTCGCCAGATCGGTCAGACACCGCGCGTAGGTGTCGCGCCCCTCGGTCAGGGCCCCGGGGGCGGCCCACGCCTGGAGAGCGGCCACCGCGGACGAGCCCACCACCGCGCAGACCTTCTTGCCGTTGAGGTGGGCGGGTCTGCTGATGGCGACATTGTCCACGCTCAGCAGGACATCCTGCCGGGCCACCAGGTAGGGGCCGACGAAATCGACCGTCTCCCGGCGCTTGTCGGTGATCGCGTAGGTGGCCACGATGAAGTCGGTGTCGCCGCTCAGGAGCATGTTCTCCCGCTCGGAGCCGCTCGCCTCCTTCCAGATGATGTCGGCGGGGCGGTAGCCGAGGGCCCGGGCGACATAGGTCGCCACGGCCACGTCGAACCCCTGGTACCCGCCGTTCCCGTCCCTGAGCCCGATGCCTGGCTGGTCGAACTTGATTCCGATGCTGATCCTCTCCGGGCCGGGCCCCTCGCCCGATCCGGCGGAACGGCCGCCGCCACCGGCTCCGGCTCCGGCGCTGTTCGTGCCGCCGTCCGGAAGCAGGGTCCACAGCAGGACGGCACCGAGCGGCACCGCGACGAAGGCCGCCGTGTACGCCCGGACGCGCCGCCCCCGGATCGGCGTCCGCCCCGGGGGCGGGGTCGGCGCCGGGGGCGGGGTCGGCGCCGGAACGGGCTCCGGTTCCGGTTCCGGCTCGGGCTCACGTTCCGGTTCCGGTTCCGGTTCCGGTTCCGGGGAGGCGACGGCCGGGGGTGCGAGGGGATACGAGGTCACCGGGCCGGCCTCGGACACGGGGGCCTCCGACTCCACCCGCGCCAGCAGGGAGTCCAGCGCCTCCGCGTCCGGCCGCGCCGCCGGGTCCCGTACCAGCACGGCCATCAGCGCCCCGGCCAGCGGTCCGGCCGCGCGCGGCGGCGGGACGTCCTCGCCGAGCACCGCCGCGAGGGTGGCCAGGGCATTCGCCCGGCGCAGCGGGTTCCGTCCCTCCACCGCCACGTACAGCGTCAGGGCCAGCGACCAGAGGTCGGCCGCCGCTCCGCCGGCGTCGCCGCCGACGCGCTCGGGAGCCATGTAGTCGGGCGTGCCGATGACGGAGCCGGTGGCGGTGAGCACGGTGGAGCCCTGGATCTCCGCGATGCCGAAGTCGGTGAGGACCGGACGGCCGTCCGGCCGCAGCAGGACGTTCGCGGGCTTGATGTCCCGGTGCCGGATGCCCGCGGCGTGCGCGGCGCGCAGTCCGGCCAGCACCCCCCGGCCCACGCCGGCGGCCTCCCCCGGTGTGAGGGTGCCGCGGTTCAGGCGGTCCTGGAGCGAGCCCCCGGTGACCAGTTCCATGACGATCCACGGATAGCCCCCCTCGCCCAGGTCCACGATGTGATGGATCGTGACGACTCCGGGGTGGTCGACACGAGCCAGGGCCCGCGCCTCCCGCAGCACCCGGGCGCGCAGGGCCCGGGCGCCCTCGGGGTCGTACTCGGCCAGCGACGGGTCCGGCGGACGGACCTCCTTGAGCGCCACCTCCCGGTGCAGCATCAGATCCCGCGCCCGCCACACCAGCCCCATGCCACCACCGCCGAGCCGCGCCAGCAGCTCGAAGCGGCCGTCGATCACCCGTGCCACGCACTCCCCCTCAACGCCCCTGCGGGAGAGGCGGATACCCACACCGCGGGCCCCGCCCCGCCCGGTCCGACAGCACCCGCCCGACTGTCCCACACCCGGTACCGGTCCACGACCGCAATCCGGCGGACGGGTTCCGCCGACGGTGTCCACGGCCGTCCGGCGGTCATGGGAGTGCGCGGACCGGGAAGGCTCGTGATCAAGCCCGGCCGAGCCGGGGAACAGCCGAGAGGATGAGCGCCCGTGAGTGCATGGCAGCTGACCGAGACCTTCCCCAGCACCTCGGGCGAGGTCCGCTGGGACAGCCTCGGAGAACCCGGCCGGGACCCGGTCGTCCTGCTCCACGGCACGCCCTTCTCCTCCTATGTCTGGCGCGCTGTCGCCCGCGCGCTCGCCCGGCGCCACCAGGTCTTCGTCTGGGACATGCCCGGCTACGGAAGCTCGGAGAAGTCCGCCGGGCAGGATGTCTCCCTGGCCGCCCAGGGCCGGGTCTTCACCGAGCTGCTCACCCACTGGGGCCTGGTGGAGCCGCTGGTGGCCGCCCATGACTTCGGCGGGGCCGTCGCTCTGCGGGCGCATCTGCTGCACGGCGTCCGCTACCGCGCCCTCGCGCTGGTGGACCCGGTGGCCCTGGCGCCGTGGGGGTCCCCGTTCTTCCGTCTCGTCGGCGAGCACCCCGAGGTCTTCGAGCGGCTGCCGCCGGCGCTGCACCGGGCGCTGGTGCGCGAGTACATCAGCTCGGCCAGCAGCCCCGGCCTCCATCCGGCGGTTCTCGACCGGCTGGCCCGGCCCTGGCTGGACGCGCCGGGCCAGGCCGCCTTCTACCGGCAGATCGCCCAGGCCGACCAGCTCCACACCGACGAGGTGCAGGAGCGGTACGGCGAGATCTCCGTACCGACACTGGTGTGCTGGGGCCAGGACGACACCTGGATTCCCCCGGCCCGGGGGGAGGAGCTGGCGGCGCTCATCCCGGGCGCCCGGCTCGAACGCGTCGCGGGTGCGGGCCATCTCGTCCAGGAGGACGCGCCCGCCGAGCTGACCTCGGCGCTTCTCGCCTTCCTCCGGGAGCCGCACCGGCCCTGACGGCGAAGCGGCTCCCTCCGGCGCCATCGAGGCGCGCCTCCGACGCGGGCATCGCCCCGCCGGCGGACGGACCTCCCGGCGTCCCCGCCCCTCACGGAGGACGGTACGGACACCGCTGGACGGTCCGTCCTCCGTGGGGGGGCGGGCCCGCCGCCTGTCGGCGCGCACGCCCCGCGCGGGCGGTTCCCGGGGGGTGGCGCGGCTCCTACCGGCGGTGCGCCGGGGCGTCCGCCGAAGGGTCCGCCGGGGCGTCCTCCTCCGTCGGGGGCCGGCGGAGCAGATACAGCCCGACGCCCAGGGCGAGGAGTGTCACCACGGCCGTGAAGACCAGGCCCGCGCCCCGCAGCCCCAGCGGAATCGTCAGCGCGCCCACCCCGACCACGGGTACCGCGATTCCGGTGTAGGCGACGACGAAGAACGCCGAGATGGTCCCGCCCCGGTGCTCGCGCGGCGCGGCGTCGCCGACCGCCGTCAGACCGGCCCGGAAGGCGAGCCCCTGGCCGAAGCCTCCGGCGAGCGCGCCGGCCAGCAGCAGGGGCAGCGACTCCCCCCACAGGGACGCGCCCACCAGGAGGAGCCCGCCCACCAGGATCAGACACCCGGCGGGCAGCGACCGGCGCACGCCCAGCCGCCCGGTCGCCAGTTGTCCCAGGGTGGAGGCGAGAAACGCGGAGAAGGCCACGGCCCCGGACAGGGCGAGATCGTCGATCCCCAGCGTCTCGGCGACAAAGCTCGGGGCGACGGCGGTGAAGAGCCCGAGCAGCGAGAAGCCCGCGAAGGCCGCGATCGCCGCCGAGGGGAACACGGCACGCGCCCGCGGTGCCACGGCCATCCCCTGGGGCCGTCCGCGGGGCAGCCGGCGGGTGGGGGAAACGGTCTCGGGCAGCAGCCGGGCCGGGACCAGGGCGAGGGCCACCAGCGCCAGATGGACCGCGAAGGGCAGCCGCAGGGGTGCCGGGGCGTACTCCGCGAGGACTCCGGCCAGCAGCGTGCCACAGCCCAGACCGCCCATGTTGGCGGCGGTGGCGGCGAACCCGGCGCGTGCCGCGCGGCCCGGCGGGGCGAGTTCCAGGACGGCGGCGGTCGCCGCGCCGGTGAGGAGTCCGGCCGAGAACCCCGAGAGCAGCCGGCCCGCGAAGAGCGGCGGCAGCCCGGCCTCGAACAGGAAGCACAGATCGGCGGCGGCGGCGAACCCGAGGGCGCAGAGGATGACGGGGCGCCGGCCCACCTGGTCGGAGTAGTCGCCCGCCAGCAGGAGGGAGGTGATGACACCCACCGCGTACACGGCGAACACCACCGTCACCATCAGTTCGGAGAACCCGATCTGGGCGCGGTACATCCCGTACAGCGGTGTCGGCAGGGTGGTACCGGCCATGCCCACGGCGAACACCGCCGCCGCGACGAGGTACCCGGGGCGCCGGCTCCCGCGGTGAGGTGCGGCCATGCGGGCACCGTACGGCCCGCCGTGCGGAATCCGCCGCACCGGACGGCCGTCCCCGGCGGCGACCAGCCATCCGGCCCCACCGGGCGGGCCCCGGCGGATACCGGCAGCGGGGGTTTCCGGCCAGGGGGCGACGGCGGGGCGGGGTTCAGAGGCGCCCTCGGGCGTTGAGCCGGGCGGCGCGGCGCGTCAGATGGTCGCGCTCGGCGAGGCTGGGGGCCCGGCGGGCCGCCTCGGCGTAGAGCCGGGCCGCCGTCGCGAGGTCGCCGTCGCGCTCGTGGAGGTACGCCGCCACCGCGGTGTGACGGGGCACGGGCTCCCCCCGGCCCGCCGGGCCCGGGGAGGATTCCTCCAGCGCCGCGAGCGCCGCCAGGCCGGCGCGCGGTCCCTCCGCCTCGCCGACGGCGACCGCGCGGTTGAGCCGGACGACCGGGCTGTCGGTGAGGCGCACCAGTTCGTCGTACCACTCGACGATCTGCGCCCAGTCGGTCTCCTCGACGGTGGGCGCGTCGGCGTGGAGTGCCGCGATGGCGGCCTGGGCCTGGAACTCCCCCAGCCGGTCGCGGGCGAGTGCCGCCCGCAGGATGCCGATGCCCTCGGCGATCGCCCGGGTGTCCCACCGGCCCCGGTCCTGCTCGGCGAGCGGCACCAGAGCGCCGTCGGGCGTGGTCCGCGCGGCGCGCCGGGCGTGGTGGAGCAGCATGAGGGCCAGCAGTCCGGCCGGCTCGGGGTGGTCGATCGCCGCGGCGAGCTGCCGGGTGAGCCGGATGGCCTCGGCGGCGAGGTCGATGTCGCCGGAGTGGCCCTCGTTGAAGACCAGGTAGAGGACGCGCAGCACGGTGGCGACATCGCCGGGCCGGTCGAACCGCACGCCGGAGACGGTGCGCTTGGCGCGGCTGATGCGCTGGGCCATCGTCGCCTCGGGCACCAGGTAGGCCCGGGCGATCTGGCGGGTGGTCAGCCCGCCGACGGCGCGCAGGGTGAGCGCGGCGGCGGAGGACGGTGTCAGCGACGGGTGGGCGCAGAGGAAGTAGAGCCGGAGCGTGTCGTCCACCGAGGGCGCGGGCCCGGGCTCCGGCTGCTCGTCGACGAGCTCCTCGCGTCTGCGGCGCGCGGTGTCCGCGCGGGCCGCGTCGAGGAACTTGCGCCAGGCGACGGTGACCAGCCAGCCCTTCGGGTCCCGGGGCCGGCCGTCCGGCCAGACGCGGACCGCCTCGACCAGCGCGTCCTGTACGGCGTCCTCGGCCGCCGCGAAGTCGGCTCCGCGGCGGACGAGGATGCCGAGCACGCTCGGTGTGAGGCTTCTGAGCAGGGCCTCGTCCCCTTCGGTGGTCACTCGGTGACGGTGGGCGGCTCGGTGAGGAACGGACGCAGTTCGAGCCACTCGTGGATCGGCCTCCCGCCCGCCCCGGGGGCCGCCGACAGCTCTCCGGCCAGTGCGACGGCGCGCTCGTAGCTGTCGACATCGATCACCATCCAGCCGGCGATCAGATCCTTGGTCTCGGCGAACGGGCCATCGGTGACGGGCGGGCGGCCCTCGCCGTCGTACCGGACGAAGGTGCCCTCGGGGGCGAGCGCCTGGCCGTCGACGAACTCGCCGGTGCCTTCGAGCCGGGCGGCGAAGTCGTTCATGTACCGCACATGGTCGGTGATCTCCTCGGGTGTCCACTGGTCCATGGGCACGTCATTGACCGCGGCCGGGGCGCCCCGGTAGTGCTTGAGCAGCAGGTACTTGGCCATGGTGTCTCTCTCCTCGGTGCTGGTGCGACCCATCCTGGCCGCCTTCACCCCGGGGACGGAGCCGGACACGGGTTCTCGACATCGCGGACAGGGAAATTCTCCGGTTCTCGGTCGCGGAGGCGGGGCGGGCGCTGCCCCGGGGGCTCGGGACCCCCGGTCCGGGCCCGGCGGGCCCTGAGGGTGCGGGTCCTCCGGGTCTCCAGGTCCTCCGGGTCCGGGTCCTCCGGGTCCTCCGGGTCCGGGTCCTCCGGGTCCTCCGGGTCCGGGTCCTCCGGATCGCGGGTCCGGGTCCTCCGGATCGCGGGCCCGGGGCCTCCGGATCGCGGGCCCGGGGCCTCCGGATCGCGGGCCCGGGGCCTCCGGATCGCGGGCCCGGGGCCTCCGGTCCCGTCAGCGGGCTCCCTTGACACTCACGATTCAGGAGTTCTACGTTCCTGGGCACGTGAGAGCGCTTTCCCCCGCTCCTCACCCCCAGGACTCCGAGGTGCTGCCCATGCGAACCTCTCTCCCCGGACCCGCCCCGGCCATCGCCCTGGCCGTCGCCCTGACCCTCGCGGGTCCGGCTCCCGTCGCCTCCCCGGCCGCCGCCGGCACCGTCCCCGCCGGTTCCGGCAGCTACACCGACACCCGCCCGGCCGGAACCTCCGGGCCGGCCACCGACACCGGCACACCGGTGACCCCCAAGCTGACCGCCGCCGCCCGGAACAAACCGGTCCCGACCAACGACTGGTGGTCCTCCCTCGCCTACCAGCGCTACGGCGACAACCCGTACTCCACCCCGATGTACGGCCACCCCCTCACCTACCAGGCGAAAGCCTCCGGCCTCGAAGTCGGCTACCCGACCGCGCCCGCGATCGTCGGCGACGGCCGGCAGTACGAGTACCCCCACCGGGCCGACCTCACCATCGGCCTCAGCGGCCTCAACTCCCCCGACACCAGGGCCGACGCCTGGTCCGACTGGACGGTCACCCCCTACTGGGCGGACGGCACCCGCACCTTCCGGGCCACCATCGGCCACGGTCTGCCCTTCGTGTACGCCAGGGGCTCCGGCGGCGACGCCCGTGTCACCACCGCCTCCGCGCCCACCGTCTTCGCGGACAGCGGCAATGTCCTCGGCATCACCGTCGCCGGGCACCACTACGCCCTCTTCGCCCCGACCGGCGGCGACTGGAACGTCTCCGGCTCCACGATCACGGCCCCGCTCGGCTCCAGGGAGTACTTCTCGCTCGCGGTCCTGCCCTCCACCGACGCGCTCGCGGTCTACCGGAAGTACGCCTTCAGCTTCGTCACCGGCTCCCGGGTGGACTGGCAGTCCACCGGCGGCACGGTCAGGGCCACGTACACCCTGACCACGGAGGCCAGGGAGGGCACCGAGCGCGGCACCCTCCAGGCCCTCTACCGCCATCAGTGGCTGCACACCACCGACCCGCTCACGCCGTACACCTATGTCTCGCCGCGCGGCACGATGAAGGTGCGGGAGTCCGCGTCCTTCACCACCAGCCAGCGGGGCAGCGGTGTGCTGCCCGCCCTGCCCGCGTCCAGCCGGGTCGACCGGGCACGGCTGACCGGCTACCTCCACGAGGTGGCGAACGCCTCCGACCCGTTCTCCGGGGCGACGGACACCTACTGGACCGGAAAGGCGCTCGGCCGGCTCGCCCAGCTGGTGCCCATCGCCGACCAGATCGGCCTGCCCGCCGTGCGCGACAAGCTCATCGGACTGATGAAGGGCCGGCTCCAGGAGTGGTTCACGGCGGGCGGCTCCGGCCAGTTCGGCTACGACGGCGAGTGGAAGACCCTCACCGGCTACCCGGCCTCGTACGGCAGCGACACCGAACTCAACGACCACCACTTCCACTACGGCTACTACCTCTACGCGGCGGCGGTCATCGCCCAGTACGACCAGGCCTGGGCGGCGGAATCGGCCTGGGGCGCCATGGTCGGGCACCTGGTGCGCGACACCGCCAACCCCAGCCGCACCGACTCCGCCTACCCCTTCCTGCGCGGCTTCGACGTCTACGCGGGCCACAGCTGGGCCTCCGGTCACCAGGGCTTCGCGGCGGGCAACAACCAGGAGGCCTCGTCGGAGTCGGTCAACCTCAGCGCCGCACTGGTGCTGTGGGGCTCGGCCACCGGCGACACCGCGCTGCGCGATCTCGGCAGCTATCTGCTGACCACCGAGTCCGAGGCGATCACCCAGTACTGGTTCGACGCGAGCCGGCAGGTCTTCCCCGACTCCTTCCGCCATGACACGGTCGGGATGGTCTGGGGCAGCGGCGGCGCGTACGCCACCTGGTGGACCGCGAACCCGGAGGAGATCCACGGCATCAATGTGCTCCCGGTCACCGGCGGTTCGCTCCATCTGGCCCGGGAGAAGGCGGCCATCACGCGCAATATCGCGGAGATGGAACGCGAGAACGGCGGTCCGGCCCAGGAGTGGCGCGATCTGCTGTGGGAGTTCGAGTCACTGGCCGATCCGGCACGGGCGAAGTCCCGGTGGGACGCGGGCCACGCCGGTTACACCCCGGAGCAGGGCGAGTCCAGGGCGCACACCTACCACTGGATCGCCACGCTGGACGCGCTCGGCGCGCCGGACATGACGGTGAGCGGCTCCATCCCGACCTCCGCCGTCCTCGCCGGGAACGGCGTCCGCACCTATGTCGCCCACAACCACGGCCCGGCCGCCCGCACGGTCACCTTCTCGGACGGCGCGTCCCTGTCCGTGCCCGCCCGCTCGACCGCGACCGGCACCGGCGGCGGCGGAAACCCGGACCCCGGGGACCCCGGTCCGTCCACCGGCAACACCTTCCGGCTCAGGACCGGCGGCATCCTCACCACCGCCACCGACGACCAGCCGGGCGCCGACACCCTGGCGTCGGCGGACGGCGTCAACCGGGACGGCACTCCGTACCGCCCGGCGGTCTACGAGATCAGGGGTGTCGACGGGAGGCTGGTACCGGGCGCCGCGACCGCCTTCCGCCTGCGGGTGGACGCGGGCACGGCCGTCGGGCTCGCGCCCCAGGTGCGGGTGGGTTACGACCTGACCGGCGATGGCACCTTCGACCGGACGGAGACCTACCGCTACTTCGCGACCGACCCGGTCACCGGCTGGGAGGAGTACACCCAGGCGGTGGGCGTCAAGGCGGCCACCGGCGGCCTCGGTGACCTGGTGGGCGGCACCGTCCGGCTGGAGATCTGGAACGCGCTCGGCGACAGCGGTTCCCGGGTGCAGACCGGCACCGAGGGGGCGGTGCTCAGAATCCCGTACGAGTAGGTCACTCCGCTCCCTCCGGCGCGCCCGTGCCCCCGGGCCTGAGCGGCCGGGGGCACGGGCGGGCGGAACCGGGAAGCCCGATCCGGACGGAGACCGGGAGGCGGGATCAGAAGATGCCCGTGTACCCCTTCCAGCCGCCGGCGATCCTCGTGCGGGGGCCGAACGATCCCCTGCCGTCGCCGCTGTTGCGGTAGAGGTCGCCCGCCGAGTCCCGGGAGACCAGGTCGGGGCGGCCGTCCCCGGTGATGTCACCGGCGCCGACGATGGTGTTGTACGCGTTGCCCCAGCCGGTGAAGAGCTTCACCCGGTTCTTCAGCGTGCCCTTGCCGGTGCCGTCGAAGCGGTACAGCACCCCGTCCCGGGCGCGGGCCACGACATCGCCGGCCCCGTCGCCGTTGAGGTCGCCGGCGCCGGTGATGTGGGTGTACGTCCAGCCGGAGCCGATCTTCCTGCCCGCCGCCAGGGTGCCGTCGCTCTTCGCCGCGAAGAGGTGGAGCGTGCTGTCGGACGCCTTGCGCGCCAGCAGGTCGGGCCGCCGGTCGCCGGTAAGGTCGCCCGGCGAGGTGAGGACGTTGTACGCGGACCAGCCCTGGCCCAGCGAGGTCGACGGGGAGGCCGGGGTGAGCGCCTTGCCGCAGCCGGGGCGGTGGGCGCGCAGTTCGCCGTCGGGCCGCCGCACCAGCACGTCGTTGCAGCCGTCGCCGTTCACATCGCCGAAGGGCACGGCCACCGTCCTCGCCTTCCAGCCGCCGCCCGAGACCTTCCCGGCGTAACCGCCGGCCCCCGTGCCCTGCTGGAAGGTGAACGCGCCCGAGGAGTTCAGCGTCAGCAGGTCGGCGACGCCGTCCCCGCCCGCGTGGTCCCGGAAGGCCGGGGCGGCGGCGGGAGCCGCTTCCACCAGATGGATGGCTTCCCCCGGCCCCACGTGGGCGACCCGGTTGGTGTGCGGGTCCAGGGTCCAGCGGAGCTGCCTGCGGTCGCCGATGGAGCCGCCCTCGTCGGGGGCGACCTGCGCCAGCCGGCCGGTGACCGCCTTGCCGGAGGTCAGCGCCGTGCGCCAGAGCGCGGCGCTGCCGTGGCCCTGGTGGACGAGTACGCCGTCGCCCAGCAGCGCCGGGCTGTCGCTCACCGGGACGGAGCCGCCGCGGGCCCGGTCGAGGACACCCGCCTTGTTCTCGGCGTCGCAGTGCCAGTACACCCAGCGGCCCACGGCCTGGAGCTCATCGGGGACGCAGGCGGTGCCGGTGTTGACGGTGACCGCCGGGTCGGCGGAGCCCAGCCGGGTCAGGGAGAGCTTGCCCGGCTTCTCCGCGGTCCACAGCCGGCCCTCCCAGAGCGCCGCGGCCCTGGCCCGGTACTCCCTGGCGGTGGTGGGCTCGCGCCAGTCCAGGAGGAAGTGGCGTCCGTCGCCGCGGGAGGTGAGCGTATGGCTGCCGCTGACGCTCCGCACCGTGCTCCAGGCGAGTCCGGAGGCGGTCGCCTCGGTGACCCGGCCCTGGGCGTCCTGCCGGAAGAGCCGCTCGCGCTGCTGGTGGACCACGGACCCGTCACCGGCGCCGTACAGCTCCTCGCAGGCGATGCCGGCGGCGCACGACGGCTGGTGGAGCGCGCCCTGGCGTACCGGCCCGGCCTGCGGGTTCTTCCCGGCGGGGACGGTACGGGAGTGAAACCGGACCTGTCCGGCGGACGGCGCCGTGCGGTCGGTCCAGCTGAGCGTGGAACGGGAGAACGCGAGGCCGGTGACCGCGGCTTCGATCGGCGGCAGGCCGGCCAGCCGGGTGACGGCGAGGGTGCCGTCCGCTTCCTGGGTGACCCGGTGCACGGCCCAGTCGTCGGCGCCGGTACCACCGGCGTGGACACCCGATCCGTCCGCGGCGCCGCCGGGGCCGCCGCCCAGCGTGGAGCCGTGCGACTTCTCGAGCAGCTGCCGCCGCGGTCCGCCGTCGAGCGGGAGGGCCACGAGCGCGCCCAGCTCGCCCGCCTCCCGCGCCACCACATGGTCGCCGACGAGGATGTGGCCGGAGGTCCCCGCCAGGGAGTCGGCGGTGAGGGCGATCTCCGGAGCGTTCGGGTCGTCCCGGCGCTGGAGCCGGATCTCACCGCTCTCCGCGCGCCATCCGATGTACTGGTCGGAGAGCAGATACCGGCGTGAGTCGCGTCCCTGGACGGGCTCAAGGAACGGGGTCATCCGGCCGGACTCCAGATCGACCAGAGTCGCCTGGTGGGCGCCGGGTCCCGTCTCCCCGTCGAGCACCCGGTGGGTGATCAGCGCGGTGCGGGCGTCCCGCACGGCTACGGTGACCGGCGACGGGCTGCCCGGGAAGCCGCTGATCTGCCGCTGGAGGGTGGAGCCGCCCGGTCCGGGCTTCAGCAGATGAAGCGACCCGGTCCGGGTGCCGTCCATCCCCGCGGCGATGACGGTGGTGCCGGCGACCTTGAGGGTGCGCAGCTCGCGGGGGACGGTGACCGAGCCCCGGCCCCCTCCGTCGGGGCCGCTGAAGTGGTAGGTGCCCAAGCGGTACTCGTGGAAGGTGTCGGACGCGCCGGGCCGGGGCTGATGGTTCCTCAGCCAGGACAGATCCCAGCTCCTGCCCGTCGCGTACTCGGTCCAGCGGTAGTGCGCGGAGCCCTCGGGCTTCGAGGCGAAGCCGGTCTGGCCGAGTCCGCTGACCCTCAGCTCACGCGGCGTGGTCCGCGTCGCGGCGGGCAGCACCGTCTCGCCCGCGGCCCTGGCCTGCGGCTGCGGCTGCGCCGGGAGCTGGGCCCGGGCCTGCGGGGCGGTGGTCAGCAGCCCCGCTCCGACCGACAGCGCCACCGCCGCGGCGGCTCCCCGGCGTACCCCCTTCGGGCCGTCCGCACGTCGGGTCGCACGTCCGGTCGCCGACGCACGCGGGCGCGGCTGAGTCGATCCGGTCAACAGGGTCCTCCCCAGAACCTGACTGCCCGAAGGCAGAAGAAGAAAGAAGGGCATCGTGGGATGCCGCCGGTGCAGTCCACCCCGGTCTCCCCTGACCGATGGTGTCACCATGTAACGAGGCACGGATGCTAACAGGCAGGTCAACGGCGCTGTGGGCGCGGGTGGGCGGCACCGGCGCCCGCTGGCCGGACGGTTGGGCGGTCAAGGGCTCCTCCGGGTCCGGGGAGGTCGGCGGGGGTGCGTCCCGAGCCGGGGTGCCGAGGGGCGTGAAGGGATCGGCGAGCGCCGCTCCGTACCGGCGTGCACGGCACACGGCACGCACCGCGGAGATCTCTCTTCGGGCGCCGAGCGCCCTACCGAGGGCCCCGGGCCGCGGTGATGATGAAGCGGACCGCATGTGATCCAGGCGACTCCGCATCTCTGCCGCGCGGCCGGGTGGACACGCGGAGGAAGGAATCCACCGTGCTGCTTCTCATCTCCCCGGACGGTGTCGAGGAGGCCCTCGACTGCGCGAAGGCGGCGGAGCATCTCGACATCGTCGATGTCAAGAAGCCCGACGAGGGCTCGCTCGGCGCGAACTTCCCGTGGGTGATCAGGGAGATCCGCGAAGCGGTCCCGGCGGACAAACCGGTCTCCGCCACCGTGGGAGACGTGCCGTACAAGCCCGGCACGGTGGCCCAGGCGGCGCTCGGCGCCGCCGTCTCCGGAGCCGCGTACATCAAGGTCGGTCTCTATGGATGCACGACCCCGGAGCAGGCGGTCGAGGTGATGCGCGGGGTCGTCCGGGCGGTCAAGGAGTACCGGCCGGACGCGTTCGTCGTCGCATCGGGCTATGCCGACGCCCACCGGATCGGCTGTGTCAATCCGCTCGCCCTGCCCGATATCGCGCTGCGCTCCGGCTCCGACGCGGCGATGCTCGACACCGCGGTCAAGGACGGGACCCGGCTCTTCGACCACGTTCCGCCGGACGCGTGCGCGGAGTTCGTCCGGCGGGCCCACGACGCCGGTCTGCTCGCCGCTCTCGCGGGCAGTGTGCGGGTGGGCGATCTCGGGGTGCTGACCCGTGTGGGCGCGGACATCGTGGGGGTGCGCGGGGCGGTCTGCGAGGGGGGCGACCGCACCACCGGGAGGATTCAGCCCCGGCTGGTGGCCGCCTTCCGGGCGGAGATGGACCGGCGGGCCCGGGAGCACGCGGCCGCCGTCACCACCGCGGGCTGACCGCCGGTATGGCGACCCCCCGGCCCCGTCGTGTGCCCGGGAGCGGCGGCGAGCGCTTCGCCGTCCTCGACCCGGCGACCGGCGAGGCTTTCGACGAGGCCCCGGATCTGCGGCCGGACGCCCTGGACGCCGTCGTCGGCCGGGCCCACGAGGCCTGGCGCGGCTGGCGGGCCGACCCCGCCGCCCGCTCCCGCGCGCTGCTCGCGGCGGCCGCCGCCGTGGAGGCGGCCGGGGCCGACCTCGCTCCCCTGCTCACCCGGGAACAGGGCAAGCCCCTGGCCGAGTCGTACGCGGAGATCGCCCGCACGGCGGCCCGGCTGCGGTACTTCGCCGGGCTCGCCCCCGAGTGCCGGCCGATCGCGGACGGCCGGCCGGTGCGCGGCGAGATCCGCTGGCGGCCGCTCGGGCCCGTCGCCGCGATCGTCCCGTGGAACTTTCCCCTCCAGCTCGCGTCGGCGAAGTTCGCGCCCGCGCTCGCGGCCGGCAACACGGTGGTGCTCAAGCCCTCCCCCCACACCCCTCTCGCCACCCGCCGGCTGGTGTCCGTCGTCTCCGCGGCGCTCCCCGAGGACGTGCTGACCGTCGTCACCGGCCACGAACCCCTCGGCGCCCGGCTCGCCTCCCATCCGGGCATCCGCCATGTCACCTTCACCGGTTCGGCTCCCACCGGCAGGGCCGTGGCGCGCGGAGCCGCGGCCTCGCTCGCCCGGGTCACCCTGGAGCTGGGGGGAAATGACGCCGCTGTCCTGCTGGAGGACGTGGATGTGGAGGGGATCGCGGACCGGCTCTTCTGGGCCGCGTTCCGCAACTGCGGACAGGTCTGCATGGCGGTCAAACGCGTCTACGCCCCGGCCCGGCTCCACTCCGCCGTCGTCGAGGCGCTCGCGCACCGGGCGAGGAGCACGGTCGTCGGCGCCGGCCTCGATCCGGACACCCGGATGGGCCCGGTCAACAACGCCCCCCAGCTGGCCCGGGTCGAGCGCCGCACGGCGCGGGCCCTGGCCGCCGGCGCCCGGGCCGCGGCCGGCGGCGGGCGGCTGGACCGGCCGGGCTGGTTCCACGCCCCGACGATCCTGACCGATGTGCCGCCCGACAGCGCGGTGGTGACGCGGGAGCAGTTCGGCCCGGTCCTGCCGGTGCTGCCGTACGGGAGTCTCGACGAGGCCGTGGCCGCCGCCAACGGCACCGGCTTCGGGCTGGGCGGCTCCGTGTGGGGGACGGATCTCGACCGGGCCGAGTCGGTGGCCGAGCGGCTGGAGTGCGGGACGGCGTGGATCAACCACCACGCCGAACTCTCCCTCGCGCAGCCCTTCGCGGGCGTCAAGGAGAGCGGCGTGGGCGTCGCGGGCGGGCCCTGGGGGCTGTACGGGAATCTCCGGCCGTTCGTTCTGCACCGTCCCGAGGAGGCGTGAGAGGCGTGAGAGGCATGAGGAGGCGTGGGAGGCATGGGGATGCGGTTCGACGCGGCGGTGCTGCGCTCGCCCGATGGCCGGTTCGCGGTGGAGGAGGTGCTGCTGCACGAGGGTCCGGCCGAGGGCGAGATCCTCGTCAGGATCGCCGGCTGCGGGATGTGCCGGACCGATCTCGGGGTCCGGCGTCCGGCGGGCCGCTCACCGCTGCCGGCGGTCCTCGGCCACGAGGGGGCCGGGGTCGTGGTGGAGACGGGCGGCCCGGGCACCGGTCTGCGTACCGGCGACCATGTCGTGCTGAGTTTCGACTCCTGCGGGCGCTGCCGGAGCTGCCTGGGCGCCGCCCCGGCCCACTGCGAGTCCTTCGCCCCGCTCAACCTCTTCGGGGGGCGCGCGGAGAGCGCCGCGCGGTTCACCGACGCGGCCGGGGGCCGGCTGGCCCCGCGGTGGTTCGGCCAGTCCTCGTTCGCCGAGTACGCGATCGTCGCGGCCCGCAACGCCGTGCGGGTCGACCCCTCGCTCCCGATCGAACTGCTGGGGCCGCTCGGCTGCGGCTTCCTCACCGGCGCCGGGGCGGTTCTCCACTCCTTCGGGGCGGGGCCCGGCGACACCGTCGCGGTTCTCGGCGCGGGCGCGGTGGGCCTGGCCGCGGTGATGGCGTGCGCCGCCTCGGGAGCGACGGTCGTCGCCGTCGACCGCCACCCCGAACGGCTGGCACTCGCCGAGCGGTTCGGCGCGGTCCCGCTGCACTCCGCCTCGGCCGGCCTGCCCGGCCTGATCGCGCGGCTGACCGACGGCGGCGCACAGTACGCGCTGGACACCACGGCCTCCGCCCCGCTGATCAACGACGCGCTCCGGGCGCTGCGCCCGGCCGGGCACCTCGGCCTGGTGGCCCGGCTCCACACCGCGCTGGCGCTCCAGCCGGGAACGCTGGACCGGGGCCGGAGAATCTCCCACATCTGCGAGGGGGACGCCGTGCCGGGCCTGCTGATCCCGCGGCTCACCGGGCTGTGGCAGGCCGGACGGTTCCCCTTCGACGAGCTGATCCGCACCTACCCGCTGGCCGAGGTGAACGAGGCCGAGCGGGACTGCGACGCGGGCCGTGTGGTCAAGCCCGTGCTGCTGCCGGAGCGGGGGAGCCGGTGAGCGCGGCGTTCCGTGGTCCCCACTCGTCCCAGGAGGACAGATGACCGGCACAGCGCCCCCTCACACCGGTACCGAGGGAGTGGAGGGAGGCATCGGCGTGACCGCTCTGCTGGTCGCCGCGGCACGGGCGATCGAGACCCACCGTCACGACGCCCTGGCACGGGACGTCTACGCGGAGCACTTCGTCCGCGCCGCGCCGGCGTCCGCGGGGTGGCCGGTCCGCCCGGAGCAGGTCGCGGACGGGGAGGCGAACCCGCTGTGGGGGCGCTTCGCGCGCTACTTCGGTCTGCGGACGAGGGTCCTCGACGACTTCCTCCTCCGGTCGGTGCGCTCGGGGGACGCCCGTCAGGTGGTGCTGCTCGGGGCGGGGCTCGACGCACGGGCGTACCGGCTCGACTGGCCTTCCGGCTGTGTGGTCTTCGAGGTGGACCGGGAGGGGGTGCTCGCCTTCAAGCACCGGGTGCTCGACGGGGTCTCGGCCGTGCCGAGGGCGGCGCGCGTGCCGATCCCGGTCGATCTGCGCGCCGACTGGGCCGGGGCGCTCACCGGCGCGGGCTTCGACCCGGCCGCGCCGAGCGTCTGGCTGGCCGAGGGGCTGCTGTTCTATCTGCCTCCCGCCACGGAGTCGTCTCTCATCGGGACGGTGGACCGGCTGAGCACCGAGGGGAGCGCCCTGGCGTTCGAGGTCAAACTGGAGCCGGATCTGCTGGCGTACCGCGACAGTCCGCTCTACACCGCGACGGCGGAGCAGATCGGCATCGATCTGCTGGGTCTGTTCGACAGGGAGCCCCGGCCCGACTCCACCGGTGATCTGGCGGGCCGGGGCTGGTCCACGTCGGTCCTCACCCCCTTCGACTTCACCCGCCGGCTCGGGCGGGGCCCGCTGCCCGAGCCGAACGACGCGCTGGCCGGCAACCGCTGGGTGTTCGCGACCAGGGCCCGGGAGGACCGGGGCCGCCCCGGGCCGGGCGAACCGGTCAGGGATCGTCGCTGATCAGGAACCGCGCGGCGGCCGCCGTGCCGAGCAGTCCGATCCCCGTGACCACGAAGATCCCGCCCGTCCCGATGCTGCCCGTGAACGCGCTGAGCACGGCGGGGATCAGTGACTGGCCGACGCGGTTGCCGCTCAGGCGCAGGGCCAGCCAGGTGGAGACGGTGCCGGGCGGCGCGGCGGCGGTCACGATCGACATGGAGAGCGGCTGGCCGATCCCGAGGGCGAATCCGGCGACGGCGAGCAGGAGCCCCGAGACCACGACCGGCCCGGGAACGGCGAGGGCGCCCACGGCCGCGCCGGCGACGATGGTGGAAACATGGGCGAGCCGGGTCCTGCCCACCCGGTCGGCCAGCCGGGCCAGTCCGAGCCGCGAGGCCATCGTCGCCGCCGCGCGCACCGCCAGCAGCACACCGACGGTCGCCGACGGGATCTCACGCTCCACCCCGAGAGCGGGGAGGTAGACCTGTATCAGGTCGACCGCCGCGAGGACGAGCATGCTGAGCAGCATCGCGCCCGTCATGGTGCGCCGGGTCGTCCGGGGGACACGGAGGGCGGAGCGCAGCGACTGACCGCCGCCGGGTTTCCGGTCGGCGGTCCCCGGCGGGGCCAGAAGTCCGGTCACCGCGAGCAGGGCCACACAGGTGCCCGTGTAGATGGCGAAGAGGAGACCGGTGTCCGGGAGCACCGCGCTCCCCCCGACGACCGACAGCACCAGCGGCGCCGCCGCCTGACCCAGCGAGCCCACGAAGGTGTAGGTGCCGAAGGCGGAGTCGAGCCGCTCGCGCCCGAGCCGGGCGACCAGTGTCTGCTGGCCGACGATCGCGAGGAGGTGCCCGAGGCCGACGACGGCGTTCCAGATCAGCAGGCTCGCCAGATTCTCCGACCAGGTGAGGACCCCCACCCCCGCTCCGGTCATCAGCAGACCGCCGATGACCAGGCTCGGCCCGACATGGCCACTGTCGTTCCAGCGCCCGATCGAGACGGCGACGACGAGCGGCAGGAGAGCGAAGCTCGCGGCGATGAGGCCCACCAGCCGCGGGTCCACCCCCAGCTCGATCGCGCGGTAGGCCGAGGTCGGCCGAACGATGTACGCGGCGAGCTGGAGGAGGAACGCGTGGAACAGGAGGGCCGCGGGGACCCTCGGGGGCCCGGGGAGTCTCAACGGTCCGAGGACTCCCGGAGCTCGGGAACCTCGTCGTCGCGGCCGGCTCCGGCGGGCACGGGGCTGTGGCGCCGCGCCGCCCTGCGGAGCAGGAACCCGCCGAGGAGGACGGCGGCCAGCGTGAGGTACACGGCGATCGTGAACGGCGTCGACACCAGCGTGGTGATGTCACCGCCCGCGATGTCGAGCGCCCGCCGCAGCTGGACCTCCGCGAGCGGCCCGAGGATCGCGCCCACGATCATCGGTGACACGGGGAAGCCGAACCGGCGCATGAGATAGCCGGCGAGACCGAAGAAGAGCAGCACTCCCACATCGAACGGGCTGCCGTTCACGGCGTAGGTGCCGAGCAGCGCGAAGACCATGATCCCGGCGAAGAGATAGGGCTTGGGGATCTTGAGGATCTTCACCCAGAGGCCGATGAGCGGCAGGTTCAGCCCGAGCAGGATGACGTTCGCGATGAGCAGGCTGGCGATGAGCCCCCAGACGAGCGCGCCCTGGGTGTCCAGCAGTTGCGGGCCGGGCTGGATGCCGTACTGCTGGAAGGCGACGAGGATGACGGCCGCCGTGGCGGAGGTGGGGATGCCGAGCGTCAGCAGGGGTACGAGGGTGCCGGCGGCGTTGGCGTTGTTCGCGGCCTCCGGCCCCGCCACCCCCTCGATCGCGCCGTGGCCGAACTCCTCCCGGCGCTTGGACAGCTTCCGTTCCAGGGTGTAGGAGAGGAAGGTCGGTATCTCGGAGCCGCCCGCGGGGATCACCCCGAGCGGGAAGCCGATGGAGGTTCCGCGCAGCCAGGGCCGCCAGGAGCGCCGCCAGTCCTCGCGGCTCATCCAGCGCTTGCCCTTGCGCACGGGCATGATGTCGAAGCGGCTCGACGCCTGGTGGGCCGCCACATAGAGCACCTCGCCCATCGCGAAGAGGGCGACGATGAGGACGACCGTGTCGATGCCGTCGAGCAGGGGCACCTGTCCGAAGGTCAGACGCTGCTGGCCGCTCTGGAAGTCGAGTCCGACGAGGCCGACGGCGAGCCCGAGTGCCATGGAGACGAGGCCGCGGAGGGGTGAGCTGCCGACGAGCGCGCTGACGGTGAGGAAGGCGACCACCATGAGCGCGAAGTAGTCCTGGGCGCCCAGCCGGATCGCGACCTCCACCATCCACGGCGCGAAGAAGGCGAGCAGAAGTGTGGCGATGGTCCCGGCGACGAACGATCCGATGGCGGCGGCGGCCAGGGCGGCGGCACCGCGGCCCCCGCGTGCCATCTTGTTGCCGTCGATCGCGGTGATGACCGAACCGGACTCGCCGGGGGTCTTCAGCAGGATCGCCGTGGTCGATCCGCCGTACATGGCGCCGTAGTAGATGCCGGCGAACATGATGAACGCGCCGGCCGGCTCCAGGCCGTAGGTCATCGGCAGGAGCAGGGCGATGGTCAGCGCGGGGCCGATGCCCGGCAGTACACCGATCAGTGTCCCGACCATGGTGCCGATCAGCGCGAAGAGCAGATTCTCCGGGGTGACGGCGTGCGAGAGCCCGTGGAGGAGTCCTTCCCAGCCCGACATCAGAGCACCCCTTCCAGCACACCGGGGGCGAGCGAGATGCCGAGGGCCCGGGTGAAGACGAGGTACACCACGAGGGAGAGCACGACGGCGATACCCGCCGACCTGAGGTGGCTCCGGGCCCCGACGGCCCAGGCGGTGAGCCAGAACGCGAGCGCGGAGACGATGACATAGCCGAGCGTCTCGACACCGGCGATGAAGATCAGCACGGCTGCCGTGCAGACGGCGAACGGTATCCACTTGGTGGTGCGGACATCGACGTCGCCCTCGGCCGAATCGGCCTCACCGCGCTGTCCCCGGGCCACTTGGACACCGAGGACGGCCGCGAGGACGATGAGCAGAACGCCGACCACCTTCGGCATGAAGCCGGCTCCGACCCCCGACGCGGAGGTGGAGGCCGCCTGCCCGATGCCGTCGAGCAGGATGACCACGCCGATGGCGAGGAGCCCGGCGGTCACGGCCCACTCGCCCAGGGCCGCACCCCGGTGTTCGGGGGCCGGGGCCGGGGGTGGCTCGGGTGGTGTCGGGTGGGTGCTCATGGGAGTGCCTTTCTCACGCCGGTCGGCGGGTGCCCGCACGGAGCGGCGGGCACCCCACCACGGGACTCGGGGGTTACTTCTTGGACAGGCCGAGCTTGTCGAGGACTCCCTTGACCCGGGTGTTCTCCTCCTTCAGCCAGGTGCCGAACTCGTCACCGGCGATGAAGTTGTCGTTCCAGGCGTTCTTGACGACGAGGTCCTTCCAGGCCTGCGAGTCGTGCATCCGCTTCAGGGCCTCGACGTGCTGGGTCCTGGTCGCGGCGTCCATGCCGCCCGGGGCCATCATCGAGCGCCAGTTCTGGAACTCCAGCGACGGGTCGACGTCGGCGGCGGTCTGGGCGAACTCGACGCCCTCCATGGGCTTGAGCGACGAGACGAAGAGACCCTTCATCTTGCCGTCCTTGATCTGGGCGGAGAACTCGCTGAGGCCCGAGACGCCCGCCTGGACCTTGCCGCCGAGGATCGCCGTGGTCGCCTCGCCACCACCGCTGTACGGCACATAGTTGACGTCGGCGGGCTTGACGCCGTAGTGCTCGGCGAGCAGGCCGATGAAGATGTGGTCGGCGCTGCCGGCCGAGCCGCCCGCTATGGAGACCGACTTGGGGTCCTTCTTGATCGCCGCGAAGAGGTCCTCGACCGAGTCGTAGGGCGAGTCCTCGGGCGTGACGATGACCTCGTACTCGCCCATGAGCCGGGCGAGCGGGGTGAGGTCGTCCAGCGTGACATCGGTGCCGTTGCTGATGACACCGCTCATCATGGCGAGGCCCGAGGCGATCCAGAGGTCCTTCTTGCCCTTCTGGGGCGCGACCTGTGCGAGGGCCACGGTGCCCGAGGCCCCCGGGACGTTCTTCACCTCCGGTGCCTTCGCGAGGTCGGTGGATCTCAGCGCGTCCTGGACGGCGCGGGCGGCCTGGTCCCAGCCGCTGCCCGGCGCCGCGGGCGCGATGATCTCAAGCCGGTCGAGCGCCTGGAACTGCCCGCCGCCCCGGGGCTTGTCGCCCGACGAGGTGTCGCTGCCGCTGCCGCATGCGCTGAGGGCAAGGACAGCGACCGCTGCTGCGGCGGCGGTACGGGTGAACTTCATGGAGACGTCCTTGTCTCTCGGACGGAGTGTCGTGGGAGACGGAATGTATACAGACAGCGGGGTGCCCACAAGAGTCTGTGCAGATATAGCGGTCTATCGTGACCGAGGGACCAACTCGTGTATACACTCCGCCCATGTCGACCACTTCCCCCACCGCCGCGGAACGTGCCTACGCACACCTGCGGTCGGAGATACTCGACGGTGTCCTGCCCCCCGGTGCTCCCCTCTTAGAAGTGGAGCAGTCCGAGCGGCTGGGAGTCTCCCGCACCCCCGTGCGCGAGGCCCTGCGCCGCCTGTCCGCGGAGGGCCTCGTCGAGCCGTCGGGCAAGCGGGGCCTCGTCGTCACCCAGGTCCACGACCGCGATGTGCGGAGCCTCTTCGAACTGCGCGCCTGTCTGGAGGCCCAGGCCGCGCAGCTCGCCGCGGTCCGTGGCGAGCCCGTCGTCTTCGCCGCCTTCGGGGACCAGTTCACCCGGTGGCACACCCTCTTCCGCGGCCCGGCCGTCTCGGACGCCCAGGTGAGCGAGTACTTCGCGCTCATCCGGCGGTTCGACACCGCCATCGGCGAGGCGGCGGACAACTCCTTCCTCGCCGACGCGATGGAGAATCTGCGGACCCATGTCGCCCGGGTGCGCCGCATGGCCGGCCACTCCCAGGGCCGGCTGGAGGCCTCCGCTTCGGAACACTCGCTCATCGCCCGGGCCATCTCCCGGCGCGACGCGGCGCTCGCCCTGCACGCCACCCAGGTTCATCTGCACAACAGCGTCGAGCACTTCCGCCAGTCCTGGCGTCCCGCCGAGCGGGACGCGTCCGAGGGCCCCGGCCCCACCACAGCAACGGAGACGCCCCGATGAGAAACCACCCCCTCCGATCCCACCGCAGCGAGGAGAACCTCCCACGCGAGGAGCAACTGGCCTGGAAGATGGCGCAGGTGGCCACGGACCCGGTCGAGGTCGGCGACTCCGTCACCGAGATGATCATCAACCGCTTCATCGACAACGCGGCCGTCGCGGCGGCCTCCGTCGGCCGCTCGGCGCCGTCGTCGGCGCGCGAGCAGGCCCTGTCGCACGCGCCGAGCCGCGGGGGCGCGGGGGCGACGCTCTTCGCGCTGGGGCCGGATGTGCGCACCAGTCCCGAATGGGCGGCGTACGCCAACGGGGTCGCGGTCCGCGAACTCGACTACCACGACACCTTCCTGGCCGCGGACTACTCGCACCCCGGTGACAACATCCCGCCGGTCCTCGCCGTGGCACAGCACGCCGGCAGGGACGGGCGGGCGCTCGTCCGTGGCATCGCGACCGGCTACGAGCTCCAGATCGACCTCGTGCGCGCCATCAGCCTGCACAAGCACAAGATCGACCACATCGCGCACCTCGGCCCGTCGGCCGCGGCGGGCATCGGAACGCTGCTCGGCCTGGACCCCGAGGTGATCCACCAGGCCATCGGCCAGGCGCTGCACACCACGACCACGACCCGCCAGTCCCGCAAGGGCGAGATCTCCTCGTGGAAGGCGTACGCGCCCGGGTTCGCCGGGAAGCTCGCCGTGGAGGCGGTGGACCGGGCGATGCGCGGGGAGACGAGCCCGGCCCCGATCTACGAGGGCGAGGACGGGGTCATCGCCTGGCTGCTCGACGGCCCGGACGGACGGTACGAGGTGCCGCTCCCGGGTCCGGGAGAGCCCAAGGAGGCGATTCTGCTCAGCTACACCAAGGAGCACTCGGCGGAGTACCAGGCCCAGGCCTGGATCGACCTGGCGCGGAGGCTGCTGCGCGAACACCCCGAGGCGGCGGACCCCGCCGGGGTCGAGAGCATAGTGGTCCACACCTCGCACCACACCCACTACGTCATCGGCTCGGGCGCGAACGACCCGCAGAAGTACGACCCGCGCGCCTCGCGGGAGACACTCGACCACTCGCTGCCCTACATCCTCGCCGTCGCGCTCCAGGACGGGCGCTGGCACCATGTCGACTCGTACGCCACCGAGCGGGCCACACGCCCCGACACCGTCGCGCTCTGGCAGAAGATCACCACGGTCGAGGACCCGGTGTGGACGGAGCGGTACCACGCGGCCGGCGACAGCCAGTCGTACGGCGGCCGGGTCGTGGTGACGTTCCTGGACGGCCGGACCGTCGAGGACGAGATCGCCGTCGCGGACGCGCACCCCGCCGGGGCCCGCCCCTTCGCCCGGGAGGAGTACGTCGAGAAGTTCCGCACCCTCGCGACACCCGTGCTGGGCGACGACGAGGTGAAGCGGTTCCTCGGTCTGGCGCTGCGGCTCCCGGAGCTGACGGCGGACGAGGTCCGGGACCTGACCTTCGTCGTCCGGGCGGGCCAGCTGCCGCCCGCCGGGCGACCCGGAATTCTCTGAGGAGCGGGCGATGCTCTACACGACGCGAACCCCCACCGAGAAGCGCCAGTCCTTCCGCCGGCGGCTGGCCTCCGGTGAACTGCTGCGGCTGCCCGGCGCCTTCAACCCGCTCTCGGCGCGGCTCATCGAGCGCCGGGGCTTCGACGGTGTCTATGTGTCGGGGGCGGTGCTGAGCGCCGATCTGGGACTCCCGGACATCGGGCTGACGACCCTCACCGAGGTCGCGGCCCGCACCCGGCAGATCACCCGGGTCACCGACCTGCCCACCCTCGCCGACGCCGATACGGGATTCGGCGAGCCGATGAACATCGCGCGCACCGTCCAGGAACTGGAGGACGCCGGTCTCGCGGGTCTGCACATCGAGGACCAGGTGAACCCCAAGCGCTGCGGCCACCTCGACGGGAAGCAGGTGGTCGGCGCCGGGACCGCGGTACGGCGGATCAGGGCGGCCGTGGACGCCCGGCGCGATCCCGACTTCCTGCTGGTGGCCCGCACCGACGTGCGCGCCGCCGAGGGCGTCGAGGCGACGATCGAGCGGGCCCGCCGGCTGGTGGACGCCGGCGCGGACGCGGTCTTCCCGGAGGCGCTGCGGACCCTGGAGGAGTTCGCCCGCGTCCGCGCGGCGATCGATGTGCCGCTCCTCGCCAATATGACCGAGTTCGGCAAGAGCGAGCTGTTCACCGCCGACCAGCTGAGGGACGTCGGCGTCAACATCGTGATCTGGCCGGTCTCGCTGCTGCGGATGGCGATGGGGGCCGCGGACCGCGGTCTGAGCACCCTGCTGGACGAGGGCTCGCTCACCAACCGGCTCGACGAGATGCAGCACCGGCGTGATCTGTACGACCTCGTGGACTACGAGGGCTACAGCCGCTTCGACTCCTCCGTCTTCGACTTCCGCCTGGAGACGGAGTGAGCGGCGAGCGATGACGGGGCCGGCCCGGCCGCCGCGCGCCTCGCGGCGTCGGCGGTCAGGGCCGGCGGTGCACCGATACGGCGTACCCGCCACCGGTCCAGGGGTCGCGGGACCAGGTCGCGTACCGCGCTTCGAGGGCGAGTCCCGCCGCTCGGCAGTGTGTGTCGTAGTCGTCCAGGGTGTAGCCGCGGTCCAGGGAGAACCCCGCGACGAGACGGCCGCCCGGCCGCAGGTGGGCCGCAACCGAGGCGACCAGGGCGGGCTCGGTCCCGGGCGGGGTGAAGAGCGGGACGTTGCCCGCCATCACCACGGCGTCGAACGACCGCCCCAGGTCGAGGCCGACCAGGTCGCGCCGGTGCCAGGGGAGGTCCGGCGCGAGGCGCCGGGCGGTGGTGAGCATCGAGTCGTCGATGTCCACCCCCGTGACGTCGATCCCGTGCCGGGCCAGCTCGATGGCGACCCGGCCGGTGCCGCAGCCGGCGTCGAGCACTGTCCCCGGGGTGGGGGTGAGGGAGCGCACGAGCGCGGCCTCACCGTGGACATCGCCGCCGCCGGCGGCGATCCGCTCGAACCGGGCCTGGTAGTCGTCACCGTTCCACGTCATCCTCCCACCCTGGCACACCCGCCTCTCCCTGCCGGAGGGGAGATGGAGAAGCGGGGGTTCGGGGGCCGGCCCCCGACTGTGGCCCGCACCGTGCGGGGTCCCGCGGCGCAGGGTCCGTCCTCAAACGCCGGACGGGCTGAAATCGCCCGGGTCACCCGTAGCCCGGGGGCGGGGGTCAGGCCGCGTGTCCGTGCAGCAGCACCGGCAGCGTCTCGTAATCGTTCCCGATGAAAGACCTCTGAGGCTCCAGCCTCTCCCTCCCCACCGCGAGATCCATATCGGGAAACCGCTCGAACAACCGCGGCAGCGCCACCCCCGCCTCCAGCTTCGCCAGGGGCGCGCCGATGCAGTAGTGGACACCGAAGCCGAAGGCGAGATGCGCCTTGTCGGCGCGGTCCAGCCGGAAGGCCCCGGGGTCCCCGTGAGCCTCGGGGTCGCGCCCGTGCGCGCCGAAGTGGATGACGATGGTGTCCCCCGTGCGGAGCACCACCCCCTCGCCGAGATCGATGTCGGCGGTGGCGTACCGCAGCGGCAGATGCATGATCGGCGCGTGCAGCCGCAGGGTCTCCTGCGCCACGTCGTCCCAGCGGCCGGGCTCGCCGAGAGCGAGTTCGAGCTGGTCGCGGTGGGTGAGGAGTTCGCAGACGGCGTGGTTGATGAGCGAGGTCGTCGTCTCGGTCCCGGCCGCGATCATATTGAAGAGGGTGGAGACCATCTCGTGGTCGGTGAGCCGTTCGCCGTCCTCCGTCTGCGCGGCGATCAGCGCACTGGTCATGTCGTCACCGGGTTCGCGGCGCTTGGTCTCCACCAGGTGCCGCATGGCGTTCATCATGGTGTCGCGGGTGGCGGCGGCCTCCTCCTCGGTGGCCTCGGTGTCGAGGGACGCCGAGATGGCGTGCAGCATCGCCGGCCGGTCCTCCTCCGGCATGCCGAAGAGGTCGCAGATGACCCGGTTGGGGAGCTGGTGGGAGAAGGCGGCGCGCAGATCGACGGGCCGGCCGGGGTCGCCGGCCGCCATCGTCTCCAGCAGATCGGCGGTGATCTTCTCGATGGCGGGGCGCAGCTCCTGGACGCTCCGGGGGGTGAACGCCTTGCCGACCAGGGCGCGCAGCCGTTCGTGGTCGGCTCCGTCGGTGGTGAACATGGAGGCGACGTCCACCCAGGGGTTGAGCCAGGGTATGGCCCCGGGCTCGTAGCCGGGCCAGGACTTGCGGGCGTCCTTGGAGACGTCCGGGGAGGAGAGGAGCCGCTTGGCGATGTCCCCGCGCGTCACGGACCAGGCGGTGAGACCCTCGGGCAGTTCGATCCGGACGGCGGGTCCGGCGGCCCGGAGTTCATCGGTCTGGAGCTGGAGCTGTTCCCCTCCACGGCTGGTGAGTTCCACGGCACTGCTGGTGGGTGTCACGCTGTTTCTCCTGTTCGCTGACGGTGGCGGCGGGTGGTGGTGCCCGCCGTGCCCGCGCCGCCACGGCCGCGGGCCGGGGGTGCCGGAAGCAGTCGGCGGCCGGTGGGGCCGCGGCTCCGGCGCGTTCGCGTCGTACGGGTGGCAACGGTCCCGGGCCGGTGCGGGTCAGGCCCGGGTGGCGGCTCTGAGGTGCTCGCCGGTGAGGGAGCCCTCGGCGGTGAGCAGCTCGGCCGGGGTGCCCTGGAAGACGACGCGCCCTCCGTGGTGTCCGGCGCCCGGGCCGAGGTCGATGACCCAGTCGGCCGATCTGACGACATCCAGGTCGTGTTCCACGACGACGACGGTGTTGCCGCCGTCCACCAGCCGGCCGAGCAGATCGAGCAGACCCGCCACATCGGCCATGTGCAGTCCGGTGGTCGGTTCGTCGAAGAGGTAGAGGTCGCCCTCCTCGTGGAGGCGGCCCGCGAGCTTCAGCCGCTGCCGCTCCCCGCCGGAGAGGGTGGACAGGGGCTGCCCGAGGGTGAGATAGCCGAGGCCCACGTCCTGGAGGGCGCGCAGCCGGCGCTCCACGGTGCTCTCCGTGAAGAAGTCCAGGGCGTCGTCGGTGGTGAGGCCGAGGACGTCCACGATGGTGTGGCCGTCCAGCCGGTGGGCGAGGGCCTCGGGGCGGTAGCGCAGCCCCTCGCAGGCCTCGCAGGTGACGGTGACGGGGTCGAGGAAGGCCAGGTCGGTCTGGATGACGCCGCGGCCCTTGCACTCGGGGCAGCCGCCGTCGGAGTTGAAGCTGAACAGTCCCGGCCCGACGCCGCCCGCCCGGGCGAACAGCCGTCGCACGGTGTCCATGACGCCGGTGTGGGTGGCGGGGGTGGCACGGGGCGAGATGCCGGTGGACGACTGGTCGACGCTGATGGCCTCGGGGTACTGGGCGGCGAGCGCGCCCGACACCAGGCTGCTCTTGCCGGAGCCGGCGACGCCGGTGACGGCGGTGAGCACTCCGGTGGGCACCTCCACGGTGATGTTCCGCAGATTGTGCAGATCCGCGTCGCGCACCGTGAGGGTGGGCCCGGCGGTGCGGAAGGTCTTCTTCACCCGGGGGCGGCGGCGCAGTTGGCGCCCGGTGACGGTGTCGGCTCTCCGCAGGCCGCCGGGGGTGCCCTGGTAGACGACGGAGCCGCCGTGCGCGCCCGCGCCGGGTCCCAGCTCCACGACATGGTCGGCGGCGGCGATGACGGAGCGGTCGTGCTCGACCACGAGGACGGTGTTGCCCTTGTCGCGCAGGGCGCGCAGCAGTCCGGTGAGCCGGTCGACATCGCGGGGGTGCAGGCCGACGCTGGGCTCGTCGAAGATGTAGATGACGTCGGTGAGGCCGCTGCCGAGGTGGCGGATGGTCTTCAGCCGCTGGCCCTCGCCGCCGGAGACGGTGGAGGACGCCCGGTCGAGGCTGAGGTAGCCGAGTCCGATGTCCTCGATCCGGCGCAGGGTGGCGAGCGCGGCGGAGAGGACCGCCCCCGGCGCGGGGTCGTCGATGGCGTCGAGGACGCGGATGAGTTCGCTGACCTCCATCGCGCAGAGGCCGGCGATGGTGTGGCGGCCGACGCGGGTGCGGAGAGCGGCCTGGTTGAGCCGGGCGCCGCCGCACCGGGAGCAGACCTCCTCGCGCACCACGCCGGCGACGGCCCGGCGGTCGCGGTCGCTGAGCGAGTCGGCGTCCCGCTTGAGGTAGCGGCGGTTGAAGCGGGTGAGGACACCCTCGTACTCATTGCGGAAGACACTGTGCCGGGTGCGGCGCTTGACGGAGAAACCGCTGCCGTGCAGGAGGAGTTCGCGTTCCCTGGCGGTGAAGTCGGCGATGGGTTTGTCGGGGTCGAAGAGTCCGGACTCGGCGTAGAGCTGCCACTGCGCGCTGCCGATGGCGAACGAGGGGAAGGTGAGGGCGCCCTCGTTGAGGGTGCGGCTCTCGTCGATGAGCCGGCCGGGCTCGACGCCGATGGTCCGGCCGAGGCCCTCGCAGTCGGGGCACATGCCGCGCGGATCGTTGAAGGAGTAGGCGCTGGACGGGCCGGCGCTCGGCCGTCCGTACCGGGAGAAGAGCACCCGCAGGACGGGGTGGACATCGGTGAGGGTGCCGACCGTGGAGCGCGAGCTGCCGCCGAGGGGTTTCTGGTCGACGACGATCGCCGTGGAGAGATTCTCGATGGCCTCGGCACGGGGCCGTTCGCGGCGGGTGAGCCGGTTGCGGACAAAGGCGGGAAAGGTCTCGTTGAGCTGCCGCTGTGATTCGACCGCGATCGTGTCGAAGACCAGCGAGGACTTCCCCGATCCGGAGAGTCCGGCGAAGACGGTGAGTTTCCCTTTGGGGATGGTCAGGGAGATGTCCTTGAGATTGTTCTCCCGGCCACCTCGTACCACGATGTCGTTGCTGACGGGGCTCATGGCGTGTTCTCCACCTCCGTTTCCCCCGACCCCACCCTATCGCATATGGTTTCTCGACGGCAATCATCCGCACCGGGGTGGCGGCCTTCTCCAGCATCGCGAGGGATTCCATGTGGACGTATGAGCACACCATCACCACCAGTGCCACGCCGGAGGCGGTCTGGGCCTGTTACGAGGACCCGGCGCGCTGGCCCGAATGGGACCGGGAGGTCAGGGAACTGATTCTGGACCGGCCCTTCGCCGCCGGCGCCGGCGGCACGCTGCATCTGCACGAACTGCCTCCGATTCCGATCAGGGTGACCGAGGCGGAGAGGCTCTCCGGATTCCGCACCGAGACCCGTATGGCGGACGGGACCGTCATCCGCTTCGCGCACCGGCTGGCCGGCGAGGCCGGCGGAGCCACCCGGATCACGCACGGGGTGGAGATCGAGGGCCCGTCGGCCGGTGACGCCTTCGGGACCACGGTGGCGGCGCCGGTTCCGGGGACCATGCGGAAACTGGCGGACGTCGCCCGCGCCGGCGACCGGTAACCCTCGGGTACCCGGTCCCCGGCGCGGAACACCGCTCAGCCGGCGGTGCGCTCGGCGGCCCGGTCCACGGGCTCCGCCACCTCCCCGGCGGCGGCGCCGTGCTCCGTACGGCCGCCGAGCACCACCGGCAGGATCGCCAGCAGTCCGGCCACCGCCATCGCGCAGCCGATCCACAGCGGGGAGGTCAGCCCCAGATCCGCGTCGATGGCCAGACCACCCGCCCAGGGGCCGACCACCACTCCGACATTCACCGCCGAGGCGTTGACCGTGGACACCAGCGGCCCCTCGTTGGAGACCTGGATCACCCGGGTGCTCATCACGGGGCTGAGCGGCAGCCCGATCAGCCCGAGCACCGCGACCGCGGCCAGCGTCGCCGCCGGATCGCGCGCCACCAGCGCGAACACCGCCAGCACCACGGCCAGGGCGGCGAAGCCCCAGCCGAGCATCGGCATCATGTACCGGTCGGCGAAACGGCCCATGACCATGTTCCCGATGATCGTGCCGGCCCCGAAGAGCCCGAAGAGCCAGGGCACCGCCGAGGGCGGAAAGCCGGTGACATCGACGAAGATCGGCGAGAAGTAGCTGTTCGCCGCCATGATCGCGCCGATGATCAGGGCATTGGTGCCGTACGCGGCCCAGAGCGGGCCATTGCGGAAGGCCGCCAGCTCCCCCCGGACATCGAGCCGCTCCGCCGCCCCGGTGGCGGGCACGAGACGCGCCACGGCGAGCGCGCTCAGCGCGGCGAGTCCGGCCACCGCCCAGAAGCTGGCCCGCCAGCCGAAGTGCTGGTCGACCAGGGTCGCCGCGGGGAGTCCCACGACATGCGCGACCATCAGACCGCCGAAGAGGGTGGCCAGCGCCCGGCCGCGCCGCTCGGACGGGACCAGCCGCACACTCACCGCGACCGCGATCCCGAAGAACGCCGAGGCGGCGAGCGCCGTGACGATCCGGGCGACGACGAGCACCCAGAACTGCTCGGCCAGCGCGCCGAGCGCCTGCCCGGCCACGAACACGGCGAGCAGACCGGTGAGCGCGGCCTTGCGGGGGACGCGCAGCAGCGCGACCGTCAGCACCGGGCCGCCCACCACCATGCCCAGCGCGTAGACGGAGATCAGATATCCGACGGTGGACACCGAGACACCGAACTCGGCGGAGAGACTGGGCAGCAGGCCCGCGATCATGATCTCCGTCGTGTTGAGACTGAAGACCGCGACCCCGAGCACCGTGATGGCAACAGGCATGAGGACTCCGCTTTCGCTGTCCCGGCCGGCGTCACGCGCGGCCGGGCCGGCCGGGGCGGTGTCCGCCCCGGCCGAGGTGGTCCGAAGGGTTCCCGGCCGGGGCGCGGGAGAGGGAAGGGTCCGCTCGGCGGCCCGGGGCCGGGCGGGTGCCGCGCGGTCACGGGCGGGCGGGTGCCGCGCAGTCACGGGCGGGCGGCGGACCGCAGCTCCTCGATGCGCCGCGCCAGCTTCTCCGCGCTGTCGTACCGGAAGATCTCCTCCACCGGGATGTCCACGCCGAAGACCGTCCGCAGACCGGCGGCGAGCCGGACGAAGTGGAGCGAGGTTCCGCCCTGCTGGAGGAATCCCTCGTCCGGCGCGCACTCCCGCGTACCGATGACGTCCTGCCAGGTGCGGAGCACCGCGGCGACCAGGGGGCCGGGCGCGCCGTCGCCGTCGCCGCCCCGGGCCGTGGCGGCGGGCCGGGACGGGGCATCGGGGGCGGTCAGCCGGCTCCGGTCGATCTTTCCGTTCACATTCACCGGGAACTCGGTGAGCCGGTGGAAGGCGGACGGGATCATATAGTCCTGCACCGTGTCCCGGAGATGGCCGATGAGGTCGCCAGCGGGCGGGCGGACGCCGTCGCGGGTGGTGTAAAAGGCGATGAGCCGCTTCTGCGAGACCGCGTCGCCGTCCGCCTTGACCACCACCCGGTCGATGTCCGGATGGGCCCTCAGGGCCAGTTCCACCGCTCCGGTCTCCACACGGAAGCCCCGGATCTTGACCATGCCGTCCGCGCGCCCGATGAGCACGATGTCCCCTTCGGCGGTGGTCCTGGCCCGGTCGCCGGTGCGGTAGATCACCCCGCCGTCCGGCCCCGGGCGGCGGACGAACCGCGCCTTCGTCAGCGCTTCGTCGCCGGTGTAGCCGAGGGCGACACCGGCGCCGCCGATGCACAGCTCCCCCGGGGTGCCCGGCGGGCAGGGGCGGAGCTGTTCGTCGAGGACCTCGGCGGTCATCCCGGGCAGCGGCCGGCCGACCGGCACCGGCTCCGTGGGGCTGAGCGCGGCGGGGTCGGTGTGCACCGGGTGGACGGTGACGAGGGAGGAGCCCTCGGTGCATCCGTAGACGTTGTAGACGGCGGCCGGTGTCGCGGCGACGGCCCGGGCCAGATGGCCGGGCGAGGGGAAGTCGCCGCTGACGGTGATGACGCGCACCCCGGCGAGGGCGCGGGGATCGTCGTCGACCAGGAGGTTGAACAGCCCGCAGGGCAGGCTCAGAAAGGTCACACCGTGCCGCTCGACGACCGCCCGCAGCTCCGGCACGGTCGGCACCCCCGGGGGCGGGATCACGAGCCTGGCGCCGTGCAGCAGGCTCTGCCAGATCTCGATGGTCGAGGCCGCGAAGGAGAACGCCGCCTGCTGGAGGAAGCAGTCGTGCTCGGTGATGCGCAGTTCCTCGCTGTGCCCGGCGAGCCGGGCGAGGCCCCGGTGCGCGATGCGGACCCCCTTGGGCGTTCCGGTCGAGCCGGAGGTGAACAGGAGCAGCGCGGGGTCCTCGGGGTCCACCGCCACGTCCGGTCCGCCCGGCTCGCCGGGGCCGGTGCGCGTGTCCCGGGCGGTGAGCCCGCCGGCCGGGACGCCCCGCAGGCCGTCCCCGAAGCCGTCCGGGCTCTCCCCGTCCCGGTGCACCACCAGGGCGAGGCCGGCCTCCCGGGCGACGCGCCGGACCACGGGCCGGGGGTGTGCGGGGTTGAGCGGGACCAGGCAGCCGCCCGCCTTGAGCACCGCCAGCATCACCACGTACAGCTCGATCGAGCGGACCAGGTGGAGGCCCACCCGGTCGCCCGGCGCCACCCCCGCCCGGCGCAGCGCGCGGGCGGCCTCGCCGGAGCGGCGGTCCAGTTCGCCGTACGAGACGCGCTCGTCGCCGTACTCCAGTGCTGTTCTGTCCGCGTGCCGTGCCACCACGTCCGCGAAGACCCCGGTGAGGGTCCCGGCAACGGATACATCCGCCGACAACGCTCCGGGCATTCTCCGACTCCTCTCCATCGCCGCCACTCCCGCCATCGAGGGGCGGAACATCACTCATTCAGATATTTTCCTTGAGGAAACAACCTTGGGAGATATCGACAGCCGATGTCAAGTCCACCCCGGACAGGGCTCCGTTGGCGCGACCACGCATATGCGCCACCCACACCCCGGCAGCGAGTCGACAAACAAGAGACCATCTGATTTCCTTATGGAAATCATCACGGGAATCACCTGTACCGGAGAGAGCGCACCCCACCCCGTCCCGCGGATTCCAGGAGGCGTTTCATGACCAGGCCACTCCCCCGCCCGGCCCGGCCCCCGGGCCCCTCGGCCGGTGAACTGATCGGCCGTCTCGTGTCCGGCCCCCGGCCGCCCGCCTTCGCGCTGCTGCGGCGCGCGGCGCCGTCGGCCGGCGGCCGGGCCGGGCCGGTCGAACTGCTGCTGGGCACGGTCACCCGGGCCGACCGGATCGGCGACATCCCGCTCCCCGCCACCGGGACCGGCCCGTCCGCGCTGGCGCTCGTCCCCTTCCGGCAGATCGCCGAACGCGGCTACGCGTGCCACGACGACGCGACCCCGTTGCAGGTCCTGGCGGTGAAGGAGAGCCACACCCTCGATCCCGACGCGCTGCTGGAAGCCCTCCCCCGGGTGCCGGTCCCGCTCCGGGACGCGGCCTTCGACCTCGACGACGACGCCTACGCGGACACCGTGGAACGCATCATGCGGGAGGAGATCGCCCCGGGCACCGGCGCCAACTTCGTCATCCGGCGGGACTTCACCGCCCGCGCCGACGGCTTCGGCCCGGCCGGGGCGCTCACCCTGTTCCGCCGGCTGCTGACCGCCGAGACGGGCGCCTACTGGACCTTCTGCGTCCACACCGGCCCGGCGGCGGACGGCGGCGACGGCCGCACCCTGGTGGGCGCCAGCCCCGAGGCGCATGTGCGGGTGCGGGACGGACAGGTGGTGATGAACCCGATCAGCGGCACCTACCGCTACCCCGCCGCCGGACCGGACACCGAGAGCCTGCTCGCCTTCCTCGACGACCCCAAGGAGCGGGACGAACTCTCCATGGTGGTGGACGAGGAGCTGAAGATGCTCTGCTCCGTCGCCGACCGGGACATCCGGGTGCACGGCCCCTATCTGCGGGAGATGGCCCATCTCGCGCACACCGAGTTCGAGATCCGGGGGCACGGCAGCCGCGATGTCCGCGAGGTGCTGGCCCGCACCATGTTCGCCGCGACCGTCACCGGCAGCCCGCTGGAGAGCGCCTGCCGGGTGATACGCCGGTACGAGCCGTCGGGGCGCGGCTACTACGCGGGCGCGCTGGCGCTGTTCGGCCGGGACTCGGAGGGGGAGCCCTGGCTGGATTCGCCGATTCTGATCCGTACCGCCGACATCTCCCCCGGCGGTGAGCTGCGGGTGTCGGTCGGGGCCACCCTGGTACGGGACTCCGAGCCGCGCTCGGAGGTGGCGGAGACCCACGCCAAGCTCGCGGGGGTGCTCGGCGCGCTCGGTGTCACCGAGCGCCCCGCCCGCACCCGGGGCGCGGAACCGGCCGCCGGGTCGCTGCGCACCCCGGAGGTGCTGGCGGTCCTGGCCGGACGGCGCGGGAACATGGCCCCGTTCTGGCTGGACCCGGCGCGGCGCGCCCCCGGCGAACGGGCGAGCCGGCCCCCGGTGCCCGGGAAGGTGCTGGTGATCGACGCCGAGGACGACTTCACGGCCATGCTGGCGCATGTGCTGCGGTCGGCCGGACTGGTGACACGGGTCCTGCCGTACGACGACCCGGGGCTGGACCGGGCCCTGGACCGGCACCGGGGAGCGGTCGTCCTCGGCCCCGGGCCCGGTGATCCCACCAGCGGTACGGACCTCCGCATCGGCGCGCTGCGGACCCTGGCCGCCGAGCTGCTGGGCCGGGCGCGCTCCGGGGGCGGCCCGCTGGTGGGGGTCTGCCTCGGCTTCCAGCTCGTCTCCGCCGCCCTCGGTCTGCCGGTACACCGCAGCGCACGCCCGCTCCAGGGCGCGCAGCGCACGGTGGACCTGTTCCACGAGCGGGTGACGGCCGGCTTCTACAACTCGTTCTCCGTACGGGCCGACGCGGGGCGGGAACGCGCGCTGCGGGACGAGGGGGTGGAGCTGTCCCGGCACGCGACGACGCGGGAGGTGACGGCGGTCCGCGGGCCGGGCTTCGCCGGGGTGCAGTTCCACCCCGAGTCCGTGCTCAGCCTCTCCGGCCCCCGGACCCTGCTGTGGCTGCTCGGCGAGGCGTGCCGGGCCCGTCCCGGGGCCCCCGCGCCGGAGCGGGCGGCGGCCCGGTGAGCTGAGCCCGGGACGGGGCCGGAGGGGGCGGCGGCGCCCGCCCCCTCCGGCCCCGTCGCGCCGCCCGTGAGCGGGCTCCGGCGCTGACCCCCTGCGGTAAAGTGTTTTCCCTGGGGAAAAGATGTGGGAAGTGGAGTGACAGAGATGACCGGACCGGAGACCGCACCCGCGCCGAGAAGCGGGGCCCCGAGTCTGGAGGACGCCCTCTCCTTCCTCCAGTGCGTGCTGGTGGCCCGGCGCACCAGCGCCAGCCCGGAGCCGATCAACTGGCAGCAGTACGACGTGCTGGAGATGCTGCGCATCCGGGGCGCCATGACCCCCTCCCTGCTCAGCGAGTCCCTCGGGGTGTCCCGGCAGACGATCTCCAAGTCGCTCCGGGTGGTGAAGGACCTGGGGCTGGTGGAGCAGGCAGCGCTGGGCGACGACCGGCGCGAGCAGACGACGTCGCTGACGCACGAGGGTCATGTCTTCCTCTCCCGCAGTGCCCGTGGCCGCCGTGAGAACGCGCGGGCGGCGATGGACGCGCTGGGTCCGGATGAACGGGAGGCGTTCGCCGAGATGTGCCAGAGGACGGCGGACGCCATCAAGGGTCTGCTGCACGAGCGCCCGGCCGGCCGGGGCTGACCGAACCGACCGGGCTGACCGAACCGACCGGGCCGACCGGGCCGACCGCCACAGGGCCCCGGCCGGACCCCGTACCGAGGCGGGCGCGCGGGGGCGGGCGCGGCGGTCAGCGCGGCCGGTCCGCGCGCGGTGACCGCCGCGCCGGGGGACGCTACGGGCGCGCCCGCCCCTCGGCGCCCACCCGCTCCCGGGTGGTCTGCTGCCAGTGCGCGGCCACGGCGACGGCCTGCATCAGATTGAGCCTCGGATCGCACAGGGTGCGGTAGCGCGGCCCCCGGACGGGAGTCACCCCGGCCCCCGCGCACTCGGTGATGTCCTGCGGCGAGGACTCGATGTGGAGCCCCGCGCCCACCCCGCCGCCCTCGGACACGGCCGCCAGGAAGCCCCGGATCTCGTTCATGATGTCGTCGAGCCTGCGGACCTTCAGCCCGTCGCCGTCCTGCACGGTGTTGCCGTGCATGGGGTCGCACATCCACAGCACCGGGTGACCGGCCCTGCGCACGGCCCGCACCAGGGGGGCCAGCAGCCCCACCCGGGCGGCGCCGAAGCGCGGGACGAGCGTCAGCCGGCCCGGGGCGCGGTGCGGGTCGAGCAGCGCGCACAGCTCCCGTAACTCCCCGGCGGTGGTGTCCGGGCCCACCTTGCACGCCACCGGGTTCTCCAGCTCGGCCAGCAGCCGGACATGGGCGCCGCCGGGCTGCCGGGTGCGCTCGCCGATCCACGGCCAGTGGGTGGAGGCCAGATAGTGGCCGCCATCGCCGGTCGGCCGGACCAGCGGCCCCTCGTAGTCGAGGAGCAGCGCCTCGTGGCTGGTCCAGATCCGCTCCAGCGGGTCGGCACCGGCCCCCCGGCCGAGGGTGTCGAGCGCGCGGTGGACGCGGGCGGCGGCCGTGCGGCACTCCAGCATCCGCGCCGGGTCCGCCCGCCGGGCCCGGAGGGTGGGTTCCGGCCCGTTGACGAGGGGCCCCCGGAAGACCGGGAGGCTGACCCCGTCCCTCGTCTCGTACGGCCGGGAGCGCGGTTTGGCGAACTGCCCGGCGAGCCTGCCCACCCGGACGACGGGGCGGTCAGCGCCGACCCGCATGATGTCGCCGAGCACATCCAGCATCCCGGCCTTGAGCGCCACATCGGACTCGGCCGACTCGGCCGGGTCCTCGGCGCAGTCGCCGGCCTGGAGAAGGCACAGCTCACCGGCGGCGGCCCGGGCCAGCAGCCCGGCGAGCTGCCGTACCTCCGCGAGGCCGACGGGCGCCCTGGCCCGCGTCAGCCGGGCGCGCACGGACGCGGCGCGCTCGGGTTCCGGCCAGTCGGGCTGCTGCCGCGCGGGCAGCGCCAGGGCGCGGTCCACCTCGGTTCGGGTGGGACGGACTCCGGTCGGGACACGGTCGGTCACAGTCGTTCCCCATCTTCTTGAGGTCCCGGACACCGCCGTGGGGCGGTACCGGCTCGGCGCCGCGCGGCGTCGGCCGCGCGGCGGGGTTCAGTCGAGCTCGCCGGTCTCCCGGAAGAAGCCGATCATCCTGGCCACGGCCGCCGCGTCGATGGGCGGGCACTCCATCCCGACGGCGCGCAGCGCCCGGACGGTCGCGCCGTTGGCGTAGGTGTTCCCGCCCAGCTCCAGCGCTCCCTCGCGGAAGAGGGGCACCGCGGCGGCGAGAGCGTTCTGCCCGCCGGCGGCTGCCGACTCCTCCAGGCGGCGGAACCACTCATCGGCGGGCAGGATCTCCAGTGGCCTGCCGCCGCGCCGGATCGCCGTGTGCACGACGTCGAAGGAGACGGGGCGGGGGTGGAACAGATGGAAGGTCTCATCGGGCAGCGCGGTGCGGCGGGAGAGCCGCACCATGGCGCGGCTGACGAAGTCGACCGGCAGCAGATCGGTGGTCATCGTCTCCGGCGGTGGTGCCGAGCCCAGTTGGACGAAGCTCTTGATCTGCCGCCAGAGGAAGTCATCGGCCTGGCAGGCGCCGGTCGCGCTGTCCCCGGCGATCCGGCCGATGCGGTAGAGGGTCACCGGGACGCCCCGTTCGCGGGCCAGCAGGGCCAGCCGTTCGGCGACCCATTTGCTCTGGGTGTAGCCGATGCCCAGGTGCCGGTCGTCCTCCGGGACGCTCTCCTCGGTGATGACGCCCGGGCGGGCGGCCGGGGAGAAGACGGCGATGGTGGAGGCGCAGTGGAGCGGCACCGGGCGTCCGCCGGCCGTGCAGAGTTCCAGCAGGGCCCTCATGCCGTCCACGTTGGCCGCCTTCACGGAGGCGTAGGGGGCGACGAAGTTGATGTGGGCCGCCGCGTGGTAGACGGCTCCGACGCGGGCGGCGAGCGTCTCGTGCGTCCTCTCGTCGAGGCCGAGGCGGGGCGCGGCCAGATCGCCGGGCACCGGTATGACCCGGGGGTCCCCGAGGTCGTGTCCGAGCCGGTAGCGCGCCGCGGACTCGGCGAGCCGGCGCCGTGCGCTCCGCGCGTCGGGGGCGCGGACGAGGCAGTGCACCCGGGCGCCGGTCCGCTCCAGCAGATCCCGCAGCAGATAGGTGCCGAGGAAGCCGGTGGCCCCGGTCAGCAGGACGTCGCCGCTCTCGCGGGTGAGTCCTCCGCTGTCCGCGATCCGCCGGTGCGGCGCGGCGCCGGTCACGGTGTCGGGCAGCCGGATGTCGGCGCGGGGATCGGGTCCCGGCGCGGGCCCGGCCGGACGCCGGCCGCCGGCGGCGCGGTGGGCCTCCACGGTGGCGGCCATCCCGGCGACGGTGGGCCGGGCCAGCAGTTCGCGCAGTCCGATGCCGGCGCCGAAGTCCTTCCTGAGCCGGTGGACGAGCCGGGTCGCCAGGATGGAGTGGCCGCCGAGGGCGAAGAAGTCATCGTGCGCCCCGATGGAGGCGGTCGTCAGCAGTTCGCCCCAGCGGTCGGCGATCTCCCGCTCGACGGGGGTGCGGGGCGGCGCGGAGGCCGTCCGGGCCGTGGGGTCGAACAGGGCGGGCAGCGCCTTGCGGTCGATCTTGCCGCTGGGTGTGGTGGGGATGCGGTCCAGCCGGACGAAGTGGGAGGGCACCATGTAGTCGGGCAGCACCTCGCCGAGGAGCGCGCGCAGGCCGTCGGTGTCGGTGTCCTCCTCTGTGGCGAGGAAGGCGACCAGCCGCTTGTCCCCGCCGTCGAAGGGCACGGCGGCGACGGCGGACGCGGCCACGCACTCCAGGCCGTTGAGCGCGGACTCGATCTCGGAGGGTTCGACGCGGTAGCCCCTGATCTTGACCTGGCTGTCCACCCGGCCGAGGTACTCGAAGTCGCCGCCGGCGCCGATCCGGGCGAGGTCCCCGGTGCGGTAGAGCCGCAGCTCGCGGTCGGCGCGGCCGGCCCTGGCGCCCGAGGCGGTCCGGCCGTACCGGAGGAACCTCTTGCGGGTCTCGTCGGGCAGCCCGTTGTAGCCGGGGGAGATCAGTTCGCCCCCGAGGTGGAGTTCACCGGTGACACCGGGCGGCACCAGATTGCCCGCGCCGTCCAGGGCGAGCATCGAGAAGCCGGGGAGCGGGCGGCCGATGGCGGCGGCCTCGGCCCAGCCGCCGGGGTCGGCCGGGAGCCGGTGGGCGGAGACCACATGGGTCTCGGAGGGGCCGTACATGTTCCAGAGCCGGGCCTCGGGGTGGGTCCGGAAGAACTCCCTGATCTGCGGGGAGACCACGAGCTGTTCGCCGGTGGACACGACCTCCCGCAGGGCCTCCAGCCGCACTCCGTCGGCGGTCGCCAGGGCGGCGAGCTGCTGGAGCGCGATGTACGGGAAGTAGGCACGGGCGATGCGCTCACGGGCCATGAACCCGGCGAGCCGGTGCAGGTCCTTCTGGAGCTCCTCCGGTATCAGCACCAGCGTCCCGCCGCCGCAGAGGGTGCCCAGGATCTCCTGGATGGAGACGTCGAAGGAGAGGCTCATGTACTGGAGGGTGCGTTCGCCGGGGCCCACCGGCGTGACGGAGAGCTGGTACTCGACGAGCGCGGCGATGGTGGCGTCGTTCAGCACGACACCCTTGGGGGCGCCGGTGGAGCCGGAGGTGTAGATGACGTAGAACTCGTCGCCGGAGGTCTTGACGGTGCCCGGGTCGGTCGCGGGCCGGGCGTCGGTCTCGGCGGCCCGCTCGTCCAGCGGGAACAGCTCCGGGCCGTCGGGGAGCCGGCCGGCCAGCGCGGTCTCGGTGACCACGAGCCGGACCCGCGCGTCCCGCAGCACATAGCCGGTGCGCTCCTGCGGGTAGGAGGGGTCGATCGGCACATACGCGGCGCCGGACTTGAGGATGCCGAGCAGTCCCACCACCATCTCCGGCGAGCGGCGCAGGAACACACCCACCCTGCTGCCCGCGGCGATGCCCCGGGAGCGCAGCACATGGGCCAGCCGGTTGGCGCGCCGGTCCAGCTCCCGGTAGGTCAGGGTGCGGTCGCCGTGGACGAGCGCGACGGCGTCGGGGGTGCGCGCGGCCCGCTCCCGGAAGCGGTCCATGACGGGCCGCGGCGCGGGCCCGCCGCGGGGCCGGGTGCAGCGGGCGAGCAGCTCGCGCTCCTCCGTGTCGTCCAGCAGCCGGACCTCGCCGAGCGGGGTTCCGGGCCGGTCGGCGAACTGGTTGAGCACGGTGCGCAGATGGCGCCCCACGGCCTCGGCGGTGGTGTGGTGGAACAGGCTCGCGTCGTACTCGACGACACCGCTCAGCCCTCCGTCACCGGTGCGGTCCTCGATGAGCAGGGAGAGGTCGTACTTGGCGCTGTGGCCGGCGTACGGCTCCGTGTCCACGGGCAGACCGAGGCGGTCGAAGAGCCCGCCGTCGCCGTCCGGCATGACGAACAGGGTCTGGAAGACGGGAGGGTGGCTGGTGCTGCGCTCCGGCTCGACGCGCCGGATGATCCGGTCCAGCGGGGCGTGCTTGTGCCGCAGGGACGAGACGACGTCGTCCTTGGCCGACCGCAGCAGCTCCCGCAGCTCGGTGGCGTCCTCGAAGCGGTGCCGGGTGACGATGGTGTGGACGAGGTAGCCGATGACGCCGTGCAGCGCCGGGGTGTCGCGGAGCGAGGCGGGGCTGCCGATGAGGACCTCGGACTGCCGGGTGTACTTGTGCAGCAGGACCGCGTACGCCGACAGCATCAGCATGTAGAGGGTGACACCCTCCTCGGCGGCGCGCCGTCGCAGCCGCTCCGTCAGCTCCGCCGGGAGGATGAACCGGTGGCTGCCGCCCTCGTGGGTGCGGACGGCGGGGCGGGGCTTGTCGAGAGGGAGATCGAGGAGGGGCAGCGGCCCGGCGAGCTTCTCCTGCCAGTACGGGAGCAGGGTTTCCAGGGCGCGTTCGTCCACGGTGCGGCGCTGCCGGTCGACGAACTCGCGGTACTGGACGGGTGCGGGGCGGTCGTCTTCGCCGGGGCCCTCGCGCAGCCGCAGATATCCGGTGAACCAGTCGTCGAGCAGGATGCCGGCGGATGTGGCGTCGAAGACGATGTGGTGCACATTGCACAGCAGCCGGACGCGCTCCCGAGGGTCCACGGCGCAGACGACGCGCACCAGAGGGCCTTCGGCCAGGTCGAAGGGGGTGTCCATGACCCGGCGGACGATCCTGTCGTACTCCTCGTCATCCGTGTACCGCTCGACGGAGAAGTCGGCGCGGGGTTCCCCGGAGATCCGCTGGACGAGTGCGCCGTCCTCCATGGCGAAGGTGGTGCGCAGTGACTCGTGCCGGACGACGGTGCGGCGCAGCGCCCGTTCCAGGAGTCCGGTGTCGACCGGGAAGCGGGGGCGCAGCACGATCGGTGAGTTGTAGATGGCGGAGTTGGTGACGGACTGGTCGGTGTACCAGAGGCCGGTCTGGCCGTACGAGGCCGGAATCGCGCTGTCGTCCCGGGTGTCCGGGGACGGGGGGCCGGCCGGGCCGGGCGGTGCGGCGGCGCGGGCCGGCGGGACGCGTAACTCCTCCACCCGGGCGGCGAGTTCCCCCAAGTCGGGCTGGGCGGCGATCTCCTCGGGGCCGATGTCGACGTCGAGCACGCTGCGCAGCGTGGTCGCGAACTCGGCGATGTGGGTTCCCCGCTCGCCGGCCCGCCCCTCGGCGGTGGCGGGGGCGGGGAAGTCCCCTTTCCCGGCGATTCCTTTCCATATATCCACGACCACAGACTCCAGCGGGCTCGGCATTACCCCACCGCCTTCCGTTTCGATGGTTCGGACACGTTTCGGGCATGGCTTGAGAATTCAGATGGTTTCCAGAAGGAAATCACTATGGCCCGCTCCGTCGAGACGTGTCAAGTCGCCGGCCCTCCGCCCCCCGTGGCGCCTTCCGGGCCCCGCCTCCGGGCCGGCCCCGTGGCCAACTCCCTTGATCCTGAGGGTGGTTCCGCGCATGGTGGCGCCCGGCGCCGCGCGGTCGCCGCGTCGCGGGGGCAGCCAGGCTTCAGGGTTCCCAGGGCGGTGCGGAGTATTCCCGCGACCGCGGCACCTCTTGTCACGCGTCGTCGAATTCCCCGGGGAGCACGGAAGACGCCCCCGGTGGAGGATCACATTCCGAACGACGGGGAGAGAGGAGAGGGATGCGAGGGAGGAACCGAAAAGGGAGGAATGCGGGACAGGCGCGGGGAGCGGTTCGGGGCGGTCCCGGTCACGGCGTTCCGCGCCGCAGGAGCTGCTCCATGGTGGCGACCTCGTCGGTGAGGGACCCGCGCCGGGCGCGCGGGCCGCAGCCCTGGACCAGGCGGGTGTAGTCGGCCGCGGCACGGCTGACGCGGTCGCCCAGGGCCGCGCCGCTGTCGCGGGAGCCGAAGTCGTCGGTGGCGGCGTAGACACCCCGGGGGGACACGATGGCGTGCAGATACGAGAAGAGCGGACGGAGGGCGTGCTCCAGGACGAGGCTGTGCCGTTCGGTGCCGCCGGTCGCACCGATGAGCACGGGCATGTCGGCGAGGGTGTCCTCCGGCAGGACGTCGAAGAAGGACTTGAAGAGCCCGCTGAAGGAGGCGTTGAAGGCGGGGGTGACCGCGATGACGCCGTCGGCGCCCGCCACCGTGCCGTACGCCTTCTCCAGGGGTTCGGTGGGGAATCCGCTCAGCATCGCGTCGATGATCGCGCGTCCCAGCGGGCGCAGTTCGACGAACGAGGACTCGACCGCGGCACCGGCCGCGGTGAGTTCCGTGCGGACGGACGCCTCCAGCCGGTCGGCCAGCAGCCGGGTCGAGGAGGGTTCCCGCAGCCCGCCCGTGATGATCGAGATCTTGACCGTCATCTCAGCCGCTCCCTCTCGGTGTGCCGTCGTCCGCCGCACCCCCCGGCCCGTCCGCCGCGTCGCGCACCCGCAGCAGCGACTGGTGTGTGGGGGCGTCGGGGGCGGCGGGGGAACGGCCGACGGCGAACTCCTCGCGGAGCACCGGCACGACCTGCTCACCCAGGAGATCGAGCTGTTCCAGCACCGTCTTGAGCGGCAGCCCCGCATGGTCCACGAGGAAGAGCTGACGCTGGTAGTCCCCGGCGTACTCGCGGAAGCCCAGGGTCTTGTCGATCACCTGCTGGGGCGAGCCCACCGCCAGCGGTGTGAGCGAGGTGAACTCCTCCAGCGACGGTCCGTGCCCGTAGACGGGCGCGTTGTCGAAGTAGGGCCGGAACTCCTCGACCGCGTCCTGGCTGCGGGGCCGGAGGAAGACCTGTCCTCCGAGCCCGACGATGGCGGCCTCGGGTGGGCCGTGCCCGTAGTGCTCGAAGCGCTCCCGGTACAGCTCGACCATCGTGCGGGTGTGGGAGGCGGGCCAGAAGATGTGGTTGGCGAAGAATCCGTCCCCGTGGAAGGCCGCCAGCTCCGCTATCTCCGGGGTGCGGATGGAGCCGTGCCAGACGAAGGGCGGAATGCCGTCCAGCGGGCGGGGGGCGAGGGTGAAGCTCTGGAGCGGGCCGCGCAGCTCGCCCTCCCAGTCGACCACCTCCTCGCGCCACAGCCGGCGCAGCAGCCCGTAGTGCTCGACGGTCAGGGGGATGGCCTTGCGGATGTCCTGGCCGAACCACGGGTACACCGGTCCGGTGTTCCCCCTGCCCAGCATCACATCGGTCCGTCCGTCGGCCAGGTGCTGGAGCACGCTGAAGTCCTCGGCGATCTTGACGGGATCGTTGGTGGTGATCAGCGTCGTGGAGGTCGAGAGGATGATCCGCTCCGTCATCGCCGCGATGAAGCCGAGCAGGGTCGTCGGCGAGGACGGCACGAAGGGCGGATTGTGGTGCTCGCCCGTGGCGAAGACGTCCAGACCGACCTCCTCCGCCTTGGCGGCGATGGTCACGGTGGCCCGGATGCGCTCCGCCTCGGTGGGCGCGCGGCCCGTGGTGGGGTCGGGTGTCACATCACCGACGGTGAAGATACCGAACTGCATACCACTCATCTCGCTGCCACTCTCCTTACCGGGGTGACGCGCGGCTCCGCCGTGCGGGGTCCTCCTCGCTCGTGCGGCAGCCGGCTGCCGGCCGCCGCGCCGTGTGTACGGCCCACTGCGCTCCGCTGCCCCGGCCGGTGTGCCCCGGCGGGAGGGGCGGTGGCTCCCTCCGGCGGTGGCTCCCTCGGCGAGCGGGGGTGACCACACCCGCCACATCGGCCTCATGGCTCACTTACCCATACCCCGTGGACCCCGGAATCGAACCGGCCTCCGGGCGCCGGCCGGCGCCGCCACCCCCTCGTCTCCGGGATTCACCGAGGTGAGAGGGGGTGCGAAGCGGGGGGCGGCGACTCTTCCGCGCTCCGGGGACGGGCGCCGGCGGTGACGGGTGCGCGGCCTCCGGGGCGGCGGGCGCGCGGCCCACCGCGGGGACGGGTCGGCGGGCGCGGCGGACCCGTGCGCGGCCCGGGTCCGCCGGCCGGGGACGGAGGGTGCGGTGCGCCGCGTCCAGCCGGCCGATCACCGCCCGAAGCCCCTGACCCCGACGAGGGCGCGGAGCTCCGCAAGACAGGCATCCAGTTGATTCAGCAACGAATCATCATCCCTCCGATACCACCACTGGGCTGGACATTCCCGGAGTGACATCGATGACACAGACCATCCGGCCGCCTCGCTTGACCCTCGGTCGCAGGCGTGTTTATCTTCGTTGCAGAACGAACTATCTGGCTCACTTGCGGTCGGCCCCGCGCAGCGTCCGCGCGGTGCCCCCCACCCCTGGGAGAGCGGTCACGCCCTCTCTCCCCCACCACCCGCACAGAGGACTCACGCACCATGACCGATCACCTCAAGCCCGGCACCCCCACGGACCGGCACCAGCTGGGCGCGGCGGGCATGCCGCTCAACACCCTCGCCGACTACCGCCCCATACCCGCCGACAGCTACGGCGCGCTCTTCCTGCCGGAGCGGCTCGCCAAGGGCTACCACGTCGAGGAGATCAACGACGGCGCCTACTACGTGACCTCCGGCGCCTACGACACCATGTTCGTCAGCACCGGCAACGGTGTGGTCGTGGTCGACGCCCCGCCACTGCTCGGCGAGAACCTCAACCGCGCGATCGCGGAGGTCACGGACGAGCCGGTCACCCACCTCATCTACAGCCACTGGCACTCCGACCACATCGGCGCGGCCGGTGTCTTCGCCGACGCCAAGCCCAAGGTCATCGCGCACGACTACACCCGCGAGATGATCCAGCGCTGGCCCGACCTCGGCGGCGAGCGCGGACTGCCGCTGCCCACCGACACCATCACCGAGAGCGACACCCTCGACGTCAACGGCGTCCGGTTCCATCTCGACTACCACGGTGTCAACCACACACCCGGCAACATCTTCATCTACGCCCCGCGGCAGAAGGCGCTCGCCGCGATCGACATCATCAGCCCCGGATGGAGCGCGTTCAAGCACTGCGACGCCTCCGAGAACATCCGCGGCTGGGCCGAGGCGCACGACTGGATTCTCGGCTACGACTTCAAGGGCGTCGTCTCCGGTCATGTCAACCGCTACGGCACCCCCGAGGACGCGAGGGCATCCCGCGACTACACCCACGACATCGTCGAGTTCTCCAAGGAGGCCCTCGACCACGGCCAGGAGTTCGAGTACATCGAGAGGATCGGCTTCTCCAACGCCTGGGTCCTGTGGGAGAACTACTTCAACGAGATGACCAACTACGTCACCCGGAAGACTCTGGAGAAGGTCACCGACAACGGCCAGACCTGGGCCCAGCGCCTCGCCGGCGCCGATGTCATGACCAAGTACCACGCCTACTCGGTCCTTGAGGCGCTCCGCCTGGAGTACGGCATGGTCTCCGGCTTCGAGAAGCTCATCCTCCCCCGGCCCCGCGGCTGAACCCGGCAGCGGCGGCCCCTCCGCGACTCTCCGCGACGGTCGCCCCCATGGCGTCCAGGACCCGGCCGAGGCCCTGGACGCCGGTGCCGTACGAGGCCCGGATCACCGGTCAGTCGGCGACCGCGGGTCCGCTCGCCGCCTCCGTGCCCGGCCGGGGGGCCTGCGCTCCCGTGGCCGGCGGGGTGTCGTTCCGGCCCTCCAGGACGGCAGCCGGCTCCAGCGGCGAGGCGATCTCCTGGTCCTTGCTGCGGGACGCCCAGTCGCGAATCCCGATGACCACCATGACGAAGAAGATGGCGTACACGATCCCGGAGAAGTAGAGCTCGGAGTGGATGGCCAGGGGCACTCCGACGAGGTCGACGGCGAGCCAGGCGAACCAGAACTCCACATACCGGCGGGCCTGGGTGTACATCGCCAGGATCGAGCCGACGAAGATCCAGGCGTCCGCGAGGACCATCCACCAGGGGGCACCCGGGTAGAACGACGCCTCGGTGGTCTTGAGCAGGGCGCCGAAGGCGAAGGTCCCGGCCACCATGGCGACCAGCAGCACACCGCGCACCCGCCACGATGCCCAGCGGACGTTGATCGCGCCTTCCTTCTCCCTGCTCCGCCGCCACGTCGCCCAGCCCCATGAGGCCGATGCTATGATCACAATCTGCCGGGCGGCATTGCCTCCGAGATCGACGTTCAGGCTCGCGATCAGCAGGAGCACCGATCCGGTGATCTGCACCGGCCAGGCCACCAGCGATCTTCGCAGCGCCAGCCAGACCGTCGCGAGCGCCAGGATGTTGCCGAGGAAGTCGGACCAGTAGACGGGGAAGCCGAAGAGGCTGAACTGGTCGTTCAACCACGCGAATGCACTCATTACTCACACCTTTGTTCGTTCGAAGCAAGGCTGGGAGTGGGGGGTTGGGACCGGACCGGGCCGGTCATGGCACGGGAACCGGCAGTGCGCGCCGATTCCGTGCGGAGTGCTGCCTCAGCGGGAGACGGTCTTCCGGTGCGCGGCGAGCGCCGCGGCGAGGACGCGGCGCCCGGGGCCGGAGGCGAGATGTGCCTCCGACCGCGCGACGTCCTGCCGGGCGGCGCTGATCAGATCGCCGGGCGATGCGAACTTCACCGTGTCCCGGATGCGCGCCACGAACCAGAGTCCGACGCGCTCTCCGTAGAAGTCATCCGATGTGTCGTGGCAGTACACCTCGACATGGACATCGGTCGTGTCACAGAAGGTCGGGTTCGACCCGATACTGACCGTCCCCGCGTGGACGATGCCGGTCGAGTGGCGTACGACCCAGCCGCTGTAGATCGCGGGCGGGGGGACCCGCGAGCCGGGGTCGGCCGCGACATTCGCGGTGGGGAACCCCAGCCCGTGACCCCGGCCGGCGCCGTGCACCACCGCACCCGTGAGGTGCGCGTGGACCGACGGGGTCTCATCCATGGGGGGTGAGCTCGCGGAACTGGCTGGTGTGGAAGACGAGCGGCTCCACACCGGAGAACAGCTCCGCCGTCAGCAGCTCCATCAGCACGATCTCGTGGTCGCCGCCGTCGTGGGTCGCGCTCACCCGGGCCGTCAGCCAGAGCGCGGCGTCCTCGATGACGACCGCGCCCTCGGGCGTCGCCTGCCACGCGACGCCGTCGAAGCGGTTGACCTCCCGGGACGCCAGCCGCCGGCAGAGCCCGCCCTGGCCCCGGCTGAGCACACTCAGCCCCAGGACGGGTGCCCCGGCGAGCCGGGGCCAGGTGGTCGAGGTGCGGGCCACGCTGACCGCGGCCATGGGCGGTTGGAGCGAGATCGAGACGAACGAACTCGCCGCGAACCCGACCGGTTCGTTCCCGCGCAGCGCGCTGATCGCGACGACACCGGTCGGGTAGGCCCCGAACGCCCGTCGCAGCGTCGCCGCGTCCAGTTCCGCCGGCGCGGACGCCCCCTGCGGGTTGTGGGCAGCGGTGGCCATGGTCTTCGACATCCTCTCGTCGCGCGTTCTGTTCTGTTCTCAGTGCCGGTACTGCGCTGCGGGGTGGCTGGCCGGCAGTGCGCGGTCGGATGCCCCGGTGAGGCGCTCGCGCAGGCTCTCGCCCCGCGTGTACTCCCCGCGGAAGACTCCGCGCGCCCGCAGGATCGGCAGGACCGACTCGACGAAGTCCGTCGTCGACACGGGCTGGACGGTCGGGGAGAGCAGGAAGCCGTCGAGGTCGGCGCCCTCGGCGAGCGCGCAGATCTCGTCGGCGATCTCCTCGGCCGTGCCGACGACCGGGCGCGCTCCGACGCCGTGGGTGTGCCAGTCCGCGAGGACATCGCCGACCGTCCGCCCGGCGAAGCGGGCCACCTGGGTCTGCGACAGCTCGGTGGAGAGAGCGGTCATGGGGGTCTCGGGCGCGTAGGACGAGAGGTCGAGGCCGGTGAACATCGCGTAGCTGGCGACGGTCACCTCGGAGCGCTGCGCGTCCAGGATCTGCCGGTAGCGCCGCTCCGCGTCGGATGTCGTCGCACCCACGACACAGGAGAACGCGGACATCACCTTCACGTCGTCGGCCCGGCGGCCCGCCTTGACCGCCTCCTGGCGGATGGAGGCGGTGTGCCCGGCGAGCTGCTCGACCGAGCCGCTCCCGACGAACATGCACTCGCCGTGCCGGCCGCCGACCCGGCGGCCCGCGGGCGATGCCCCGGCCTGGAACAGCACGGGCGTGCCCTGCGGGGAGCGCGCGGTGTTGCCGTACCCCTGCGAGCGGAAGAACGGGCCCTTGTGCGTCACGAGGTGCACCTTGGCGGGGTCCGCGAACCGTCCGCCCTTGTCCTTCTCCAGCGCGTCCGGCTCCCAGGCCCCTTCCCAGTACTTGTAGACGAGATCGAGGAAGTCCTCGGCCATCCGGTAGCGGTCGTCGTGGTCCACCATCTCCATGCCGAACGCCTTGACGGCGGTGTCGGCGGTGCCGGTCGTCACGATGTTCCAGCCGATGCGGCCACCGGAGAGCTGGTCGAGCGTGGCCATGCGGCGCGCGAAGGCGTACGGGGGTTCCACCAGGGCCGAGCCCGTCATCACGAGACCCAGGTCGGTCGTCGTGGAGAGCAGCGCGGACGCCACGACTATCGGGTCGAGACGCGGGAGGTCGAGGGTCTCCTCCGTGGCGATGGGCGGGCGCGTGCCGTCGATCTCGGACCAGCCCCAGGCGTCGGCGAGGAACAGGAAGTCCAGTTTGGCGTCCTCGCAGACAGCGGCGAGCTCGCGCCAGTACTCAAGGGTGTCGAAGAGGTGCCGCCGGCTGTCGGGGTGGCGCCAGGTGGCCGTACCGCTCGCGTTGGTCTGCGCGTTCTCGAACACGCCGATCCTGAGGTTTCTCATGGGTGGTTCTCCGTTGTGCTGGTGGTGGACTCGCGAGGTGTCCGGGGCAGGGGTGTTCGCGGTACGCCGGGCCGGGCCGTGTGCCGCGCGGCGGTCCGCCGGCCGCGGCCCGGGGGCCGGTGCCGTGTCCGGGCGGGCCGGCGGGAACACCGCGGAAGGGGGCCGTCGCCATCCACGGTAGCGACGGTGTCCAGCGATGGCGCCGGGGTGGGCGTGGGTGCGGTGGGCGTGCGCCTCGTTCAGGACGGCCCGTCCGCCCCGGGCGCCGTCACGACGGTCCGGCGCGGGAGCGCGGCGCGTTCCGGCGGACCGTCACATCATCGGCGGTGGAGCCGGCCGGAACCGGATAAAGGGGACGAACTCAGCGGGGGCGACGCCGGCGGCCGGCCGCTCGGGGCGGTGTGCCCGAACGGCGCGACGTGCCGGGCGAACGCGGTCTCGACAGGTCGCGACAGGTCCCCGGCGGTCAGGGCGACGTCGCGGTTCACGGAACCGGCGACTCTGGTGAGCGACATGCGAACTCCTCGGGAGATCGATTTCCGACATGCTGTACCAGCGCACCCGTGCCGTCAAGTAGCCTCGTGCTGCCCGGTCGCCCGACACCGTGGCGCACCCCGCCCCCCGACCGAGAAGGACACCTCCGTGACAGCGCCCCGACTCATCGACGTGGCCAAGTCCGCCGGCGTCTCCCGCGCGACGGCATCACGCGTTCTCGCCGGCACCCAGCGCAATGTCGATCCCGACCTCGCGCGCCGTGTCGAGGAGGCGGCGGACCGGCTCGGCTACCAGCCCAACCACTCGGCCCGGGCACTGCGCACCGGCGCGACGGGCACCATCGGCGTCATCGTCCCCACGCTCGCCAACCCCTACTTCGTCCAGCTCGCCGATGCCATCGCCCGTCATGTGCGCGCCGTCGGCGGTGCGCTCGTGGTCTCCGACGCGGCGAACGACACCGCGATCGAGGCCGAGCAGATCGACACCCTGCTCGGGGGCCGGGTGGACGGTCTCTTCGTCGTCCCCGTCTCCGCCGGCGCGTCCGGACCGGCCATCAGGGAGGCCGCCAAGCGCCGTCCCGTCGTCCTCTTCGACCGGTGGGCCAAGGGGTCGGGCACGGTCGCCGTCACGCTCGACAACGTGTCGGCGGTCGGGCTTCTCGTGGATCATCTGAAGGACATCGGGCGGCACCGGATCGCCCTGGTCGCCGACCAGACCTCCTCCTCGGGCGCGGAACGGCTGGCGGCCTTCACCCGGGCGCGGGGACCCGGCGCCACCACCATCCTGCTGCCCGATTTCACCACCGACGCCGGGCGGACGGCGGCGCGCCGCATCATCGAACAGCGCGACCGGATCGACGCCGTCGTCTGCGGAGCGGATGTCCTGGCGGTGGGACTGGTGAGCACACTGCACCGCTCATCGGTCGCCGTGCCCCGGCAGATCGCCGTCACCGGATTCGACGACACCGAGATGCTCAAGCTCCTCGACCCGCCGATAACGTCCATCCGCCACCCGCTCTCCGCCATGGCCGAACGCGGCCTGACGCTGCTTCAGGCCCCCGGCGGGGAACGGACCGAGCGGGTCGAGCGGTTCCCTCCCCAGCTCGTTGTGCGCGCCTCGACCAGCGAGATCTGACGGCAGCTCACATCCGCTGCTTCGGCGTCCAGTTGGCGCTCCGGCGGACACCCGGGGGAACGGCGTCCGGACAGCACGGCGGGGGCGGCACGGGCCGCCCCCACAGAGGTCTCACGGTGTGTCAGATGCCGATGGTGGTGAAGGGGAGGCAGCGGAACGGCCTGGAGTGCTCGGGGTCGAGCCGGTTGAGCACGAGCTGGGCGACGTTGGGGTCGATGGCCATGCCGAGGTGGCCGGCGGAGTCCGGACGGCACTTGTCCTGGAGGACGATGTTGGTGACGTTGTCCCCGGTGAGCAGGCCGCTGGTGTACGGCGTGACGACACTGTCGTAGCGGCTGACGATGGTGGTGTACTCCGGCCCGGGCACGGCGACGGGGCCGTCGTTGAGCTTGGCGAGGAAGGCGGAGCCGGGCAGATAGTCCGTACAGGCCCCGCAGCCGACGCCGGTCAGCAGCCCCTGGAGCTTCAGGGCGGCGGCCAGGTTCGTCAGGCCCTGGAGCGTGGTGCCGCGGAAGTTGGAGCCGAAGCCGATGAAGTCGTCGACCTTCGCGGCCCCGCCCAGGTACTTGATGTAGTAGGCCGGGACGGTGGTCCCCTCGGAGTGGCCGACGATGTCGACCTTCGCCGACCCCGTCGCGGCGCGCACACGATCGACGAACCCGCCCACCTCGGCGGCGCTCTCGGCCATCGGGGCGAGCCCGCCGGCCAGCCCGCCCAGCACGGTCTTCCCGTAGGTCTCGGAGAAGACGCAGTAGCCGGCCGAGCGGAGGGTGGGTGCGAGGGTCGCGAAGTTGTCCCAGCTGTTGCCGCCGAGCCCGTGGACGAGGACCACCGGCTCGGGATGGGCGGCGCTGGGACGGCAGGACCAGTTGTTCCACCCCGACCGGGGCGGCGCGTCGGCGGAGGCCGCCGTGGTCAGCGTGGTCGAGGCGAGTACGGACAGCACGAGGGCTGCCAGGAACGTGCGGAGCCTGGCCATCGGGCAACTCCTTGTTCGTGGAAGGTTACCCGGAAGTAGAGCACGCCCTCTTGCTGGGAACAAGGCATCGTTTCCAAAAAGAACAGGGGCGTGCGCCGACCGACCCCGGAAGGGTTTCCCGCGGCGCGCGACGGGCGTGACGGGACGTCAGGAGCGGTGGAGTCCGGAGCTGACCACGGTGTAGAAGCGGTCGAGACCCTCCTGGAGGGACGCCCGGTCGGCGGGCGGCGCGGTGCCGGTGTCCACCAGCCAGTCGGCGATGATGTCGAACAGGCCACCGATCAGCCCCATGGCCACGGTGTGTCCGTGCGGACCCGCCTCGACGCCCAGCCGCCGCCAGGCCGTCTCGACGAAGGAGGCGGCCCAGCGGCGGTTGGCGCGCCGGTGCGCCTCCGCCAGCGGTGTCACGGCCCGGCCCTCGCCGAACGTCACCCGCGCCACTCGCACATCGTCCACGAAGGCGTCCGCGAAGTGCCGGATCAGAGCCCGCGCGGCCTCGCTCTCGTCCCGGCCGCCACCCGGCGCGTCCCGTGCGTCGAGCGCCGAGGTGAGCCGGCCCGTCACATCGACCACGATGCGGTCGAGCAGCGCCAGATACAGGGCCTCCTTGCCGGTGAAGACCTCGTAGAAGCTCTTGGTCCCGACGTACGCCTGCTTGCAGACCTGCTCGATCGAGGTGTCCTGGTAGCCCTGGACGGAGAACAGCTCCAGCGCCGCGTCCAGCAGATCCTCACGGCGTCTCGCGCGCCGCTCCCCGGCGTCCAGACCGCGGATGCGCCGGCCCTTCGCGTCTCCCATGTCCCCCACCGAACCAGCCACCGGCCCAAGATACAGGCCGCCCGGCGGATCTCGTTCCGCGGGCTGCCGAGCACGGCCACCGCACCGGCGACCGCCCGGCCACCAACGCTCAATTTCAAATACCCCATCGCATGGTTGCTTCTCCTTCACCCCTTGAAAACAAGGGAGTCTACGAAAAAACTGAACTTGCATTCACATCACTCAACCCGCCCTGGAGGTGCGATGAATCGCCGAGTCCTCGTGGCTGGTGCCGGGATGATCCCGTTCACCAAACCGGGTCACAGTGACCCTTACGACGTGATGGGCGCCCATGCGATCCGCGCGGCGCTGGAGGACGCAGGGATTGCCTACGACCGGGTCCAGCAGGTGTACGCCGGCTATGTGTACGGCGACTCGACCAGCGGCCAGGCCGCGCTCTACCGCGTCGGTATGACCGGAGTGCCGGTCGTCAATGTGAACAACAACTGCGCGACGGGTTCGTCCGCCCTGTGGCTGGCCCGTCAGGCGGTGGAGTCCGGGGCGGTGGAGTGCGCGCTCGCGGTCGGCTTCGAGCAGATGCGGCGCGGGGCGCTCACCACCCACTGGAGTACGTTCTTCGGCGCACGGTCTTCGACCGTCCCGTCGCCTCCTTCCAGAACACCGAGTTCGTGCTCGCCGAGTGCGAGACCGAGGTGACCGCGGCACAGGCGCTCTGCGACCTGGCCATGGAGCTGGAGGAGTCGGGCGACCTCACCCCCGCCGACGCGGCCCGTGTCAAACTCCACGGCACCGAGAGCGCGGGCCGGGTCATCGACCAGTGCCTCCAGCTCCACGGCGGCTACGGCTACATGCTGGAGTACCCCATCGCCCGGATGTACGCCGACATCCGCGTCAACCGCATCTACGGCGGCACCAGTGAGGTGATGAAGACGATCATCGCCAAGGACATGGGCCTCTGACCGCCCGCCTCCGGCGACCGTTCCGGCTGCACGGGCACGGGCACGGGCTCCGGGGGAAGAGCAGATCTTCCCCCGGAGACCGCTCCGGTTCAGCCGGTTCAGTCGGTGATGCCGTAGTAGTCGGTGAGGAAGGCGATGACGGCCGCCGTGTGCGGCAGGAGCTGGGGGAGATAGGTGGTGAGGGCCGCGCGGGTGGCCGTGGCCAGCTCATGGCCGCTCGTCGTGGAGGAGCGGACATACGGGTCGAGACGGCGGATCAGTTCGTAGTTGCTGGCGATGTCCAGGTCCTTCATCGCCTTCTCCAGCGGCGGTGCGCTGGGCGGGGGAATCGGAGGCAGGATGCGGGAGATGTAGGTGACCCGGTGGAGGACGCGCCAGCAGGGCGGCTTGTGGTCGCTCTGGCGGGCCTGGCGCAGGGCCGCGGCGTTCGCCTCGTTGCTGTTGGCGAGCCAGACCGGGTCGGCGACCTTGTTGTAGAAGTCGTCGAAGTGGGAGGTGTCCTCACCGAGGTAGAAGGTCATGAAGCGATAGGCGTCGACCTTGCCGGGGGCGAGGACGGGCTTGCCGTTCAGATACACCGGTTTGCCGTCCTGGCCGTACTTCTGGAGGTCGTTGGTGGGGCTGCACACCACGCTGAGGCTGTGGGAGCGGGTGGCCTCCCGGGAGCGGTGGCGGGTGACGGTCATACCGCCCCCGATGGAGGCGTCGAACTGGAGGCCGACCCCGATGCCCGCGATCTCGAAGTCGATCTCCAGGGATGTGGTGACCGAGCCGGAGACGCTGTAGGAGCCGCCGGTGGTCTCGGTGACGACATCGACCGTGCTCGTGGTCTCGGCGAAGAATCCGCCGTCCGCCGTCCAGACGTAGGTGTTGGCGATGTGGCGGTTGGCGAAGGCGTCCTGGGAGCGGGTGGCAGCGTTCTTCGCCGGTGTGCTCGGTGAGGCGCCGATCACGGAGCCCAGGACCCGTGCCGCGAGTTCCCGCGTCGGGTCGGAGTCATGTGTCTCGGTGGAGACGGCGTTGTAGTACGCCTCCAGATGCTGGCGCTCGCGCAGGATGCGGCGCTTGAGGGCATAGGCCTCGCGGGGCTTGAAGTAGCTGTAGTCGCCGCGCTGGGAGGCGTTGGGGTAGGAGGGGTCGAGGACCTTCCCCTGGTCGTTGAAGCCGACCGCGCCGTCCAGGGTGCCCTGCTTGGTGTACTGGGGGTTGATGGGGAAGGTGATGATGTTCCAGTCCCGGGGGATGTCCGGGTTGGGGGTGATCCGGTAGGCCACCAGGGTTCCCGAGTGGGCGAGCCGCAGGGCGTAGACGTCGGCGGTCTCGGACTGGACGAGGGCGTACCCCTGGTTGGCGGGGACATAGCGCTGGCCGATGGCGCTGTTGAGGGGCGCCGACCTGTCCTCCCAGTGTCCGGTGAGGGTGGCCGTGGTGGCGTAGTCGGTGGTGGTGCCCTGGGAGACGGAGGTCTCGTCGGTCCAGGTGTTGACGTACTCCATACCGCCGCCGATCCGGGCGCGGAGGGCGACGGAGGCGAGTGGCTGGGCGGTGCCGATGCCGAGAGGGGCGGTGATCATCAGGATGTTCTCGTCGATCTCGGCGCCCGCGGCGAGGTTGAAGGAGGCGTTGACGCTCCGCTCGCGGTCGGAGGAGAGGGTGGAGGTGACGGTGTCCGCCTGCTGGAAGGTGACACTGGAGCAGCCGGCGGGTTCGGTGGTGGTGGTCGTGCTGGTGAGGTTCTCGGAGGGGACGGGGGGCGCGCCCTCGATATAGCCGATGAGCTGGGGGTCGAACTGGATCTGGCTGACCCATTCGCTGACCAGGTCGCCGACCTTGTAGCCGGTGGTGAGGTTCCAGGCGCTGTCCTTGATGTGGCTGTAGCAGCGCTTGAGGACGCCGAACGCCTCACCGGCGGCCGTGTACTGGAGGTCGGCGTACTCGGCGGCGGCGGGGGGTGCGGAGATCGTGCGGTGGAAGGGGGTGGCGACGGTGGCGAGGGCCGAGCGGACGGCGGCGGTGTCGGTGGAGACGGGTGCGGTGGACTGGACGACGGTGGGGCGGCTGTTGCCGGTTCCCAGGTCGAGGTTGTTGCCGCGCAGGGAGTGGTCGGCGACGGTGGCGGCGCTGGTGGTGGTGGAGGCGCTGTCGAAGGGCCAGTAGCCGAGGAGGTCCTTCTTGTCGCCCTTGAGACGGGTGAAGAGGTTGTCGAGGAGCTGTTCCCGGGTACGGGCGGTCTGCCAGATCCGTACCTCCTCCAGGGTGCCCCGGAAGAAGTCGGCGTGGGTGGTGCCGCCGGTGTTGATGGCCCCGAGGGTGAGCTGACCGCCGCTCCAGCCGCGGAGGGTGACGGTGTTGACGGCGGTGGACGGGAGGGGCTGGCCGTTGCGGTAGATCCGGAAGGTGCTGGCGGCCGGGTCGGGGTCGGTGGTCCAGCGGGCGCCGCGCAGGCGGAGGGTGTGGCCGCCGGCCGGGTCCTGGGTGGTGCTGCCCTCGTTCTCCTCGAAGGACCAGCGGGACACCAGTCCTTCGTCACGGGGCTGGAGCGGGGTGCCGATCTGGGCGGTGTCGCGGGCCCTGCTCCAGATGCGGACCTCGCCGAGGGTGCCGGTCAGCGGGTGGACGGCGGAAGTGGTCCGGGCGCGGCCGATCTCCAGCGACCCGTCGTTGCCGCGCGGGCCGGGGCCGGTGTAGCGGCCGGTGCCGATCTCCTGGCCGTCGGCGACGAAGACGATGTCGTCCCAGGTCTTGGTGTCGACCCGGTCGATCACCTCCACCGTCTGGGTCTTCTCCTTGCCGTCCGCGTCCTTGTAGGTGAACTCCTTGTTTCCCTTGATCTGCTCCATGGACTTCCCGCCGCGGCGGACCACGGCGAGCCGGTGGAAACCCGGGGTGATCGCTGTGCTGGAGGTGTAGCGCCGGACCGAGGGGCCGGGCTCCTCGAAGGCGAACTCCAGCCGTCCGCCGGGGAGTACGGAGAACTGGTAGGGGACGCTGCCCGCGCTGTCGCCGAGCTGCCCCTTGGAGACAAGGCCCTGCCGGGTGCCGACCGCGTCGATCGTGGCGAAGACCTCGATGGTCAGGTCCTCGGTGAGGTCGAGCTGGTCGGCGTCCTGGGTCTCCGCCCAGGAGGAGCCGTCGAGACGGAGCCCCCAGGACTGCTCGTACACGGCGGCCAGATGGGACCATTCCCCGATCGGGCAGGTCCGGTCACTGATCCGGATCTGGTCGGCGACCTTGGCGATGACCTGGTAGCCGAGGGGGGAGTCGGCGTTGTCGGCGTTGCCCCAGACCCCGCCGTGGCGCACGGCGGTGGAGCGGTCGGTGAAGAGCAGGGCCCCGTCACTGTACGAGGTGCTCTTCTGGTAGCTCCACGCGCCGGTCAGTCCGGCTTCGTCGCCGGTGACGGGCCGGTCCCTGAGGGCGGTGATCTCGGCGTCGGAGCGGGCGGTGTTCCAGGTCCGCAGTTCGGCGAGGTGTCCGTTGAAGAACACGGTGGTGCCGGTGTCCGTGCGGCCGACGATGACGAAGGTGGCGTTCCCGGGCAGGGTGGCGGCGGTGCGGCGGGCGACCTCGGCACCGTCCCGGTGGATGACCTGCGCCTTGGTGGTGCGGTTGAAGGTGACCGCCCAGTGGTGCCAGTCGGTGTCGCTCCAGGTGGTCGTGGTGGTGAGCGTCTCCACGGAGCTGCCGGTGCCGAAGCCGAAGCTGAAGGCGCCGCTCGCGGTGAAGCCCATGGTGAGTCCGTTGGTGCCGCAGGCGACGATGGTGTCCGTGCTGTTGCGGTTGGCGGAGCGCTTGAGCCAGCACTCGATGGTGAAGTCCGTGCCCGTGGGACTCGCGTTGTTGATCTGCATGGCGCTGATGCCGTTCAGCGCCATGGCGCGGGCGGCGGGGAGCAGCATCAGGGAGGTCTTGGTGTCGCCGGACTCCAGTTGGACGAGCCGCTGGCGGGTCGGGGTGGTGGTGACGGGGTCGGGTTTGGCCCAGGCCTCCACGGTGAGATCGCCGGCGGGGGCGGCGAGCTGGGGCAGTTGGGCCGTGGGCAGGGAGAGCCGCTGGGTGGTGCCGTCGAAGGAGAGGGCCCGGCCGGGTGAGTCGCCGCGCCAGCGGGTGCCGTGGCCGGGGGTGGCTCCGGTGGCGGTGCCGTTGGGGATCAGGGTGTCGGCGCTCTCCGCGCCGACGGCGATCCAGCGGGAGCCCCGTGCGAGGGAGGCCCCCGCGCGGGACGCGGTGGCCTGGGCGGTGTCGTAGCGCACCAGGGAGACCACGGCGTTGGTCAGACCGGTCGCGAGATCGGAGGCGACGGTCACGGCGGTGGCGCCGCTCTGCACGGCGGAGGTGACGCGGTAGCGGCGGCCGGAGATCTGGAGGAAGGTGGCGTCGGTGAGTTCGAGGGGGCTTCCGGCGGCGAGGGTGAGGGTGCGGCCCGCCGCACTGGCGACGGTGCCGATCCTGACCGGTTCGTCCGGAAGGCCGTTGATCACTCCGGCCAGGTCCCGGGCGCGGCGCGGAACGTTCTGGAAGGTCTCGGTCTCGGTGGCCCGGGTGATGGTCAGCGTGCACAGGGTGGTCGCGGCTCCGGCCGTGACGGTGATCGTGGTGTCCTTGCCGATGTCGACGCCGGGGTCGCGGGCGGTGAAGAGGATCGTTCCGTCGGTCCCGGAGAGCCGCTGGGTGGAGCGTACGGTGGCGGTGTCCAGATAGGCGGCGGAGAACTGGCCGTCACCACTGGCCCGGTAGTAGAGGGCGACCCGGCCGGTGGCGCTGTCCAGCAGGAACGGGGTGGTGTCGGCCTTGGCGAAGGTCAGCAGGGCTCCGGAGGTGCTGAGGCCGGCGGCGTCGGTGCCGATCAGCGGCACGGCGAGCGTGGTGTCGGCGGCGCCCTGCGCCCCGCCGGTGAGCCGGGCCAGTTCATCGCGGGCGGCGTCCAGCTCCAGGCCCTTGACGGTGCGCAGATTCTCCTTGTCCGCGATGGAGTTGTCGAGTGTCGCCTCCTGCTGCCGCTTCTCGTGGTTGAGCACATCGGGCGCGTAGGCGAGCAGGGACTGGATGCTGATCTGCGATGCCTGGCTCTGTTCCTGGATGGTGTTCCCGCTCAGGTACTTCCCGCTCGCCACGTGCTTGAGTGTCTGGCGGTAGCGGGTCGTGTCGTACGAGCTGCTGAGAACCCACTGGGCCGAGTCCGGCAGCGGCTGGGCGAAGGAGCGCCGCCTCAGCACGAGGCGGGTCCCGGCGGTGGTGCCGCCGTTCTCGGTCTCCACGACCCGGTAGCCGCCGGCCTCCAGGTCGACGATGGCCACCCGGACGTCCCAGGCGGAGCTGCTGGGGAGCGGCAGCAGCTGCCAGTTGTACATCCGGTTGAGCAGGGTGACCGGTGCGCCGTCGGTGGTGCTGCCGTCGGTGCCGAGGACCCTGATCTGGCCCCCGGCGGAGACGTCCAGGCCGACCTTCCGCCGCAGGATGTCGGTGACCCAGGGATCGGAGGGGAGGGCGCGGTCGGGCCCGAGGGCGCTCCGCTGGTTCCGCAGTCCGGTGATGTCGGTGCCCAGCTGGGCGGTCTCGTTCTGGAGGGTGGTGATGCGCTGGTTGAGGGTGTCGGCGGTGGTGGAGGACGGCGGCGGTTGGGGGAGGGCGGTGAGGGTGACCACATCGGGGATCTGGGAGAGCCGTCCGTCCAGGCCGACGCCGAAGTCGACGGTGGCGGCGGCGGGGTCGCCCGTGGCGGTGCCCGTGGGCCGGGTGCCGCAGGCCAGGAGTACGCGGGCCTGCCGCTTGGCGGGCTGGACGGTGCCGCTGTGGCCGGAGGCCAGGTTCTCCTGCTGGTAGTAGACGGTGGCGGTCAGTCCGGTGACGACATCGCGCCCGCTCAGGGTGAAGCTGTCCCGGCGCACCCCGGGGTGGTCCCCGATGGGCGCCTCGGAGGCGACCCAGGAGCAGCTTCCGGTGAGGGTGCCGTGGGCGCCGGTGTCGCTCTGGTCGTACGCCGTGCTGCCGGTCGCCTCGTCGAGACGGTAGTAGGCCACCAGCCCCGGTTCGTTGCCGATCAGCCGGTAGGACAGCTCCTCCGCCAGCTCGCTCTGGGTCCGGGCCCGGTTCCAGATCCGTACCTCGTCGATGACGCCGGAGTAGGTGCCGCCGACGGCGGACGCGGCGTTGATGCAGAGGCTCGCGGTGCTGCTCGATGTCCTGGGCAGGGTGCCCTGTTTCACCAGTGACCCGTTGACGTACAGGGAGGCGGTGGTTCCGTCGTAGGAGGCCGCGATATGGGCGTACACCCCGGTCTTCAGGACGTTGTAGACCCACACACTGCCGTTGGGGTGGGTGAGTTCCAGGTGGCGGTCGTCGGTGGGATTGGCGTACGGGCCGGTCTGATCGGTGTAGACCTTCAGCCGGAAGCCGCTCTGGAACGAGTAGTCCGCCTGGGACACCACCGAGCCGCTGCGGCTGCCCGGCTTGACCCACGCCTCGATGGTGTACGGGCCCGAGCCGAGGCCCAGGGCGGGCCGGCCGCAGTCGATCCAGTTGTTGCCGGTGGCATCGGGGAAGCTGACCGCGCTCTCCGCGTGCAGGGCCTCCGGCAGGACGGGGACCAGCGGCCGGCCGGTGAAGGGGCAGAAGCCCGGGGCCCGTTCATAGACCGATGTCCGGTACTGGGGGTCGGGGCTGGTCCAGTAGCGGGTGCCCTGGGTGTTGAACAGGCCCTCGGTGCCCTGCTCCACACTGAACGAGTCGATCCGTTTGGTGGTGGTGTTGTGGGCGAAGAACTGCCATCGCTGCCGGCCCTGTACGGCGGTCGGGGTGAGGACGGCGGTGAAGCGGCCCCCGGTCAGGTTCCGGATGAACGCCAGCTCCTGGGTGGGTTCGAGGAACGGCCTGCCGTCCATGTCGGTGGCGCCGAGGCTGTCCTTGACCGAATCCGGACTGGTCTTGTGACGGCTGCGCCGGAAGCGGACCTCGCTGACCGGTTTGAGGGCGCCGCCGACGAGGAGGAAGCGGTCGCAGAGCAGCGTAGCTGCGGCCACCGGCACCTTGGTCCCGGCGGTGTCCTTCACATAGTCGGTACGGGAGGCGCTGCCGGAGCTGCCGCCCCCGGTGAGGAGGTGGACGGCGTCCGCGTGTCCGCCGTCGACCGCCTGCCGGAGCACCACCACATGGGTGCCGTCCGACAGGACCTGGAACGGCACGGCGGGCGCGGTCAGCCGGGCGGTCGAGGAGAGAAAGGGGTCGGTCTCGTCGTCGGCGAGCAGTTCGTCCGCGCCCGCCTCGCTCCGCCCGCCCCGTTTGACCACGGGCAGGGCGGTCGCGCCCGCCACCGCGTAGCCCACTTTGACGATCTCGCGCGGGAAGGGCAGCTCGACCGGGTTCTCGGACCAGTAGGCGGCGTCGAGTTCCCCCTTGGCGTCGTCGTGGACGGAGAGGTCGAGCACCGTGTAGACGATGCGGCGCTGCTCGTCCAGGGCGAAGGCGAGGGCCGTTCCCTGGTGGCGCACCATCGTGGTGTGGGTGTAGCGGCGGTCGTTGTAGGCCTTCTGCAGACTCGGGTCAGCCGTGGTCATGGGCCATCCGTCCTCGGAGCGGCCCCACCTCGTGCGCGGGGGAACGCGGGTGGGGGAAACGGGTGGAGCAGGGGGCTGGGCAGGAGAGAGCAACCGCCGGCCGGGGCAGGGCAGAGCGAACGCGTCCCGGGCAGGCGGGTGAAGGAGCGGTCATGTCGATTGCGGCACAGTCGACCACACCCCGACTCTCACCGAAAATCGAACAGACAGCCAAAAATCCCGCGAGAAGGCGGAATGGCGCATACCCCCACCACACGGAGAGAGATCCGCCCCCGGTCGGTGACCGGAACCCATTCCGGCACCGGCGCCCGGCACAGCACCGAGGCGCACCACTCCCCCGCACGCGGCGTCAGCAGCCGGAACAACCCCGGCCCACTTCGGAGAACGCCGCGCCGCCCGGCCCTCCGGCGCACCCGGACTCCGCGCACCCCGTCGTCCGGCACTGGCTCAACCCCGCCGCCACGGCAGGAGGAGAACGGCCCGAAACCACCCCGGGCGGGCCGCGGAGGGGCAGCGCCGCCCCCGCGCCGGCGGAGGGGGACGGCTGCCGGATGGCGCCGAGGCGGTCCTCGCGGACGCCGGCCGGGGCCGGCGTCTCCCCGGGAAAGAGGTCCCAGGGCGGTTGTCCGGCGGGGCGCCCGGAGCGGCGCTCCCGGTCTCCCCCTCCGCTGTCAGGTCCGGAGCCCCGGAACCGCATCCGCGGAACCGTCGGTGAGTGGGTGGGAACGGCCGTCTCCGTGACAGCCGTTGAAGGCGGCGCCGGTCTCCGTCATCCGCTCGACCGCGTAGGCCGGGTCGATCAGTGCCTCGGGGGTGTGGATGCCGGGCGGGACGGCTTCGCCGCGCAGCCCGAGCAATCGCTCGACACCGAGGGCGATGCCGGTCGCGGTCAGGGGGCGCTGCCCCGCCGGGTGGACCAGGCAGCGGCTCGTACGGATCGGCGCTCCCCCTCGGTCCGCTCCTTCGAGGTCGATCCGGACCTCGAAGGAAGCGGGTTCCCCGCGGCTCCGGCCGGCGGATTCGCCGATGGCGAGGTCGAAGCGGACATGGGGCGCGTCCGTGGCCAGGGCGAGACTCGGCACATCGAGGATGGCGATGCTCTGGCCGGGCAGATCGATGCCGTCGGTCCTGCGCACATCCGCCTCCGCGTCGGGGCCGGTGACCCAGGTGAAGACGCCGTCCCGGCGCACGAGTCCCGCCGAGGTGGCCGTGGACCACCGCTCCAGATCCGCCGTTCCCGCAGGCCCGCCGGTGTCCTGTTCGTCCAGCACGGCACTGATCCGGATGGTGTCGATCCGGTCGAACCGCCGGGCCGCGCGCAGTGCCGCGAGGACGACGGTACCCGCGCAGTAGTGGCTGGCCACCAGGATCGGCGCGGCCTGTGCCCGCTGGGCGCCCGCGACGACCTCCGGCGCGATGTCCACCAGACCGCTGGAGACGCTGAGGTACGGCAGCCCGCGGCGCTGCGCGTAGCGCAACCCGTGCAGGCGGTCGTCCCAGAGCGCGGCGACCACCGCCGAGTGGCCCCGGTCGGCCGGGAGGCCGAGATCGGCGCGCCGCAGATCGATGGTCGCGGCGGTCGCGGCGCCGAGTCCGTCGGCCACCCGCCGCGCGCGACCGATGTCACGGCCCGCGATCGTCAGCGGCAGTGCCGGGTGCCACTGGCGCAGGAGGGCGGCGGCACCCGCGCCCGCCTGGCCCGTTCCCCCCAGGATCAGTACCGATTCCTGCTGTTCCACGGTCGGTTCCCCCTCACATCCATGAAGCTACATTTTGTAACCTACGTTTTGTAGCTTAGATTGGAGCGGGAACGCAAGGGAGGACCATGGCCACCACACCGACCCGTCTGTCCAGGCAGGCCAGGCGCGAGCAGTTGCTCGACACCGCCGGGGCGATCGTGCGCGGCCAGGGCGCCGACGCCCTGACGCTGGTGACCCTCGCGGAGGCGGCCGGGGTGAGCAGACCGATCGCGTACGACCACTTCGCCACTCGCCCCGGCCTGCTGCTCGCGCTCTGCCGGCGACTCGACGAACGCCACCGGGCCGCGATCACACAGGCGCTGCGGGACGCCGCACCCAGCGCCGGCGAGGTCGCCCGCGTCATCAGCGCCGCCTATTTCGCCTGTGCCACCGACATGCCGGAGCTCAGTGCCGTTTCCGCCGCGCTGAAGGGCAACCCGGGCATGGAGGCGGTCCAGCACGAGCTGACCGACGGCTACGCGGAGCTGATGGCCACCGCGCTGCTGCCGTACTCCGGCCTCGCGCCCCAGGCCCTCCGGCTGCGGTGCGTCGGCCTGCTGGGTGCGGCCGAGGCGATCGCCGCCGAGCTGCACCGGGAGCGGACCACCGACGGCGAGGCGGTCGCCGTGTTCACCGACCTGATCCTGGGCGGTCTCGACGCCAGGGCTCGCGAGCCCGGCGAGATCCGCGAGAGACGACCCGGGTCCTGAACGGAAGGACATCGCGGTCAGGGTCCCGGTAATGCCTTCGTGGCCGTCGGGAGCGAGGCGTCCCGGCGCGTTGGGCGGTACGGGAGCGGCTCGGCGGGACGGCCGGTGGCCGGCGGGTCGTGCGGACGGGAATGCATGGGCCGGAGCCCGTGTCGATCCCCCACAGGTGCGACAGGGCTTTGCGCCGAAATACTCCCCGCCGGGCTGCTGCTGCCCTCGTCCCGGCAGGTGGCAGGCGTTCACACACTGACGTGTCTGGCTTGTTCGACCGCAGGGCAGTCGTTCATCCGTCTGTGGGCCCATGGCATCGCGGAGGATGGCGGTCACTGACCGGTTCGAGGAAGGGGAGTTCTCGGCATGGCGGATTGGGTGAAGGTCGCGGGCAGTCTCACGGCCGTCTCGGCGGGGTCCAGGACGACGGTGTGGGGGGTGAACGCGGCGAGCGCCGTCTATCACTACACCAACTACGACGGCAGCCCCTGGATCAACATCCCCGGGACACTGAGCGACATCGGCGCCGCGTCGGACGGCACCGTGTGGGGCGTCAACAGCGGGAACCAGATCTACCGGTACACCGGCGACCAGACCACGACGAACTGGGTGGGCATCAGCGGGAGCCTGGTCCGTGTCGACGCGGGCTCCCGGACGAACGTGTGGGGTGTGGACTCCGCCGGTGCCGTCCACCGGTACACCAACCACGACACCAACCCCTGGATCAAGATCCCCGGGACACTGAGCGACATCGGCGCGGGCGCCGACGGCACCGTCTGGGGCGTCAACGCCGGGAACCAGGTCTACCGGTACACCGGCGACCAGGACAGCTCGAACGCGTGGAAGGGCGTCAGCGGCAGCCTCAAGCGCATCGCGGTGGGCTCCCGGACCCATGTGTGGGGCGTCGACCCCGGCGGCGCCATCTACCGGTACACCAACAACGACGCCGCCGGCGGCAACCCGTGGGTCAAGATCCCCGGCACCGCCACCGACATCGCCGCCGGCGCCGACGGCACGGCGTGGCACATCAACACCGCGGGCGAGATCTACCGCTACACCGGTGACCAGCCCAGCTGACGCCGCCCCACCCCCGCGCGGGCCCCCGGCCGATCAGGCCGGGGGCCCGCGCCGCGAGCACTCCGGCACCGGTGCCGGTGTCACGGTTTCGCCCCGACGGTTCGCGCCTGCCGGCGGGATAATGCCGCGAGCCGAGTCCCGTACACCAGACTGATCCGAATCGATGGAACGACCATCGCATCGGAGGGGGCCAGGCCATGGGGGAACGGCACGGATCTGCGCGGTTCTCGTGGAACACCGTCAGAGTCTTCGGGGTGATCTGGCTCGTGGGCCTCGTGGGGTCCTGTTGTGTGGGGCTCGCGGTCGTGGGTGTCCTCGATCTGGGCGTGGAGCCGACGGCCAGGGGCGGGACCCTCGCGGACGGCCCCGGGAAGGGCTGGTATCTCGCCGCCGGCTGGACAGGTGGCGTCTGGGTCCTGTTCCTCGGGATGATTGTTGTTCTCAGCGTGAAGTCGCCTGAACCATTGCACCCGGTCGAGATGCTGGTGCTGCTGACCCATATGCCCGCCGCCGCCGCGATCAATGTGTTCGTCCTGTGGCAGGTGGACGAGACCGGCCGGCACCGGGACAGCGCCTGGGCCTTCATCGCCGCGGGTCTGGTGATCCCGGCTCTGCTGTGGCTGCTGAACCAGGCGGGGTGGCGCGGTCAGCAGGCACGCCGGGCAGCTGCCCGGGCAGGCGCACCCCGTCCGTGAACCGCGGCGCGGACGCGCTCTTCGCCGAGCCGTCCGTCGTGGTGCGCCGCGGAGGGCATCACGTGGTGATGGGGCGATCCTCCGGGACCCGTGTGTTCTCCGCCGTGTCTTGGTGCGGCTGAAGCAGAAGGATAGAAAGGAAGTGACGGTTGGATTCGTCAGGCCCGCCGGACTCCGGCGGGCCCATGGTTGTCTACTCAAAGGTGGATCCTTGAGAATCACCAGACTTGTCTCGCTGGCGCTGAGCGTCATAACCGCCGCCGCCGTGTCGATGCCGACCACGGTATCCGCCGCGGCCGACCCGCCGTCCCCTGCCGCGGCCCCCTCCCTGGAGGCGGTGTTCAACAAGCCGGTTCCCACGGGTACCGCGGGCTACGGCCGGACCATCGAGAACAAGCTGAAAGAGCTGATCGGCAAGGCCACCCCGACCTCCCGCATCCGGGTGTCCCTGTACATCATGGAGGACAGGGAGATCGCCGACGCGCTCATCGCCGCCCAGGCGAGAGGCACCGACGTACGTGTCCTCAGCGAGCGCTGCCGGTGGTCCGGGCCGAATCTGGACTGCGCCGTCCCACTCCCGGAGGTCCAGCGCCTGGCGCAGTCGCTCGGCAACGGCCCCGACAACCGGCCGCGCGTGGTCCTCTGCAACAAGGGCTGCATGCAGACCAAGGACATCAACCACGACAAGTTCTGGCTGTTCAGCGAAGTCTCCGACGGCCGGACGAACGTCGCGGTCCAGTCCTCGCACAACCTGTCGAAAACGTCCCCCGGGCTCGCGGACAACATGCTCATCAGCTCGAACGACGCGCAGATACACCAGGGCTACGAGCACACCTGGGACACCATGCTCTCGAAGGAGATCGCGGGCGAGACCGCCGCGATCTGGCCGCAGGTCGACGCCGGCGGGACCGGCGACTTCAGCGGACACGCGGGCAAGGCCGCCGGCTGGCGCTTCCCCCGGTCGGCCACGCAGGGCGGGGTCGTGAACGACCCGGTGGCCAGGAGCATCAGAGCCCTCGACTGCGCCACACGCCCGCAGGTCCACATCGCGATGGCGTCGTGGGGCGGCCGTACCGAGGTCGACGCCGCCATCAAGGACAAGATCGACAACGGCGCCGTCGGCGGCAATCGGTGCGCGTTCAGGATTCTGGTGGCGGGCTCGCCCGAGAAGGCACTGGCCCTGGAGCCGAACGCGGCACACCCGAACCGGGACGTCCAGGTGTGGGCGGTCACGATGAACCAGCTCAACGGGGCCTCGGGCGGGCTGCACTCCAAGTACACGCTCCTGTCCTGGGAGGATGCCGCCGGCCCGCACCGCGTGGTGCACACCGGCTCCGACAACTTCAACAACCCCGCCGTCACCAGCGCCGACGAGACGCACCTGCGCATCACCGACGCACGGATCTACGACGACTTCAAGGCGAACTGGGACTGGCTGCGCGCGCAGAACGACCTGACGGCGAACGGGCTGACGGCCCTTCCGTTCCTGGCGACGTACCCGCGGGAAACACCCTCGTCGGCCCCGTACTCGGCCAGGCCGTTCACCTTCGGGACGACCGGGCACAACACGTTCCGCGACCCCAAGAACTCCCCCCAGGTGATCAGCTCGCCCGCGGGCGCCGCCCACAGGACGGCCCGGGGTGACGTCAACGGCGACGGTGTGCCCGACCTCGTCACCCTGAACGACGAGGGCGTCAAAGCCGGGAAAGCGACGTTCTCCCTGGAGACCTTCCTCGGCAAGCCCGACGGCCGCTACTCCGCGGGCACCACGTCCTGGAGCGCGAACTCCGACTGGGGCTGGTTCACCAGCATGCGCCTCACCAGTGGCGACTACAACGGCGACGGACGCGACGACATCGCGGCGCTCTACACCTACGCGGGCAACGGCGACCGGTGGAAGATCTTCACCTTCCTCGCCCACTCCGACGGCACCTTCTCCGGACCGAAGACCGGGTACGAGAACACGAGCGGCTTCGCCCGGACGAGCGAGATGCAGCTCGTGAGCGGGAAGTTCGACCCCGACGGCCGCGACGACATCGCGGTCCTCTCCTCCGCCGACGGGCTCGGCCTCCACACGTTCACCGCCAAGGCGGACGGCACCTTCAACCCGCCCTTCCGCTCGTGGACAACGACCAACACCGGTGCCTCGTACTGGGGAGCGCCGGAACGCACACGCATCGTGAGCGGGAACTTCGACGGCAAGGGCGGCGCCGACATCGCGGCCCTGTACGACTACGAGGGCGGCTCCGCGGTCGGTCTGCACACCTTCCTCTCGAAGGCGGACGGCGGTTTCCACGCCCCCTTCCAGGCGTGGAAGGTGACGAACACCCCGGACAACCGCTGGGGCACCGCCGACCGCATGAGGCTGACCACCGGCGACCTCAACGGCGACGGGATCGACGACATCGCCTCTCTGTACGGGTTCACCACGGTCCCCGAGATGGCCGTGCACATCTTCGGCGGCCGGCCGGACGGAACGTTCAACCCGCCGTTCCGCGGTTGGGTGGGCGCCGGGTACACGTGGGGGAACATCCAGGTGCCGGCGGCCTGATGGCCTGACGCGGCGCCCGGTTCTCCACCCGGACGAGCCGGATTGACCCACCGGTCTCCGTGCCGGGCCCTGGAGGCCCGGCACAGAGACCGGCGCGGCGCCTCGCGGTCCGGGACGACCTCGCAGATCCGCGGCCGGCGGGGTGGCCCCACCGTCTCCCGGGTGTCCTTCGACGCGCGCGCGGCCCCGACAGCGGGCCGCCCCCGAAGACGCCCCCGCGTTCGCGCTCACACCGGAACGTCCGCTGCTGGACGATCGCGACACTCCGGGTCCCGGCAGCGAGCACCGGACCGGTTCTGACGTGCGCGCAAGACCGAATCCCGAAACCCGTGCGGCCGGATGCCCCACCGGGACTCCACCACCGATCCCCTGGGCCGGAGTGCGGCCGGCCCACCGGTTCCCCGCCGATATCCCGTGAAGGGGCAACCTCCCCGGTTCGAACCCCCTCTCCTCCCCCGGAGAAAGAGAGGGTGGCGTCCCGGACGGGACGCCATGACGGCAACTCAAGGGAAACGGGGACGAGTTGAGATGGAGAACGACAGGAACTCCCGTGCCGGTGGCAGCTCTCCGCCGCATTCCCCGGGCGCGGCACCAGCACGCTCGCGGACCACCCCGGACCGCGACGGCGCGAGCCCCACCGGACGTCTCCCGCGTTCAGCCCGAGGCGGGCCCTTCCCCACCCACCACCATCCCTTCACCATCCGAAAGGCGGTACAGCCATGAAACGTTCCCGATATTCCGGCGGAATGGCTCTGCTCCTGCTCCCTTTGTTCCTGCTCGCCTCCGTGCTGATCGCCCCCGGCACAGCCGTCGCGGCGCCCTCCGCGAAGTACGGGAACGCGCGCTACGACCAGTGGTCGTTCGTGACCACCCACAATTCCTACGCGTACGACAGCAGAATCACGCCCCGCGCGCGGAACCAGGGCCGCAGCATCAACGCCCAACTGGTCGATGGCGTGCGGGGGTTCATGCTCGACACATACGACCGGAGCGGCGAGATCCAGCTCTGTCACGCGCACGACTGCGCCGACCTGCTCCGCAATGAGCTGCGCACCATCGTGGACTGGCTGAAGCAGAACCGGGAGGAGGTCGTCACGATCTTCCTGGAGAACTCCGTCTCGGAGGAGAGACTCAGGACGGAGATCACCAACCTCCTGTGGGACAGGAGCGCCCCCAAGCTGCTCTTCGATCCGGCCTCCTTCAATATTTACCAGAACAACTGGCCGACCCTGCGGCAGATGGTCGACGCGGATCAACGGCTGGTGATTTTCCGGGACAAGGAGGCGAAGAATGTCTCGGTCGACCCCAACCCCAACGACAGCAAGAACGTCAAGGGCTCCCTGCTGTACACATGGGGTCACGCGGTCGAGACCCAGTACGGATATGGACTCATGGCCACCCCCTATGGCTGCCGGAACCGTGCCGAGAGCCAGCCGATGAACACCCCGAAGGTCAGTGGGAATCTGACGCCGCTGTTCATCCTGAACCAATTCAATTCAGATGACTGGTTCATCGACGGGCCGTTCAACGGCAGGAAGCTGGTCCAGCGCGTCGAGAAGGACTGCGCATCCACGGGGCGTGTGCCGAACGCCATCGCGGTGGACCATTACCACAAGAGCGACGGCTCCGGCGTGACCCCGATTTCGGTGGCCAAGGACCTCAACCGCAAGAACTTCATCTACGCCCATGAAGGCATCTGGATTCTCAACAGCATGAAGCAGTACGAGAACTCCCGGTACCGGAACCGCTGCATGGTGCGCGGCGCCGAGTCGGGCACCACGGGCGGTCTGGTCACTCAGCGCGGGTGCGCGAACCCGGCGCCCAACAGTCAGCAGTGGGAGGCGTCCCTCCCGACCGGGTTCGACAGCCGGAACCACTTCTGGATCAGGACGAACACCGGCAACTGCCTCACCGTCCCCAACAACGGCGGCAGCCATCCGCCGAGCGGTACGCAGCTGTGGTGGTGGCCGTGCGGGAACTCCTGGGGGGTCGGGAATCAGCTCTGGAGCATCCATCCCGTGAAGGTGGGCAACGGCAATGCGAACGGCTTCGCCTTCGCCAACGCGTGGACCGGGAAGTGCCTGACCGTGCACAACGGCGAGGCGTTCCAGAACAACGGCAGGATCGTCGAGGCGTCCTGCCCCACCCCGACGGTCTGACCCCGATGATCCGACCCGCCGATCCGAGCCGGACGATCTGACCCCGCTCCCCCGCGACCCGCGCGGTCCGGGACACCGGAAGATCCACGGGCAGGCCCGGGCCCCACGCTTCGGCGGGGCCCGGGTTCTGCCGTGTCCCCGAGGGCAGCGGGGCCGCCCTCTCGCGCGGGAACTCCCGGCGCCCGGGCCGGTGCGGGGCCGGTGGCGCACTCGGCGCGACTCGGCACGTGAGGCCCCAGCACACCATCCGGAATCTATCGGATCATCCCATGAATAACGCGTTTGGGTGAATACGTTGCGCGCAGTGATCGGCTGGCTCGATACCACTGATATCAATCTCCGTGCGCTCGCATCCGAGCCGAGCACCCTCCCTTCCAGGCCGCGCGTGAAACACGCCCGACCTGGGCCGAGAATGGAGTCCGCGCATGGGAATCACCCTCCGCAAGTCCCTCGCCCTGGTATCCGTGGCGGCGATGGCTTCCCTCCTGTCGGCCGCTGAGTCCGGGGCGGCGCCCACCGCCCAGCAGGCCCCCGGCCAGTACTGCCTGGCCAACGCCTGGGGCACCCCCGACATCTCCAGTCAGCCGTGCGACACCAGCGACCCCGGCCAGCGCTGGACCGTCTCGGGCAACCAGATCTCCCTCACCGACGCGCCCGGCTACTGCCTGGCCAACGCCTGGGGCACCCCGGACATCTCCACCAAGCCGTGCGACCCCACCGACGAGGGCCAGTACTGGGACGTGGAGGGGCAGCAGATCTCGCTCAACTACGCCTCCGCCTACTGTCTCGCCAACGCCTGGGGCACTCCGGACGTCTCCAGCCAGCCGTGTGACACCAATGACCCCGGCCAGCACTGGGTGGTGTTCAAGGACCAGATCAGCCTGGCACTCGTCTGACCCTCACCACCGTGCCCGGGGCAGGGACCACCCTCCCCGGGCACAGCCATGCGCGGATACCGGCGCGGAACGCGGAACCGCACGGGGCCGACGACACGCCTCCCGGGCTTCCCGGGCTTCCCGGGCTTCCCAAGGAGACGGCGGGAGAGTCAGGGCGCGGCGATGAAGGTCCAGCCGGTTTCGAAGACGTCCCACCTGGTGAGGAGGGCGATCAGGGTGCCGGAGACGGGGGCCACGTCGACGGGTTCGTGTTCGAGGATGCGCAGACGGGTGCCCTGGGAACCGGTGGGGTGCGGCTGGGAGGGCTTGGCCGGGTCGAAGGTGCTGCCGGCGAAACCGGGATAGCCCATGGCCCACAGCTGCCGGCGGCCTCCCAGCTCGTATGCCGCCTTCGGCTGCTGGGTGATCGTGCGGTCCGGCTGGACGGTCAGCGCCAGGCCGCTGCGGACGTTGACGATGAAGAAGAAGGTGTACTTGCCGCTGTCGTGGTCGACTTCGAAGCGCCACCGCTGGTGGGCGCCGTTGTTGCGGGTGTGGATGATCGGGGCGGTGCCCGGCGCCGTGGACGCCCGCGGCATGTCCCACACCAGCGCGGGATGGGACGCCAGAGCGATGTACAGCTCGCCGTCCGGGGCCTGGTGCGACTCGTCGAGGTCACGGAAGTGTGCCATGTGCTCCCCCTGCTTCGTCCGCGGTCCCTCACGGGGACGGGACCGTCACCGGTCCTCGCCCAGGGCCGGGCTCAGGACATGTGCGCCACACGATAAGGACCCCCGCCCACCGCTGCCCAGAACGCCAATCCGGCCACCCGGCCCGCCCGCGGCGGGAGGCACGGGCCCCTCGGGCCGACCCACCGGACCTCCGCCCGGCTCCGAACCTCCGCCCGGCCCGGCAGGGGCCGGCGCCCGTCCGGCCGCTCCGGAGAAGCGGCCGGACAGTGCCGGCCCCACGCCTCACTCCTCCCACTCACCCGCCTTCTCCTTCCCCTCCGCCGTGTAGAGCAGCAGAAAGGCGAAGACTCCGGCCAGACCGGCCAGGACACAGGCCACGTCGGTGACATCGGTCCCGAAGCGGGTCATCAAACCGGCGGAGCCCACGGCGATGGCCACCGTCTGGCCCACCACCACCACGAACCCGACGATCAGGAAGAGCGCGACGAGGACGCGGGAGACATTCAGGCAGATCGTGTACATCTTCGTACTCCTATCCGGGAATCCATACCGCTCCCAGCACCATCAGCACGCCCATGAGGTAGGAGGGCACGAGGTAGTAGAGCGTCACCGGAACGAAGATGCGCACCGGGTTGATGGAGGCGATGCCGGCGGCCACGTACAGCGGTGCGGCGCCCGGCGGCGAGCAGCCCTCGGAGGAGGCCCACACGATGACGGCGGCGAAGGCGATGTACGGCGGCACATCGGCCGCCGTCAGCGCGGCGAAGGCCACCGGCCCGACGGCCGCGAGCGTGGAGGTCGTGTTCAGCGGGCCCGCGACGATCACCACGACCAGTCCGACGACGAGCGCCGCGACAACCTGCGGCACCCCTTCCAGACCGCGGAGATACGGGGCGAGCTGCTCGCCGATCCCCAGCGTGCTCAGCACGTTGGAGGCGGCGAAGGCCGAGACCATCGTGACGCCGATCAGCCCGAGCTTGGGGCTGATCTCCGACAGCAGCGTCCACCACTCCCCGCCGCCGCGCGGCAGCGCCCGCCGCTCCACCAGCAGTCCGGCGAGCAGCATCACCACCGGCAGCCAGACCAGCAGCGGCACGGCGTCGGAGACGTCCAGCCCGCCCAGCCGGTCGCCGATGAGATCGCTGGTCGGCGAAGCCGTCAGCACGATGGGCACCGCGATCGCGGCCAGCACCAGCAGCGAGGTCCAGCCGGCCGCGAAGGACCGGCGCAGCGGATGGATGTCCTCCGGCGCCATCGCGCCCACGCCTCGCCGTTTGACGATGACATAGGCGATGACCAGCCGCATCGCGACCATCCAGGCGCCCACGACGAAGATCGTGCCGACCACGTCCCGCGCCTGGAGGACCGGCGTGACGGTGGGGGCCGCGAGCAGGATGAAGAAGGCGCCGCTGAACGGGAAGGTGGCGCCGACGCCCGCGTTGCCGGAGAGGATCAGCGCCGCGGTCTCGCCGCTCGCCCTGGAGCGCTTCATCCACGGGATGGTGATGGACCCGATGGTCGCCACGATCGCCGCGCCGTTGTGCGCGACGGCGCCGAAGAGACCGGCCGAGACCGTCGCCGCGTAGGCGGAGCCGCCCTCGCGACGGCCGAGCAGGGAGCTGAGGATGTCGATCATCCGCTGCACGAGCCCCGTTCTCGTCAGCAGCTCGCTGACGAAGACAAAGGCGAGTGCGGCGAAGGTGATCTCCGACTGCAACCCCTCGACGAGGCTCTCCCAGGCGACGCGGGGCGCGTCCGTGCCGGCGAAGGCCGCGCTGACGAGGAAGCCGACGACCATCGCCTCGCCGATGTTGCGTTTGGCCCAGACGTTCCACACGATGATGGCCCCGATGAAGGCGACCAGCGCGAATATCGCGTTCATCGGCATCTCTCCCGGCGGACGAGGGGCTCGGGGGAGGACGCTTCGTGGGCGGGGCGCGGTTCAGTCCAGCGGCAGCACTTCGAGTCCCGCGTTCCGGTACGCATCTCCGGCCTCCTTCCCGGTGAGGAAGGTGTGCAGGGCGCGGGCCTCGGCCCGGCCGGTGGCCGCGGCGCCCAGCGCGGCGGAGAGTTCGGTGAAGTGCTGGGCCCCGTCCGGCAGCGGCCCCGCCACCTCGGCCTCGGGCACGAAGAGCAGCTCGCTCATCTGCTGGACGGCCAGATCGGCCCGGCCGTCCACCACGGCCAGCGCGGTGAAGCCCTTCTCCACGATCGTGGCCCGCCGGTTGACCTCCTCCGCTATGCCGAGCCGCTCCAGCAGCCCGGCGAAGTGGACGCCGCTCGCGCCGGTCCGCGAGTAGGCGACCGAACGGGCCGAGCGCAGCGCCGTGACCAGCGCGTCGACGGTGTCGAGCGCGGGCGGCTCCGCGCCGGGCGGCACGGCCAGGCCGATCCCGACCCGGGCGACGCTCCGCACCGAGGCCGGGTCGATCACCCCCGCCGTACAGAGCGCCGGGAAGGAGCCGGTCACCGCGACCATGACCTCCGGCCGGTCACCCGCCTCGATTCTCCGCAACAGCACGTTCGTCGGGTCGTAGACGCCGTCGACGGCGGTCCCGGTCCGCTCGGTGAACGCCGCGAGAATGACGTCGTCGAGGGCCTTCTTCACCGCCAGCGCGCTGAAGAGCGACACCGTGCTCGGTATGTCCGTGGACATCTTCGTCCTTTCACCAGGGTGGGGAGGCGGGCGTTCCGGCAGGGATTCCGCCGGGGCGCCCCGCAGCTCCCTCAGGAGATTTCAGGGGGGTGGGTCAGGGGGAGGCCGGGCGCAGGGCCGCGCGCTGGGCCTCTGTCAGCGGCCGGGTGGGGGCGCCGCGGAGCAGCAGGAAGAGCTTGGCCGTCTCCTCGATCTCCTCGGCCGCCGCCAGCGCGCCGTCGGGATCGGCGGCGGCGGCGACCGGACCGTGGTTGCTCAGCAGGAGCGCGGCATGGTCGCGGGCGACCGCTTCGACGGCGGCGGCGGCCCGGCTGTCGCCCGGGGCGAAGTACGGCAGCATCGGGAGGCCGCCGACGCGCATCGCGTAGTAGGCGGTCAGCGGCGGCAGGACGTCGCGGCGGTCGACACCGGCCAGGCACGAGACGGCCGCCGCGTGGGTGGAGTGGGTGTGCACCACGGCTCCGGCGTGCGGCCGGGCGCGGAACACCGCGGCGTGCAGGAACGCCTCCTTGGACGGCCCCGGGCCGGAGACATGGGCGCCGTCGGAGTCGATGACCGACAGGTCCCCGGCGCGTACGGTGGCCAGACTCGACCCGGTGGGGGTCACCAGGATGTGTCCGCCGGCGCGGACCGAGACATTGCCCGTGCTTCCGTGGGTCAGCGAACGGGCGGCGACGGCCCGCGCGAGGGCGATGAGCCGGCGCCGGTCCGGTTCGTCGCGGCGCGCGCTCACGCGGGGTCCGCCGAGGCGTCGAGGAGCAGGCCGGGGTCGCCGAAGTTGCCGGACTTCAGCAGCAGCGCCGGCGGACGGCCGCCCAGCGGATGAATCCACGGCACGCCGCGCGCGGCCTCGGTGCCGACGTGCGCGCCGGTCACCCCGAGTGCCGCGACCACCGCCCCCGAGGTCTCTCCGCCGGCGGCGACCAGCCGGCGCACCCCGCGCCCGGCCAGTCCGGCGGCGATCAGTCCGGTCGCGTGCTCCAGCACGGCGGCCGACCGCTCCACGCCCAGCTCGCGCTGTACCTCGCGCAGCTTCCCGGGGGCGACCGAGGAGTGGAGCACGGGTGCGCCGCCGCCCGGGGGCAGGGCGTCGTACCAGGCGAGCGCCGCATCGGCGAGCGCCAGGGGATCGGGGGTGGCCACCGCGTCCAGGTAGTAGCGGGGCCGGCCCGCGTCGATGAGCGCGGAGAGCTGTTCCAGGGTGCGGCGGGAGCAGCTTCCGGCGAGCACCGCCGCCGGGCCCTCCGGGGTCCTCGGGACGGTCCCGGCCTCCCGGGCGTCACCGGCGGCGGACCGCTCGGCGCCCGGCGGGCGGGCGGCGCGTTCCTCGGCGTACGCGTGCGCGAGGCCGGCGGCCAGTCCGGCGGCGCCCGCGACGAGCGGTGTGCCCAGGGCGGCCCTGCCGAGAGTGCGCAGATCGCTCTCGTCGATGCCGTCGGCGAGGATGTAGCGCGCGCCCCGCGCTCCGGCGCGTTCCCGCGCCGCGCGGACCGCGGCCGGTCCCTCCCGTACGGTGCGGAGCCCGATCAGGTCCACTCGCTCGCGTGTCTGCGCGCGCAGCAGCCGGGGCAGATACGAGTCCGTCATGGGGGTCACCGGATGGTCGCGCATCGGCGATTCGGCGAGCAGGACGCCGTCCACGAACAGACAGCCGTGGTACTGGGTCCGCAGATGCTCCGGTGAACTCGGTGTCACCAGCACGGGACCGGCGCCCGTCGCCTCGGCCAGCCGGTCCAGGACCGGGCCGATGTTGCCGCGCGGGGTGGAGTCGAAGGTGGAGCAGAACTTGAAGTAGATCTGTCCCGCGCCCTGTCCGCGCAGCCACTCCAGGGCGGCCGTGGACGAGGCGACCGCAGCGGCCGCGGGTGTCATCCTGCTCTTCAACGCGACGACCAGCGCCTCGTGTTCCGGCAGCCGGCCCCCGGGGCCTCCGTGGCCCTGTCCCTGTCCGCCCGTGCCGTCCGGGACTCCGAAGAAGAGCAGCGTCCGCAGTCCTGCGCGGCGCAGTGCGACGGCGACGTCCGTCGCGCCGGTGAAGTCGTCGGCGATGACGCCGAGTGGTGCGGCGCGGTCGCCGGCCGGGTCCGTCAGCGGGTGGCTGTCCGGGTTCTCGCTCATACGGGCCTCCCGGTGAGTGCGGAGCGCAGGGCCGCGGCGGCGGCCCGGGGGCCGGAGACGACGGGCAGGCCCAGCGCGGTGGACAGCCGCGCGGCGGCGGGCGCCAGTGAGTACTGCGCGAGCAGGACCACGCCGGCGCCGGCGCTGTGCGGAGCGCACGCGTTCCGCAGTGCGTCGAACAGTGCGGCCGGGTCTTCCCGCCGGGCCGCCTCGAAGGCGCCGGGCGCGACCACACCGACCGGTTCGGCCGCCGAGCCGGCCGCCGCGACCGCGGCGGAGAAGCGGGACTCCGCGTCGCGCAGGGCGGCCTCGAAGGAGGCGAGGACCAGCACCGAGCCGCCCCCCTGGGAGAGCTCCAGCGCCCGCGCGAAGGCGGCCGTGTCGGGGGCCAGCAGCGGGACCGGCGTCTCGATCCCGCTCACGGCCGTGCCGTACAGCGAACACGTCAGCAGCACTCCGTCGGCCCCTCCGGCCAGGGCGTGGCCGATCAGCCGGTGCATCCGGTCCACGAGGCGGGGCGGCAGCGGGCCGTGGTCCGGCGCGTCGGTGAGCAGCCGGTCGTCCAGCAGGTTCCAGGGTTCGGCCGCCGGGAACTCCTCGGCCAGTCCCGCGACCGCCGGGCCGACGGCGGTGGGGGTGGCGCTGATCAGCGCGATCCTCGGTGCCCGGTCCCGGTCGCGGTCCCGGGTCCGGTCGCCGGCTCCGCCGCTCATGGGGTCACCGTCCGTGCGGTCATCGCTGTTCCGGCCAGTTCGGCGACCCAGGAGAGCCCGCGTGCCGTGCCGTTCGCCGGGCGGTACTCGCAGCCGATCCAGCCCGGGTAGGAGGCGTCCAGCAGCGTGTCGAAGATCCGTGGCCAGAAGATCTCACCGCTGCCCGGCTCGGTCCGGTCCGGTGGGTCGGCGATCTGGATGTGGCCGGTCCGGGGCAGCAGCGCGCGGAGAGTGGAGACGAGGTCTCCCTCCTGGACCTGGAGGTGGTAGACGTCGAGGAGCAGCCCGGGACCGTCCGGGCCGAGGGCCTCCACGACCGCCGCGGCCCGTGCCTGGGTGTCCAGGAGGAAGCCGGGTGCGTCCCGGGCGTTCTGCGCCTCCAGCACCAGGCGTACTCCGGTGCCCCGGGCCCGTTCGGCGGCCCAGGCGAGGTTGGCGACGAGGACGGCGAAGGCGCGGTCGTGGTCGACGCCGGCCGGCCGTGTCCCGCCCAGCACATGCAGGAAGTCGCTGCCCAGTTCGACCGCGTAGTCGAGGCCGCGCTCCAGATCGGCGCGGAACCGGTCCGTGTGGCCGGGCAGACAGGCCACGCCCGCCTGCTCCGGGGTGCCGGGCTCGCCCATCGGGGCGTTAATGAGCACCTGGTGGAGCCCGGCGTCGGTGAGCCGGCGGCGCAGCCGGGCGGCCGGGTACGGGTAGGGGTCGGCGTACTCGACGCCGGTGAAGCCGGCGGCGGCCGCGGCGTCGAACCGTTCCTCGAAGGGGACCTCGGTGAAGAGCCACTTCAGATTGGCGTCGAAGCGCAGCCCGTTCGGCGCCCGCATCAGCGGGCTCCGGCGGTGTGCGCGGTGTGCGCGTACTCGGGGTTGACCAGGTGGTCCGGGGTGCGTCCGGTGAGCAGGTCGATCACCTGCCGGGCGGCCATGTCACCGGACCTGGCGCGGGCCTCGACCGTGGCCGCGCCGATGTGCGCGGTGACCAGGACGCTGTCGAGCGCGCGGAGCCTGCTGCCGGACCGCAGCGGCTCGTGCTCGACCACGTCCAGGGCGGCGCCCGCCAGCCGGCCGGCCTCGATCGCGTCGGCGAGCGCTTCCTCGTCCACGACACCGCCCCGGGCGGTGTTGATCAGATACGCGCCGGGCTTCATCCGGCGGAGCGCGGTGGCGTCGATGAGATGCCGGGTGGTGTCGTCGAGGGAGAGGTGCAGGGTGAGGAAGTCCGCCGCCGCCAGCACGCCGTCGAGGGGTCGCGCCTCGACGCCGGTCTCGGTCAGGAAGTCCTCGTCCAGCCGGGGGTCGTGCGCGACGACCCGCATGCCGAGGGCGAGCGCCGCGCGGGCGACGGTCTTGCCGATGGAGCCGAGGCCGACGACGCCGAGCGTTGTGCCGTGCAGTTCCCGTCCGCTCTCCTGCGTCCAGCCGCCGTCGCGTACGGCGGCGAGGTTCTGCGGGATGCGCCGGGCACAGTTCAGCATCAGCGCGAGAACGTGCTCGGCGACGGATATCCGGTTGGACCCGGGGGTGATGGTGACGGCGACGCCCCGGCGGGTCGCGGCCGCGACGTCGATGTTGTCGTAGCCGACGCCGCAGCGGCCGAAGACCCTCAGTCCGGGCGCCGCCTCGATGACCTCGGCGGTGAAGGCGTCGGTGCCGGCGATGATGCCCGCCACATCCCTGACGCACTCCGTCAGCGCCTGCCCGGTGGCCTCCCGGTCGGCGCGCCGGGCGAAGACGGTCTCCAGACCTGCTTCCCGGAGCGTCCGGTCGACCGCGCCGCCGGGTTCGAGATAGGGCGTTGTCACGAGTACACGGAGCGCGTGTTCGTTCGGCGGCTGTGTCATCAGGGGTCCTCTGTGTTCTGGGCACGTTCAGTGAAGAGATCCGGACTATAGTATAGGATTATGCGAAACGCTATAGCGGTAGAGGAGCGAGTCGATCAGGGCGGAGAGGCCGCGTTACCATCGGGCGACAAAGGAGAACTCGCATGACGACGCGCCCGTCCGGCCGGCAACCCCTGGCCGACCAGATGTACGAAGTGCTGCTCGGGCAGTTCATGGACGGACTGTGGTCGCCGGGCCGGCCGCTCAACATCGGCGCGCTCTCCCGCGAGTTGAACGTCAGCCAGACCCCGCTGCGCGAGGCGCTCGCCCGGCTCGAACACACGGGTCTGGTGCGCCGCGAGGCGCTCAAGGGCTACCGCGTGGCCCCGCTCTTCAGCGAGACCGAGCTGATCAAACTGATGGACGCGCGCCTGGTGCTGGAGCCGACGCTCGCCTACGAGGCGGGCCGCCGGACCACCCCCGAGTTCCTCCAGGAGGTGGCCGACAGCATCGAGGAACTGCGGCGCTGCGCGACCGGGGGCGGCGGCTCGACATCGGTCCGCGCCTGTCTGTCGGCCGACGAGCGCTTCCACTTCCTGATCGCCAGGCAGTCGGCCAACCCCTTCCTGGAGTCGGCGTACCGCTCGCTCGGCGGCCATGTGCAGCGGTTCCGTCTCTTCACCGAACTCGGCTCGTCCGACGCGGAGTCACCCGCGCGCGACCACACGGCCGTCTACGACGCGCTGGCCGCCGGGGACGCCGAGGGCGCCGCCGACCGGATGCGGGAGCACATCGAGAACGCGAAGTCGCGCGCGCTGAAGGACCGCCAGGCCGTGGCGGCCGACTGACCGGCGACCGCTCGCCTGTCCGTACACACGGCACCGGCACCGGGACCGCCGGGGGGCGTGGGGCTCGGCGGGGCGCCGGGAACACCGGGTTCCCGTCCGGGTCCGCCGAGGGGAGCACCCTCCGAAGAGCCGGACCCGCACCGCGCCCGCGCATCCGCCCCCGACTGCCGCGCACGCGGGCCCGGAGCATCCCGGCCCGGGGCGAGCGCCGCGCGCTGACCGGGTATCCGGCTCCCCGCCGGGTTCCGCCGGTCAGCCGGCCGGGGTGGTGTTGGTGGCGTCGAGCGCCGTGCGCAGCGCGCGGGCCAGCGCCGCGCCGTCCCCGGCCGCCCAGAAGTGGGCGAAGAACAGCCGGGGTTCCTCGGTGAGGCCGTGGTTGTGCAGCTCGACGATGCTGATCCCGCCGCGCCGCAGGGCTGTCAGCACATGGCGTACCTCCCCGGCGGTCATGGCGAAGTCGCCGTGGACCGCCGCCCGGCGGGCGCCGGTCGGCTGGAAGCTGAGGAGCGTGGTCATGCCCGTGGCCGGGGGCAGGACACGTCCGTGGTCGGTGACCGTCTCGCGGCGGTTGAAGGTGAACCGGAGGATTCCACTGTCGTTGACACCTCTCGCGCTCAGTGTCTCCTCGATGGCGGCGACGTCCAGGTCCAGCACGGGCCGCGAGGCGACCGGCGGGGTGGAGGGCGTGGTCGTGACGGCCAGAGCGGCCTTCGCGCCGCGGGCGAGAGCGAGGGGGTCCCCGGCGTGTCCGTGGAAGTGAATCCACCACATGGCCGGTTCGTGGGCGAGCAGGTGTTTGTGGACGGCGGTGAGTTCCAGGCCGCCCGTGAGGAGCGCGTCGGTGGCGGGCTGCGCCTCGGGCTCGGTGACGGCCAGGCTGCCCATCAGCAGAGTCCGGCCGTCGCCGTAGCGGGTGAACGCCGTGTAGGAGCCGGGGAACAGTCCGACGCCGTAGGTGGTCACCGGCAGGTCCTGGCGGGCGAAGCGCACGCGGTAGACCAGTCCGTCCAGCATCGTCCCCGTCCGGCCCAGGACGCCGGCCACCCCGCTCCAGTCCGCCTCCGCCGTCGGCACCGGCAGCTCCCGGGGCGGCGCCTGCGCGGCCGCCGGTCCGGGAGCGGCCCAGGCCGGCACCGGCGCCGTCACTCCCGCGGCCAGCAGTCGTCGGCGCGACGGGTTCGCCGGGACATCGGTCGCACCCCGCGCCGGAACTCCGCTCACCGCATCAGCCCTTCCGCCGGACAGCCAGTCGCCGGGACCATGAAACCGAGCGGGACCGCCGAACCGGGGGACGCCACGCCGGACCGGGCGGGCGGACCGTCTCTCCGGCCGGGCGGTGTCGCCGCCCTCGCGGGCCGGTCCGCACCGGCCCCGCCGGCACTCGCCCGCGACCGAGGCGGGCGGGGGCGGGCGGGGTCGCCGGTCAGCCCGACCAGGCGTCGGAGAGGAAGGTGTTCGGGTCACGGGTGGTCCACTCGACGACCACCGTTCCGTCGAGCCTGGTCAGGGTGTACTTGTCCTCCTTCTGCCAGAGCGCATCGGCGACCCGGCTGCCCTGGGGGTGGACACGGTTGACGGTCTGCGTGCGGCTGCTCTCCGGCGTGGCGCCGGAGCCGGAGCCGGTGGTGACCTTCAGGCCCCGGCTGATCGTGGTGCCGAGGGAGGCGGTGAATCCCGTGTACACGAAGGACGCGTCGGCGGTGACGGAGATTCCGGTGGCGGTCTGCACCGCGGGCGCGTTGGGGGTGATGAGGCCGACGGTGATCTGCTGCGACCTGGTCTGCTGGGTGGCGCCGTTGTGGTCCCAGTAGTGCGCGAGCTTCCAGGAGCCGTGCCGTTTCAGCAGGTAGTACGGGCTGTCGATGCCCTGCCGGGTGCGTGGCAGGGCCGAGTCGGTGATCAGGGGGAACGGCAGGGCGACCTGGCCGATCAGGACGGGTGCGGTCTGCTGCTGGGCGGGCCGGCCGAAGCCGGTCAGCCGGACCACGTCACCGATGTCGGCCGGGCCGGCGGGTACCGGCGCGAGATCGAGCACCGGCCGGTACTCGTCCTCGACTTCGAGATCCCAGACGTTCGTCGCCTGGGGCGGGCGGTGGAAGAAGTCCTGCTGGGTCTGCGCCCCGGAGCCCGTCGCGTTGCCCTGGAGGCCCAGGTACAGGCCGGTGCGCTGGCTGACGATGTGGTGGCCGCCGCCCGGGGCCTCCCGTAACAGCCAGGTCTGGAGCGCGGTGGGAGCGGTCTGCACGGTGTTCTGCTCCAGCTTGGCCGAGGGCGCGATACTGCCGTCCACGACGGTGGCCACCAGACCGCTGTACTTGTTGGCGATCAGATGGCCGCCGCCGTCCAGCGGGAAGATGTGCCACACCTGGCTCGTGCGGTACTGGCCGGTGTCGAGGCGCCAGGTGTCCAGCCTGTTGCCGGTGTTCGTCGAGTTTCCGGCGACGTTGAGAACGATGCCCGATGTGCGGTTCCTGAGCACGTAGCTGCGCCCGGCGCTGATGGCCATCCGGCCCCTCCTCCGAGAGTCAAAGCCTGCGGGAGTTCCGTCACTGTCCGGCTCCGTGCGATTCATCGGCAAGTGGCACTTACCGGCCACAGCGGATTCCTGGCCGGGCCCGCGCACGGCCGTGGCTCCTCCTGCGGGGCTCTCCCGGGGCGCCGGGGCGGACGGTTTCCCCGGAGGTGCGTACCGGCGCACGCACTCCGGACCGGCGCGGCCGGGCGCGGCCGTCAGGGGCGGTCCGTCGCGCGTTCGGTGGCTGCGGCGCGTTCGGATGCGTACCGCCGCCGGGACCGCCGCCGGGCCACCTGGCCGTTTCCCGCCGACCGTCCCCTTCGCCGGATCGTCCGGCACGGCCCCGGCGGCGCGGACCGGGGCGCCCGGGGGCGGGGTGCGGAGGACGCCGGACCGGCCGGCACCGGACCGGCCGGCACCGAACCGGCCGGACGGTGAGGAGTCCGGGTGTTCGGGCGGGGCCGTGCTTCGGACCGCCCCGGCGGTCCCCGCGCTGCCCCGCGCTGCCCCGCCGGGAGGCTGCCGCGTCCCGGGGACGGGTTCCGGTCGTTGTTCCGGAGCCGGAGGGGAGGCGAGGAAGGTGTGCGGCCTGGTGCGGGCGGGGACCGGATGGCCTCTCGCGGAGTCCCGGACCCCGGTGGGCTCAGGGTGCCCGTCCGGGCGGCCCGCACGGTGAGGGCTGGTGGGAACGGGTCCCTGCGGCGGGGTGCGGCGGTGCCCGGCGGCGACGGGGTCGGGGGGCGTGCCGGGTCCCGGGGAGAGCCGGACTCGCCCCTCATAGCGGAGGTATTGGCCATTCCGCCTCTGTGCGACAGCAATGGGCTTTCTGTTCGATTTCCGGTGAAGGCGGGGTGTGGTCTGCTGTGCCCGGCTCTGCATGACCGTTTCTTTACCCGCTGGCCGGCGGCCCTCTCCCCGCGCGGGCGGTGGCTGCCCTCGCCTGCCCGGCGTTCGTCCCACCCGACAGCCCGCCCGGGCCCCGCTCCGGGCGCGGGGCGTGGCGCGCCGTCCCCCGGATCTCGCATTCTCTGAGAGGAGTACGTGTCATGGCCTTCATGCGGTACAAGGCGACGGGTTTCAGCTGGGTGCTGCCGCATCCGGCGGGCAGTGAGTGGCGGCTGCTGTTCGCCCAGGGGATGGAGGGTGCTCTGGTCAGCGAGCAGCAGCGGATTGGTGGGGACTACCTCACCGCGCTGGCGCCGGAGTTGTTCGGCTTCCAGGGGCGGGGGCTCGCCCTCGGTGCCGTGCTGCTGTCCCGGGCGGGGGAGACGCGGCAGAGTCTGTTCTTCTCGGGCAACCACCATTACCGGTACGACTGGGACCAGAAGACCACCCTGAGCGAAGGGCCGTGGACGACGCTGGCGAACTGGGGCACCGCGCTCCCGGCCGGCTACCGCTCGGAGATCGACGCCCTGTTGCAGGCGCCCGACGGAGCGGGCGGAACACGGCAGACGTACTTCTTCAAGGGCGGGCGGGTCCTCACCCTGAACTGGTCCACCGGCGTGGTGCGCGAGGCGCTGATCACCGACGGCCCGGACGCGTCGGGCAGCGCGGGCTGGGCCGCGCTGCCCGAGGACTTCCGCTCCGGCCTGGACCATGTGGCGCCGTACAAACCGGCGGCCGACGGGACCCGGCAGAGCCTGCTGATCAAGGGCGGCCAGGGCGTTCTGCTGAACTGGAAGACCGGGGTCCTGGCCTCCGGCGCGCTGGACCGGCTCGGTGTGGCGGGCCTTGCCGCGCTCCCCGAGCACTACCGGGGGTCCCACCGCCCGGTCACCGGCCGCTGGACGGGCACCACGGGCAACCAGCGGATCGAGCTGCGCGTGGATCTGGAGGGCGAGCGGTCCCTGGGGCTGATCAGCGGGGACCTGTTCACCGGTGACACCTGGACCGACTCCTTCCGTACCGCGTCCGACCTGAGTGTCGTGGCGGGCGGCAGCCATTTCGTCGTCTCCAGTCAGAACCTGTCCTGGGCGAACAGCTCACCGTGGAACCAGATCGTCGTCCAGCTTCCCCGGGTCGCCGTGAACAGCCCCGCACGCACCGCCCACCTCGCCCTCTTCGGGCCCGGCACCACCACCTCACTGCAACTGTCCTGCTCCTACGCGGGGCCGGGGCTGCGGTCGGTGGAGCTGGAGACCGACGCGCTGGCGGGCGAGACCCCCTTCCAGAGCTACGACACCTCACGCCACCAGGGGCCGCGCGGCTACCGCAACCGGGTGCTGACCATCGCCTCCGTCTATGCCGAGGCCGGTATCGAGCTGAGAAACGCGGGCCAGGTCAACACGGTGGCCAACACCTCCGGCGACGATCTGGCCTGGTCCATGGCCGAGCTGCACGCCGCCATGACCGCCAACTTCAGCCTCCACCGCGACGTGGAGCAGTGGCGCGTATGGACCTTCGTCACCAACCGCAGCTCCGACAACCCCGAAGCGGCCGGATTCATGTTCGACGGCTTCGGCAGCCAGCGCCAGGGCATGGCCGTCTTCAACAGCAACATGCGGGACCAGAGGAACATCGGCCAGGCCTTCGAGCTGTTCAACTACGTCCATGAGCTGGGGCATGTCTTCAACCTGGTCCACTCCTGGGAGAAGCATCTGACCGCCCCGCCCGGCCTGCTGGGCCCGGAAAACGGCTACGGCGACCTGTCCTGGATGAACTACCCGTCGTACTACCGGAACGGCAGCCGCGCGGAGGCCGGCCACTTCTGGCAGGACTTCGCCCTCTCCTTCACCGACGACGAACTGCGCCACCTCCGGCACGGCTTCTACCGCGGCGTCGTACCCGGCGGGGACGGGTACGGCTTCAACGCCGCACTCATCAACCCCGCCGAGTCCTCAGCGGCGCTGGTCCTGCCCGGCGGCCCCGAGGACCCCGGCCTGGCCCTCTCCCTGGGCGGGAAACACGTCTTCGGCTACGGCGAACCCGTCATGGCCGAGTTCCGTCTCTCCCGCACCGGGGTGACCGGGGATGTGACCGTGGCCGGGGCGATCGGCCCGACGTCCGAGCGCACCACCGTCGTCATCACCGACACCTACGGCCGCACCCGGGTCTTCCGGCCCGTCGCCCGCGTCTGCTCCGGACACGGGGAGAGCGAGCGGACCGTCACCCTCACCGAGGCGAACCCCGCCGTCTACGAGACCGCCTACCTCGGCTACGGCAGCGACGGCCTCTGCTTCGCGGAGCCCGGCACCTACCGCATCACCGCGGTCCACACCGGCCTCGACGGCGCCCGCACCGTCTCCCCCACCCGCACCATCCGCGTACGGACCCCGCTCGACCGCGCCGACCAGGAAGTCGGCGAACTCCTCACCGGCGACGACCAGGGCACCCTGCTGGCCTTCCTCGGCTCCGACGCACCCCACCTCACCGCCGGCAACGACGCGTTCCGGGAACTGATCGAACGCCACGGCGACCATCCCCTGGCCGCCTATGCCCGTCTCGCGCGCGGCGCCAACGCCGGGCGCCACTTCCAGACCATCGGCGACGGCGCCGTCCAGGTCCGCCAACCGGACATCACCGAATCGGTCACCCAGCTCACCGAGGCCATCACCACCTCCCGCACCGACCAGGACACCGGCCTGGACAACCTCACCCTCAACGCCGCCTTCCGCCGCCTCGCCACCGTCCACGCCAAGGCGGGCGACCTCGAACGCGCCGACGCCACCCTCGACACCCTCACCACCCACTTCCACGACCAGGGCGTCCCCGACCACGTACAGCAGCGCATCCAGGAACAGGCCGACACCACCCGCGCCCAGATCCACGAAACCGCCGGAGAGCAGCCCGCCTCCTGACCGGTCCGCCCCGGCACCGTGACACGACGCCCCCGGGCCCCGACCGGCTGTCGAGGCCGTCGGGGCGGAGTGGCGCGGGCCGGGCGGCGGGCCGGCGCCGGCCCCACCGCGAGACCGAGTCGGCATGCCGGGCGGCCCGTCCCGGATCGGCGCGATGCGGGAAGGCCCCCGGGGTGTGCGCCCCGGGGGCGGCGCGGCGGGCGGCCCGGCCGAGGCGTGTCCGGGACGCCTCCCCGCACCGCGTCCTGCCCGGAGGGGGAAGCGCAGCACCGGCAGGCGGATCTCCCGGGGCGCGGGTCAGCTCACCGGGTACAGCTTCCAGCGCCGGTCCGACAGGCTGGTGTCGCTGGTGATCTGCCCCAGGACCGCCCGCAGCCCGCCCCAGGCCGTGGACTCGCTGCCCACCCGCAGCACCAAGTCGCAGTGGGGGCTGGACGCCACGCAGGCCCAGGTCTCGGCGGAGGTGCCGCCGCGGAAGTCCCATGCCTGGTCGGCTCGCCGGCTGCACGGGAAGAAGTCGACGCGGCCCGTCCTGTCCCCGCTCAGATGAAACGCGTCCAGACACATGTCGGTGGTCAGGTTGCGGGCCTCCATGAACTCCGGTCCATGGGACGCCGCGGTCGGCCCGATCCGCCACCGGTCGGTGGTGCCGTCGCAGGAGCCGACGTAGACACCGGTGTCCCCGGACTGCGGTCCGGCGCGCAAACAGGTTCCGAGGGGGACCCGGGGCTTGATCTGGTAGATGCCCGCCGGGACCGCGACCCGCGGTGAGACCTCCTCGCTGACCCGGCCGCTCCGCTCCGGCGCTTGCGCCGTCCCGGCGGTGGCCGGGGCGCCGGGCACCGTCAGCCAGCCGACCGCGACGGCGGTCACGGTGATCAGGGCGGTGCGCAGCCGTCTGTGACGTGTCATGGAGTTCCTCCCGAAGGGCCGGTGGCGAACGGGCCGCAGCCCAGGGAGCGGTCGCGGCCTCGCCGACGTACGGCGCGCCGGCCCCGCGACGGCGACCTGTCCTCCGGTGTCCCACAGGGTCCGCCGGCTGTGAAGCGGGAGAACGAGCCAACTGTCACCGGGCGTCCGTCCGTTGCGACCCCCCGCGCTGACAGCGGACTCCCCGGCCGGTCCGGCGCGATGTGCCGTGGTGACGGCGCGCGGCAGGTGATCTCGCGGACGCTCTTCCGTGACGGACCACTCCGCGCGGGGTGGTCCCTCATGGAAGATCCACCCCGCGCGGGGCGGACGGCTTCCGCCGGCCCCGGCGGTCGCGCACCGCGAGCGCCGGCTCCCGCGCCGGCCCGGTCCCGTCCCCGCACTCTCCGAGGGGCACGCGGCCGGACCGTGCGCGCCCTTGCGGTGTCCCGTCCGGCTCAGGTCACGGCACCCGGGCGGCCCCCGCCGCTCGTCCAGTGCTCCATGGGCGGCCGGGCCGGCGAGCCACCCCGGCGCTCAACGGTCCGCGGCGGACAGACAGAACTCATTGCCCTCGGGATCGGTCAGCACGACATTGGCGGTGCTGTCCGTGCTGTCCGTGCTGCCCGTGCTGTCCGTGCTCTTCATGTACCGGGCATGGACCGTCGCCCCGAGAGCGGTCAGGCGCCGGATCTCCGCCTCCGGGTCGACGGCGCGCAGATCCAGGTGCACGCGGTTCTTCACCCTCTTGGTCTCCGGCACGAGCTGGAACCACAGACGGGGCCCTCCGTCGGCCGACTCCACCAGCACCGTGGGGTCGTCCTCCGTGCTGGTGATGCCCTCGGAGCGCAAGCGGGCCAGTTCCGCGTCGTCATAGGGCGCGACGGCGTAACCGTCCAGAGCCGCAGCCCAGAAGCGAGCCGTGGCCGCGGGCCGAGCGGCGTCGAACACGATGTCATGGAGTCGGGCCATGCTCCTATGATCCCGGCGCGGGCGGGGGCTGAGGCACGGCCCCCCGGCCTGCGTGCCGTGGCCCGGGGATCGTCCGGAACCGGTACTCCGGGGGCGGATTGGCGGCTACGGTGGTGAGTTCGGGCCCGGGGCTGCCGAGGGCTCCCGCGTGGTCCGGCCGGACTCGACGGCAGGGGGAGGTGCATCGCATCCGCCGGATGGTCTGCGAGAGTGCGCGCCGGGTGGCGGACGCGCTCATCGGGCCGGGCGGTGCCGGCCGGCGCCGCCCTGCCACCGGGAGTGGGACCCCGGTCGCCGGGGGCGTCCGTGGTCAGCGCCCGGCCGCCGTGGGGCGAGGGTGTCAGCGGGCCGGGTCGTGACGGGCGGGCCGGAGCGCGCGGTGCTGCCCCCGGCGCTGCGCGGGTGGCTCGGGCTGATCGCGGTCCTCGCCGCGCTGACGGTCGTCGCGCTCGGTGTGCTGTACGCCGGTCACGGCCGGCCCGGCGGGGTGGACGCGTCGATCCAGCCGGCGGTGGACGGTGTGCCGCCGCCCTGGCGGAACGCCGCTCTGGCCACGGACTTCCTGGCGGAGCCCGCCGGGGCGGCGGTGCTGGTCGTGGCCGCCGTGACGGGCTGTCTGCTGTCGCGGCGGCCTCGCGCGGCGGTGCTCGTCGTGGCCGGCACCGGTCTGACCGTGGGGGCGACGACACTGCTCAAGCCCCTGGTGGGACGCACGATCCACGGTGAACATCTGTCCTTCCCGAGCGGGCACACCGCCTTTCTCACCGCGCTCGCCCTCGTGGTGGCGCTGCTCGCGACCGGCAGGCCCGGCCTCGGAGGAAGGGCCGGCGCGTCGCTCGTGCTCGCCTCGGCGCTGGCGGCCGGCGCGGCCATGGGCTGGGCCCAGGTCGCTCTGGGCGCGCACTACCCGACCGATGTCCTCGGGGGCTGGTGCACCGCGCTGGCGGTGACACCGGCCGCCGCGTGGCTGGTCGACCGGATGGCGGGCGCCGGCCGGCGGGAGCGCCGCTGAGCGCCCGGCCGCCGCGCGCCGCCGTTTCGCCCGGGCGGCCGTGCGCCCGGGCGGACATCGCGCCGAGCGGCCGCGACCGGGCGGGCCCCGGCGGTCATGGTCACTCGGTGCCGGTGCGGTGATCGGCCCGGACGCGGCTCTCCGGCAGCAGTGCCGCGACGGGCACGGCCCGGGACGGTCGCCCCGGCCCGGCGATGCCCCGGAGAGCGACCCCGCCGACGGCCCGGTGTGCCGAGACCCCCGGCACGCACGCGCCTCGCCTCACACCAGCCGGCGGAAGACGGGCTTCACCGGTCGCCCGGCCAGCCAGGGAGTGGGGTCCCCGGCGTCCAGCGCCTTGCGGTAGACCGCGCAGGCCTGCGCCACGGTGTCGATGGTGCGGTCGATGTCGGTGTCGTCGAGGGCGTCGCTCACCACGAACGACGGCGCGAGGACCCCGCCCAGGAGAAGGCGGCGCAGGAAGAGGGTGCGGTAGCGCTGCGACGGCCGCAGGTTCTCGTCGAGGGTCGCGAAGACCAGATTGCTGGCCCGGCCCCGGAGGACGAGGTGCTCGCCGACGCCCATGGCGGACGCGGCATCGCGGATTCCGGCGGCCAGCCGCTCGCCGGTGGCGTGCAGCCGCGCGGTGACGCCCTCCTCGGTGTAGGTGGTGAGCACGGCCATCGCGGCGGCCAGCGAGTGGGTCTCCGCGCCGTGCGTGGTGGAGAGCAGGAACACCCGGTCGCCGAAGTGGCGCAGCCCGCCCCACTCCATGAGGTCGCGGCGCCCGGCCAGCGCGGCGACGGCGAACCCGTTGCCCAGCGCCTTGCCGAACGTGGAGAGGTCGGGGACGACGCCGTACAGCCCCTGGGCACCCGCCTCGGACCAGCGGAAGCCGGTGATCATCTCGTCGAAGACCAGGACACAGCCGTGCCGGTCGGCCAGCTCGCGCAGGCCGGCGAGGTATCCGGGCGGCGGCTCGGTGTGGGTGGCGGGTTCGAGGATCAGACAGGCGATCTCGTCCGGGTGGCGGGCGAACAGCTCCTCCACGGCGGCCAGATCACCGTAGGGGAACGCGACGGTCGGCTCGGTGGCCGCCGGCGGGACGCCCGCGGACATCGGCGTGGTGCCGATGAACCAGTCGTCGACGGAGAAGAACGGATGGTCCCCGCAGAGGGCCACCCGCCGGCGCCCGGTGACGGCGCGGGCCAGCCGTACCGCGGCGGTGGTGGCGTCGGAGCCGTTCTTCGCGAACTTCACCATCTCGGCGGTCGGCACGGTGGCCAGGAAGCGCTCCGCGGCCTCGACCTCCACGATGGACGGCCTCACGAAGTTGCTGCCGCGGTCGAGTTCCCCGCGCACCGCCTCGACCACGCGCGGGTGGGCGTGGCCGAGGCTGACCGACCGCAGGCCGGAGCCGTACTCGATGTAGCGGTTGCCGTCGACGTCCCACACATGGGCGCCGCGGCCGTGGCTGATGACCGGGGCCAGGCCCTCGGGGTACTGGTCGTCGCCCTTGGCGTAGGTGTGCGCGCCCCCGGGGATCAGGGCGTGCAGGCGCTCGTTCGCCAGCCGCGACCGGGGCAGGAGGAATTCTCCGCTGTCGTCCACGCCGGTCTCACTTCCCATGGTTCCGCAGGGCCTCGGCGAGGCCCGGTGCCTCCCGGTCGCGCCGGGACATCGCGGTGACCGGCAGCGGCCAGGGGATGGCCAGCTCCGGGTCGTCGAAGGCGATCGTCACGTCCTCGGACGGATCGTGCGGGCGGTCGATCCGGTACGAGACATCGGCGGTGTCGGTCAGGGCCTGGAAGCCGTGCGCGCACCCCGCCGGGATGTACAGCGTCACCTGGGTGTCGCCGGACAGCTCGAAGAAGGCCCGGCCGCCGTAAGTCGGTGCGTCCTTCCGCAGATCCACGACGACGTCGAAGATCCTCCCGTGGGAGCACCGCACCAGCTTGGCCTCGCCGGCGCCGGCGCGCAGGTGCAGTCCGCGCAGCACCCCCCGGACCGAGCGGGACACGCTGTCCTGGCCGAAGGCGTCCGGGTCGAGACCCACCGAGCGGGCCACATCGGCGTCGAAGGTACGGCAGAAGAAGCCGCGTTCGTCCGCGTGCGGGGTGGGTTCGAACAGGTACGCGCCGACGATCGCCGGTACTCCGGTCGCCTTCATGGAGCCTCCCGCAGGGCGTGGGGGTGGGGGTGGGGGTGGGTGGGGCCGGCCGCCGGGAAGAGGGCGGCGGTCAGGGCCGTGAACTGGTGCCCGAGGTGCCGGGCGGTGACCAGATTCCGCTCGGTGAGGGTCCGGCGCACCTCCGCCGATCCCCGCTCCAGCTCCCGGAACTGCGCGAGCAGCCGGTCGGCGTCGACCTCGCGGGCGGGATGGCAGTACGCGCCCAGCCCCATCCGGGCCATGAGCGCGTCGCTCTTCGCGGCATAGCTGAGCGCGAGCGTCGGTGTGCCGACCCTCAGGGCGCAGACCAGGTTGTGGTAGCGGGTGGCCACCACGGTGTCGGCGGCGGCCATCTCCCTCATCAGGTCGGCCAGCGAGGCTGTCTCGGCGGCGGTGACCAGCGGCGAGTCCACCGCGGCGAGGATCGCGCCGGCCACCGGCGCGTCGACCCGGTCCCCGGTGAGCAGCCGGACCGGTCTGCCCTCCCGGGCCAGCGCGCGGACGAAGCGGGTCGTCCCGTCGAGATAGCGCCGGTGGATCTCCTCGGCGCGGGCGCGGTCGTCGTTGCCGCCGTGGAAGGCCATGACGCCGACACAGACCGGGCCCGGCGGGCCCTGGGGTGCGACGGCCGGGGGCGCGGGGAGGGCGAAGGCGAGATCGGGGTGGACCTCGTCGTGCGCGGTGTCCACGCCCATCGCCCGCATCGCGTCGCGGGACAGGGTGTCCCGGTACGAGCGGTAGGCGGCCAGCCGCGCCGACCAGCGCACCAGGGCGCGGGTGGGCCGGCTGCGGATCGCGGCGGCGCCGACACCGACCAGCGCGACCCGGGTGCCGAACAGCCGGCCGCTCGCGCTGAGCAGGAACAGGGCGTAGGGGAAGCCCCAGGGCCGCAGCGGCAGCGTGGCCTCCAGGACGCCCATGCCCGGCACGATCACCACGTCGTGCCGGCGGACCCAGGCGGCGGTGCGGAAGGCGTCGACGAGTTTGCCGAGGCCCTTGGCGGCGACGGCGCCCGCACGCGACGCGGTCCGGTACTCCCCCCGGTACCAGTGCAGCCGTGTCGCGGGAATCCGGTACCGGGCCGTGACGGCCTCGGGCCCGCCGCACAGCGCGTCCACGACCGCCTCCGGGTGCTCGGCGCGGAGGTATCCGAGCACGGCCTCCAGCGACCCGTCGTTGCCGAGGTTGCCGGAGCCGAGCAGGCCGAACACCCCCACGCGCACCGGGGTCCCGTCCGCGGGGCTCATGTCCGCCTCCCCTCGCGGCCGGCGACGAGGGCGTCGACGGAGACGGTGACCCGGTCCGGGTCGACCGGGGCGCGGTCCTCGACCCGTTCACCGGCGCCCGGCCGGAGCCGGCTGGCCATCCAGGCGGCCAGATGGCGGTGGCACGCGCGCCGGTCGGCCGGGGACAGCGGCGCCCGCCGGATCGCGGCGACGAAACCCCAGACGTACTCGGCGAGCAGCCGGGGCGTCGGGTGCAGCGGGCCCGCCCGGCGCGGGTCCAGGTTGACGCACCGGGCGCGCTTGCCGGGGTTCGCCCGCTCGGCCCGGGTGGGGTGGTCGCGGCGGAAGTACAGCAGCTCCGGCACCTGGTGGAAGGGGCCGTGCAGGACGATCTCGGCGACGAAGGCGCGGTCGGCGTGGTGGTAGCTGTCGTGCGGCTTCACCCGGCGCAGCGTGTCGGCCCGCATCACGCCGTAGAAGTCGTCGCCCCCGGGCTCGAACAGCAGACTGCGGAAGCGCTCGGGCGCGTGCGGCGAGTCGGTGGCGAGCCCGTAGGCGTACGGGACCTTCACCCGGCCGTCGCCGTCGATGACGGCCTGGCCGGTGTGCGCGAGGATCGTGTCCGGCCGCTCGTCCAGCGCCTCCACGCAGCGGCGCAGCAGGTCCCGGGCGTACAGGTCGTCGTGCGAGGCCCATTTGAACAGCTCGCCGCGGCACTCGGTGAACACATGGTTGTGGTTGGGCGCGGCGCCGATGTTCCGGGGCAGCCGGAGGTATCGGACGCGCGAGTCCCGCGCGGCGTACCGGCGGCAGATGTCCTGGGTCCCGTCGGCCGAGGCGTTGTCGGAGACGACCAGTTCGAAGTCCTCGTAGGTCTGGCCGAGCAGGGCGTCGAACGCCTCGGCGAGATACTCCTCGCCGTTGTACACGGGCAGGCCGATGCTGAGCCGGGGCGGGCGGCGGAATGCCGTCATGGTGTCCTCACTTCACGGATGGGTTCTGGTGGCGCTCGCGCAGGGCGGACCGCAGGTGCAGCCACCACACGGCCGAGCTGCTGACGGTGGCGGCGGCGACGCCCCAGGCCGAGCCGACCGTGCCGGCCGCGGCCGCTCCGCCGAGCCCGCCGCCGACATAGCAGACGGAGGCGAAGAGCTGGCAGCGCAGGCCGCGCCGGGCGGCGGCGAGCGCGCGCAGGCCGGCCGCCGCGCCGGTGCCGAGGCTGGCGCCCGCGACACCGAGGGTGGCCGGCACGATGAGTTCCGACGCGGCGTGCCAGACGCCGCCGAGCAGGGCGGTGCCGGCCCGGTCCGGCACCAGCAGCAGGGCCGCTCCCCAGAGCAGGGCCGCGGCGGCCTGTCCGGCGCCGAGGAGCAGACAGAACCCGCCCAGCCGGCGCGGGGCCCGCCGCAGCACCCGGGCCGCCTCGGGGACGGTGACCAGCGACAGCCCCATCAGCACCGCGAGGAACGGGCCGAGCAGCAGCTCCGCGCCCCGGACCACTCCCACCGCGCTGACCCCGATGATCGCCCCGAGGCCGTACGCCCGCACCTGGGCCGCGCCGCTGACGCCGACGTTCTCGGCGAGATACCGGTAGCCGAGGTCGCGCTGTTCGCGGAGCCACGCGCGCGCTCCGGCCGGCCGGGGCAGGATGCCGGACTGGACGCAGCCGTACCCCGCGGCCACCGCTGCGGCGGCGCCCCAGGCGAGCACGGACGCGGCCACGCTGCCGACGCGGTCCGCCGCCACCATGGCGGGGATGAGCGCGACACCGCCCAGGAGGTCGTTGGCGAAGGCCTTGCGCCCGGTGCCGGCGGCGAAGAACGCGTACCGCCAGGCGTCCTGAAGCAGCAGTCCCGGGAGGACGGTGCCGAGGGCGGCGAACGCGAGCCCCACGGTGCCTCCGATGACCGTCCCGGCCGTCAGACAGACCGCGCCGAGGACGGTGCCGACGCCGAGGGCGGTCCCCGTCGACCGGGCGGCGGCGGCGCGCCAGGACGCGGTCGGCACACCGCTGAAGCGGACCGCGAGGGGGTCGGTGGCCAGCCCCCGGGAGACACCGAGCACCACCCCGTAGGTCACCCAGGCCAGGCTGAAGACGCCGAATGCGGCCAGCCCCAGCGAGCGCGCCACATGGATGCCCACCGCGAAGTTGGTCATGCTGCAGACCGCCTGGTCGGCCAGTCCCCAGGAGAGCCGACCCGCGATCGCCCGCCCGGTGGCGGACCGGGTGTGTCCGTCCCGGGCCGCCGGGGCGGGCGTCCTCTTCCTCCCGGTGGTCATCGGCGTCACGCCTTGATCAGCCCGGCGGCGTGCAGGGCGTCGGCCGCGGCGGCGACGGTGCCGAACGGCAGCCCGGAGCGCTCGGCGACGTCCAGCAGACTCTGTTCGCCGTCGGAGAGGCTGAGCACCCAGAGCATGGCCATCTGGGCCTGCTTCGCGTCGCTGCGCCCGCCGAGGGAGTCGTACAGCCCGCGCCGTCCCAGCTGTGGTTCGCCGTAGGGGCTGAGGTTGAGGTACCGCCGGTCGCGGTCCAGCACGGCGAACGCCTCGCGGCAGACGGCGAGGGTGTCCGCCATCGCCTCCGGGGAGACGAAGTCCGGGTTGTCCGCCGAGGTGTGGTACTCGGGGTACCCGGCGTACGGGGTCCGGCTGAGCGACCCCACGCCGAGGTCGAACCCGGGCGAGCAGAACTGCCGCTCGTCGTAGCCGTACGGGGTGAACTCGGTGACCCGGTGCGGGCGGCCGGACTCGCGGAGCACATGCCGCATCACCCGGTCGATCTCCGCGTCGCCGCGTCTGCTCTGCTTGTACGTCAGCCGGCCCGGGTCACCGGCGCAGGCCAGCACCAGCCCGTGTCTGACGCGTTCGATCCGGTCCGCGTTGCGGGCCAGCCAGGTGATCGCGCCGATGGTGCCGGGCGCGAACAGGAACCGGTAGGTGTACCAGGGTGCGCTCTCCGCGAGCGCCCGGGCCAGGTGGGTGGCCACCGCGACACCGGCGAGATTGTCGTTGGCCAGCGACGGGTGGCAGACATGGCAGGAGACGATCACCTCGTCGGGGACCTGTCCGGGGACCACGTGCTCGGCGTAGGTGAGATGGCCGTCGCCGAGTGTGGAGTCGACGCACACCTCGTACTCGCCGTCCGGCAGCGCGTCCAGGGTCTCCTGGGACAGGCAGAACCCCCAGTCCGGCGTGTAGTAGCTGGTGCGGTAGGGCACCCAGGCCGGGTGGTCGGGCAGGGTGTGCAGATGTCCGCGCAGCTCGGCCAGGGACATGGTCGCCGCCACCGGCACGCTGTAGCCGAGCACGTGCAGACTGGACGCGGCGAAGTCGACGACCCGGTTCCCGGCGCTGTCGGCGATGTAGGCGTCCCGGATGTTCCACTCCTGCGGCACCGTCCAGTCGAGCACCCGCGTCCCGGTCGGCACCTCGTGCACGCGCAGCGGGATGTACTCGCCGACGATCTCCAGGGTGGCGCGCACCCCGTCGCCGGTGATGCTCCGGCAGAGCGGGTAGAGCCGCTCCACCAGGGCGTGCATCTCCTCGCCCACCGCTGTCACCGGCGCCACCGCAGGGTGTCGTCGACGGCACCGGCGCCGGACGCGGCGCGCAGCACGGCCAGCCGGGTGAAGCGCCGCTCGAAGTCCTCGCGGGTGAGCCCGTGCTCGCGGTAGGCGTCGGCGAGTTCGAGCGCGCCCCGCTTCACCGTCCACTCGCAGTCGAAGCCGGGCACCGCGGCGCGGAACCGCGAGAAGTCCACCCGGTAGGAGCGCGGATCGGCGCCGGTCTCGCCGGTGACGACCACCCGTGAGCCCTCCACCGCCTCGGCGACCTGCTCGGCGATCTCGGCGACCGTGACGTTGTTGGTCTCGCTGCCGATGTTGAACGCCCGGTTGTGCACGGCCTCCCTCGGGGCGGTCAGCGCGGCGGTGAAGGCCCGTGCGATGTCGGCGGCGTGCACCAGCGGGCGCCAGGGGGTGCCGTCGGAGAGCACCCGTACCTCGCCGGAGAGGAGCGCGTGGCCCACCAGGTTGTTCAGCACGATGTCGGCGCGCAGCCGGGGCGAGTGGCCGAAGGCGGTGGCGTTGCGCAGGAACACCGGGGTGAAGTCGCCGTCGGACAGGGCGTGCAGATCGTCCTCCACCCGCACCTTGGACTCCGCGTACGGGGTGACCGGGCGCAGCGGGGCGTCCTCGGCCACCAGGCCGCCGCCGCCGGCGGCGCCGTAGACCGAGCAGGTCGACGCGTACAGGAAGCGCCGCACCCCGGCGTCGCGGGCCAGCCTGGCCAGCCGTACGGACGCGTGGTGGTTGATGTCGTAGGTGAGGTCCGGCGCCAGCGCTCCCAGCGGGTCGTTGGAGAGCGCGGCCAGATGGATCACGGCGTCCACCCCGGCCACATGGTCGGCCGTGACATCGCGGAGGTCCACCCGGTGGCCCGGCGGGTCCGCGGGCGGTGGGCCCAGTACGCAGTCGGCGAACAGGCCCGCGTCCAGACCGACGACCTCGTGCCCGGCGGAGCCGAGTATCGGGGCCATCACGGTGCCCAGGTAGCCCTGGTGTCCGGTCAGCAGCACGCGCAAGGTTCATTCCCCCAGGTCGAGAGTGAGTTTGGTGACGGCGAACGCCTCGGCGTACCGCGTGTGGCATTCGATGCCGCGTATCCGCGCGAGGCCGAGGAAGGCCTCGCGGTCGTACCAGGGCCGGTGCCGCTGCGAGGGGTAGTGCTCGTGCAGCAGCCGCACCTTCCGTTCGGCGGTCTCCGGTGACAGCGGCTGGTACGCCACCGGGCGGCCGAGGTCGCCGTCCCACTTGACGATCTCGTAGCCGAGCACGAGGTGGTCGCGGTAGGCGGTGGAGACCAGCTTCGCCAGGCCGCGGTGGTCCTGGTGCGCGTCATCGGTCCGGGGGGCCAGCACGAGGTCCGGCTCGGTCCTGGCGCGCAGTTCCTCCACGGCGGCCTTGGCCTCGTCCCATCGCGCCGGCAGCCGGCCGTCCGGCAGTTTGAGCACGGTCAGCCGCAGATCGGCGTCCGGGCAGAAGGCGGCGAGCGCGTCGCGTTCCTCCCGCTCCCGCTCACCGCCGCCGCCGGAGAGCACCAGCGCGTCGACGCGGACACCCGGCCGCGCGAGGCACACCGTCAGCAGCGTGCCGCCGGCGCCGATGGCGATGTCGTCGCAGTGGGCGCCCACCGCGACGATCCGGTCCGGGCGCCCGGCCCCGAGCCGGATCACGCGGTCGTCCCCGCGCCTGCGCCGTACCCGCCGGCCCGCGCGCCGTCCCGTTCCCACACGGCCCAGGGGCGGTCGCCCCGGGCGTAGGCGGCGTCGAGCGCGGCCCGCTCCTTCACGGTGTCGGTGGGCTTCCAGAAGCCGCGGTGCCGGTACGCCGTCAGCCGGCCCTTCGTGGCCAGCCGGGCGCAGCCGTCGGCGACCAGGTCCCCGTTCTCCGGGATGTGCTCGAAGATCTCCTGGCGGAGCACGAAGTAGCCGCCGTTCTCCCACAGCGGGAGTTCGCTCACCGCGGTGATGCCTCCGACCAGGCCGTCCTCGCCCAGTTCCACGCAGTGGAACGAGGACTGCGGCGGCACCACCATCATCGAGGCGCCGGCGTCGCGCCGGGCGAACCGGTCGATCATCTCCGGCAGCGGGGCGTCGGTGAGCACATCGGCGTAGTTGGCGAGGAACATCTCGTCGCCGTCGAGGTGGTGCCGCACCCGGCGCAGCCGCTCCCCGATCGGTGACTCGATCCCGGTCTGCACAAAGGTGATCGTCCAGTCGGCGATGTCGGTGGAGAGCAGCTCGGTCCGCCCGTTGCGCAGCACGAAGTCGTTGGACGCCGTCTCCTCGTAGGTGAGGAAGAAGTTCTTGATGTGGTGGCCGCCGTATCCGAGGCAGAGGATGAACTCCGTGTGCCCGGCGTGCGCGTAGTAGCGCATCACATGCCAGATCAGCGGTCGCGGGCCGACCATCGCCATCGGTTTGGGCAGGTCGTCGGAGGCTCCGCTGCGCATCCGCAGCCCGTAGCCGCCGCAGAACAGGACGACCTTCATGCTGTGACCTCTTTCATGACGCGGCCTCGACAATGCTCAGTTCCGGTATGGGAAAGACCAGCCGGCCGCCCCAGGTGTGCACGAAGGACAGTTGCTCGACCAGCTCGGCCCGCAGGTTCCAGGGCAGGACCAGCACATAGTCCGGCCGGTCGGCGCTGATCCGCTCGGGCGGCAGGATCGGGATGCGGGTGCCGGGGGTGAACCTGCCGTGCTTGTAGGGGTTGCGGTCGACCGTGTACGGGAGCAGGTCGGGCCGGATGCCGCAGTGGTTGAGCAGGGTGTTGCCCTTGCCCGGGGCGCCGTAGCCGACGACCGTCTCACCGCGCTCGGCCGCCTCGACGAGGAACCGCAGAAGGTCCCGGCGGACCTTCGCCACCCGGGCGGAGAAATCGGTGTACCCGGACAGCTCCCGCAGCCCGGCGGCCTTCTCCCGGTCCAGTGCGCCGGCCACCCTGTCCCGGGCTCCGGGAGCGGCTCCGGCGGGGGACGCTCCCCGGGCCGCCTCGGCCGGCCGGGCCCACAGCCGGATGGAGCCGCCGTGGGTGGGCAGCAGTTCGACGTCCACGAGCGCGAGTCCGCCGCTCTCCAGCGCCCGGGCCGCGGAGGCGACCGTGTAGTACTGGAAGTGCTCGTGGTAGATGGTGTCGTACTGGTTCTCCTCGATGAGGGTCAGCAGGTGCTGCACCTCGATGGAGACCCAGCCGTCGTCGGCGACCAGGGCGCGCAGCCCCCGGGTGAAGCCCACGACGTCGGGGATGTGCGCGTACACATTGTTGGCCACGACCAGGTCCGCCGGGCCGTGCTCGGCGCGGACGGCCGCGCCGGTGGCCGGGTCCAGGAACTCCGTGAGCGTGGGCACGCCCGCGTCCCGTGCCGCGGCGCCGACGTTCACCGAGGGCTCGATGCCGAGGCAGCGGATTCCCCGGTCCACCATGTGCCTCAGCAGATAGCCGTCGTTGCTGGCGACCTCGACGACGAAGGAGTCCGGTCCGAGGCCGAGCCGCTGTGCGGTGCCGGCGACGAAGGCGCGCGCGTGCTCCACCCAGGAGGTCGAGTACGAGGAGAAGTAGGCGTACTGCGTGAAGGTCTCCTCCGGGGTGATCAGCGGAGGGATCTGCGCGAGCCAGCAGTCGGTGCAGACCCGCAGGTGCAGCGGGTACGCCGGTTCCGGCTGGTCGAGTTGGTCCGCGGCGAGAAAGCTCTCGCACGGCGGGGTCGCCCCCAGGTCGACGACGCTGGCCAGCGCCGCCGATCCGCAGAGTCGGCATCGTGTCATCTACTGCCCCCATCCCTGTTCGCGCGGGTGCCCCGCCGCGAGCCAGTGCCTGTGTCCTCCACCGGCGGCGGGCCGTCCCCGCCGCCCGACCGACCCGCGATCGCGGTGCGGTACCCCTCCAGCAGGCGCTCCAGCCCGACGGCCGGGCTGAAGCCCTGTTCGTATCGGCGCCGGGCCGCCCGGCCCATCTCCCGGTTGCGGGCCGGTTCGGCCGTGATCCGGCGCAGGCGGTCCGCGAGTGAGGCGGAGTCCCCCGGCCGGTGCAGCAGGCCGGTCACGCCGTCCTCGACGAGTTCGGCGAAGGCGCCGTGACCGGCGGCGACGGCCGGGACCCCGGCCGCCATCGCCTCCGCGGCCACCAGGCCGAACGCCTCCAGCCAGGTCGAGGGGGCCACCACCGCGACCGCCCGCGCGAGGGCCCGCCGGCACTGGGCCGGGTCGTAGAGGCCGGCGTACCGCACATCGTCCCGGCCCGCCGCCCAGGCGGTGACCTCGCTCTCCAGCGGGCCCGCGCCGGCGATCACCAGCGGCACGCCCACTCCGCCGGCCGCGGCGATCTCGTCCCACGCGGCCATGAGCAGGCGTACGCCCTTGGTCTCGGCCAGCCGGCCGAGATAGAGCAGATACTCGCCGTCGCCCGATCGGCGGTGGTCCGGGTCGGGCACGAAGTTGTGCTTCACCGCCAGCCGCCCGGGGGGCATACCGGCCCGCACCAGGATGTCCCGCTGCGCCGCCGAGATGCAGAAGAACCGTTCCACACCGGACCACCACCGGCGGCGGTTGACGGAGAGGCTCACCGCGAGCGGCACCGTCGCCAGCCGGGAGCCGCGGTAGCAGCCGTGCCGGACGGCGGGCAGCGGCGCCGTCCCGACGCACTCGGTACACGGCCGGCCGTCGCGTTGCAGCGTGCCGGGCGGGCAGACCTGGGTGTAGTTGTGCAGGGTGGCGACGGCGGGCACACCGGCGTCGGCGCAGGCGGCCAGCACCGCGGGCGACAGCAGCGGGAAGACGTTGTGGATGTGGACCACGTCGGGCCGCTCGGTGCGGAGCCGGGTGGCCAGCTCCGCGCGGACCGCCGGGTTCCACGGCACCAGCAGCGGGATCGCGGCCTTGCCCGGCAGGGAGCGGGCGGCGATGTCGTCGCTGCGCCGCTCGAAGGCCCCGACCCGGTGGCCGGCCGCGCGCAGCAGCTCCTTCTCCTGGTCGACGACGTTGTTCTCCCCGCTCGGCTGGGCCGAGGAGTAGCGGTTGTGCACCACGAGGACATGCATGGTCAGGTCGTCTCCGATCCCCGGGCCCGGCGCGGGAGATGTGGTCGAGGGGGTGCGGGTGCCGGGAGCGGCGCGGCCCCGGCGGGTGCCGCCAGCAGCGACGCGGCGACGGCCAGATGCAGCAGATACGGCGAGGCGTCGCCCAGTCCGGCCTCGGTGTACGACGCGATCACGCAGTAGCTGATCAGGAAGATCGCGCAGGCCCGCTGGAGCGACGGCGGCCGCAGCAGCGCGACGGCGCTCAGCACGACGATGATCGCCGCCACGACGGCGGTGCCGGTCAGCCCCTGCTCGTGGTAGACGGCCAGCCAGCTGTTGTCGATCGGGAGCCCGCCGAACGACTTGTCCCCCAGGCCCGCGCCGAACAGGTGCTCCGAGGTCGTCCGGGGGGCCGCCAGCAGGGCGTCCCAGACCTTGGCCCGGCCGGTGAGGTTGGAGAAGTTCTCCTGGCTCTGTCCGCGCAGGAACCAGGCCTGGAGCGCGGAGCTGAACACCAGGGAGGCCACCGCGGCGCAGAGCACCGCCCAGGCGAAGAACCGGCGGGCCGGGGCGCTGGTCAGGACGAGCGAGCCGATCGCCAGGGCCAGCCCGATGAGCAGTCCGAGCGTGGCGGTCCGGGTGTGGGTCAGGGCGAGCAGGACGAGTGAGGGCACGATGATCAGCGCCGCGCCGGCCCGGTCGGTCCTGCGGCCCAGGACGAGCAGCGCGGTGAGGCCGATGATCACCGCGGCGTACTGTCCGATCTGCGGTGGGGTGAGCGGCCAGAGCGCGCCGACCAGCCGCCCGCCGTAGAGCTCGGGCATGGCGGCGGCCGGGGAGACGGCCGCGCCGGCGACCACCGACCCGAGCACCGCGAAGTACATCCGGATGTGGTGCCGGACGAAGGTCAGGCCACCGTCCCACCAGCGGCTGAGCAGCCACAGCGCGCCGGTGAAGAGCGCCAGCCGGGCACAGCGGAACAGCGCGCCGAGGCCGGACTCCAGCGATCCGCTGGCGATCACGCTCGGCACCAGCAGGAGGGTGAGCAGGAAGAGGAAGGAGCCGGCCCGGACGCGCAGCCGGAGGTTGAGCGCCAGCGCCAGTGCGAAGGCGGCGACCAGCGCGCCCATGGTGACCATCTGGATCAGGGAGCGGGGCAGCGGGATGACGGTCTTCGCGCCGGCGGAGCCGAGCGTGTTCAGGATCAGCAGCCCCCAGACCACTCCGACGGTCCTCGGCACGGCGGCCGGGCGCGGTGCGGCGGCGGGCCGGTTCCCCGTCCGCGTGTCCGGTACGCCGGGCGGCCCGCCGCGCCCCGGGTCCCCGCCCATCTCAGCCACCGGCCCGGGGGTCGAGGGTGCTGCCCGCGTCCTGGTCGTAGGGGGCGCCCCGCCACTGCACGAAGTCGAGCACCCGGCTCGGGTCGTGGACGACGAACTGCCACGGTCCGAGGTAGACGTTGTCGCGCCAGCGGTTGTGCTGCCGGAGGGTGATCGCCTCGGCGACCCGGTCGCCCCGGTACGGGGACCAGTCGGGGTAGGTGCCGTAGTTGGCCAGCACCGCCATGCGGTCGCACTTCACGGTGCACCCGACGACGGAGGTGTCCAGCACGAAGCGGTTGTGGTGGATGTCCACCCGCTGGGTCTTCCACCGGCAGTCGGCGTGGAGCGGCGCGGTCGCGATCGCCGGGCGCGCGCAGCGCCCGGTCTCCCGCACCAGCAGGGTGCAGTGGCCGGACGAGGTGTTGGCCGGGCTGTTGCAGAACCGGTCGGCGTTCTCCCACAGGGTGATCCCGGACCAGTTGTTCTCCAGCAGGTTCCGGTGGATCTCGATCCGGTCCGTGCGGGCCCGGACCCGTGGTTCGCCGCCGGACTCGGAGAGGTAGATCGTCCCGAAGGGGAAGGTGTCGCCCCGGTCGGCGTAGCGGCGGCCCTCGACCCAGTTGTTCCTCCGGATCGTGTTGTTCCGGATGACCGCGTTGTAGCTGGTCTCATAGATCAGCGCGGCGCCGTCGTTGGCCTCGACCACATTGCCCTCGATGTGGAAGTCGTTGTTGTTGGTGTCCGCCCACAGCCCGGGCCCCCGGTTGTCGTGCACCCAGTTGCCGCGTACGTCGGCGCCGTCGACGGCCCAGAACTTGACGCCTCCGGTGCAGCCGCAGCCCGGCCGCCGCCGCTCCCAGTCGTCGGTGTTGTTGCCGGCGATCTCGTTGCCCTCGACCAGCAGACCGCTGATCCGGCCGCCCGCCTTGTAGGCGTTCATGCCGTACTGGCCGTTGCCGCGCAGACAGCTGGCGCGGACCCGCTGACCGGCACCGGCCATCAGCCCGGCTCCGGAGTTGTGCTGGATGGTCGCGTGCTCGATCACCCAGCCGTCGGCCGAGTCGTGGTTGACCACACCCTCGTTCTGGGGCGCGACGAAGCCCTGCACGGTCAGATGGCGGATGGTGACATCGCGGGCGGTGCCGCCGAACGCGTACTGGTTGGTCCTCCGGCCGTCGAGCACCGCGCCCGGCGCGCCGAGGTAGCGGTTCCCCTTCTTGGGGACGACCTGGGAGTAGCGGCCGGGTTCGAGCCGGTGCCGGCCCGGCCGGAGCCAGAACGTGGTCCCCGGGGAGCTGCCGAGGGTCTTCGCGGCCAGGTCGCCGACGACCGAGGGGTCGACCGTCACCGCGCCCGCCGGTGCCCTCGCGGGACCGGCCGCCGGCGTGGCGCAGACCCGGGCCGCGGGCCGGGCCGCGGCCGGCGCGGCGGCCGAGTCGGCCGGGGCGCCCTGCGGGCCCACACAGCCGGTCGCCAGCAGGGCCGGCGCCGCCACCGGCACCGCCCAGTTCCGCCACTTGATCGCCACGCGTCCTCCCTAGCCGCGGAACCTGAGTACGGTGGTGAACTCCGCCGGCTGCGCGCCGCCGCCGGCGGAGCCGGTGCCGACGAGCGTGGTGGTGGGTTCCTTGCGCCCGAAGCCGGCGGAGTACCAGCCGAGCGGCGGATCGGTCTCGCCCCGGTGGGCCCGCCAGCTCAGCCGCCCGGGCAGGTCGAGCACCGCCGAGCGGTCCTCGCCGTCCCGGGTCCAGGTGAGCCGTGCCCGGCTCCCCACCAGATCCGCGGTGATCGCCGGCCCGAGGTGGAAGGCCAGCCGCGCCGCCCGGCGCGGGCCGCGCACCTCGTCGACCACGCGCAGCTCCCGGGTCGCCCCGGTCAGCTCCACCCGGCGGCGGTGCACGGTGCGCCGGTATCCGTGGTGCTCGGCGCACCAGCGGGCCACGCTCCCGTCGGAGGTGTCCGCGGCCAGGACGCGGCTCCGGGCCTGCCGGGTCCACAGGAACGGGCCGCCGGAGACGGACTGGTCGGCGCCGTCGAGCTGGAGGGTGTTGTGGCCGAGGGTCGACCGGAAGTACCGCCGCCACTCGGGCTGGCCGTGGTAGCAGTACGTCCCCGGGTCGGCGAGCACCTCGACGCCGTCGTGCCGGACCTCCACGGAGAGCGCGTCCGCGTGGGCGTGGGCGGCGATGGAGAGGAAGCCGTGCGGACCGCCGTCGCAGCGGCACCAGATGCCGTCCGGGCCGCGCAGGACGGTGAGCCCCGCGTCGGCGAAGTGGGCCGGCCGGCTCGCCGGGCGGGGCGCGGCCGGCCCCCCGGGCCGGATGAGCGCGGCCAGCAGCGGGGTGCGCACATCGGTGCCGGTGACCTCCGGCCACCAGGCGAGCCGGCCGAACACGGCGTCCCCGGTGGCCAGCAGCGAGGCCCAGCGGTCGGTGCCGGCGCCGTCCACGACCAGACCGTGCCCGTCGTCCGCGTCCCCCTGGCGCGGCGGGCGCAGCCCGCTGTCCACGACGGCCGCGAGCGCGTCGGTCATGCGCAGCAGCACAAGACGGACCGGCGCGGGGACCGGCACACCGGCGGTGTCCGCCTCGGCCAGCGCGGCCAGGCCCAGCTCCAGCACGAGCCCGTGGTACTCGGTGGCCAGTTCGCGGTTGAGGCCGGAGTCGAAGGTGTTGCTCCGCAGATGCCGCTCCAGGGAGCGCAGCGCCCCGGCGCGCCAGCGCTCCGACGAGGGGAACCACCCGAACGCGCAGGCCGCGGCGAGCTGTCCGGCGGCCTCGGCGATGACGTGGTTGTTCGCCGACGACCCCCGGCTGGGGAAGGCGGCCAGCCAGCGCTGGTGGTGCCAGATCTGGTGGAGGGCCACCGGGTTCTCCTCGAACAGCCCGGCCGCGCCGGGCCAGCCGTCGAGCAGCCGGCGGAGCCACACCCAGGAGAGCAGCCGGATGCCCAGCTCGATACCGCTGATCCAGTGCGCGGCGCGCAGCGGCGGGTTGGCCGTCCACCACGACCGCAGGTGCTCGGCCACCCGCTCGGCGTACCGCTCGTTCCCGGTCACCGCGTAGGCGGCGGCGAGGACGGTGAGGTACTGGTGCCGGGACAGCTCCCAGATCTGCTTGATGTCCCCGGACGCGTCCTCGCTCCGGTACGGCACGTCGAAGGCGTACCCCGCCGGAGCCCGGCGCCCGGTCTTCGGGTCGTACGACCAGTCCGGGTCGGCGAGGTCGTCGCGGTCCACGCCGAAGTACCGGGCGTGCCCGGCCATCAGCCGGTCCGCCTCGGCGACCAGGCGCTTCACGGCCTCCGCCGGCACGGTGTCGACCGTCCCCGGGGGCAGTACGGCGGTGAACCGGGCGCCGGTCACGCTCGGGCTGTGCGGCGGCGCCGACCGCCACCGCCTCCGGCGCACCGCGTCGCCCACCCGGCCGCCGACCTCACGGGGTCCCATCCGGGACAGCCGCCGCAGATACCAGCCCAGGGGCGCGCTTGGGGTCATCGCGCCCTCGTCAGGGTCACCGGCGCGCCGCTCGCGAGGCCGGTCCGGACGGCGAGGGTGGCCGCCGTGGTGGCGACCAGCGACTCCAGCGGCACCGGCATCGGCCCGCCGGTCCGCACGGCCCGCAGGAACGCGTCCAGTTCGGCGCGCTGGCCCTTGTCACGGGTCTGGGACAGCCTCGGGCCGGTCCACCGCTTGCGGCCGTGCACCGAGGCGCGGACGAAGTCGTCCAGCCGCAGCACCCCGCCGTCCGCGATCAGGTCCAGGGTCTCCTTGGGGAAGCCCGTCGAGCCGGTGGTGACATAGCTGATGGTGGCGGTGGAGCCGCCCGGGTAGCCCAGCACGACCTGGAGGTCCTCGCCGCCGGGCGTGGCGACCGCGTACAGCGTGAGCGGGTCGGCGCCGAGCAGCCAGCTCACCGTGTCGATGAAGTGGCCGCCCTCGCCGGCGAACCGCGAGCCCTCGGTGTCCTGCCGGAGGTACCAGCTGCCGTGCTCCAGCCGGCCCGCGTTGACGAGGTAGCGGACGCTCGCCGGACCGGTCCGGGGGCCGAACCGCTCGCGGGCCTCCCGCAGCAGCGGCGCGAACCGGCGGTTGAAGCCCACCTGGAGCCGGTCGTTGCCGGACTCCTCCACCGCCGCGAGCACACCGGCCAGCTCGTCCTCGGTGAGCGCCAGCGGCTTCTCCACGAACACCGCCTTGCCCGCCAGCAGCGCCCTGCGGGTCAGTTCGGCGTGCGAGCTGTGCCGGGTGACCACGAAGAGCGCGTCGATGGACGGGTCGCCTAGCACGGCGTCGAGATCGGTGGTCGCCTCGGCGAAGCCGAACTTCCGGCGCGCGTTGACGCCGGACAGCGCCGTGGTGGTGACGACCGTCGCCAGTTCGACGCCGTCGCGCCGGGCCAGGTGCGGCAGCAGCATGGATGTCGCGTAGTTCCCCGCGCCGATGAACCCCAGCCGCACGGGCGTCCCGGCGGGCCGGACCGGGGCGGGCGCTCCGCCGCCGCGCCGCACCTCGGGCACGGCCACCTCCGGGGTCCCGGTCCCGTCGGTGGCGCCGGTGGGGCCGGGGTAGCGGAACAGCACGGCCACAGCCTTCAGATCGCCGTCCTTCAGCCGCTGGTAGGTCTCGACGGCGTCGCCGAAGTCGGCGATGTGGGAGACCAGCGGCTCCACGTCGACACGGCCCCGGGCCAGGAGATCGAGGAAGCAGGCCAGGTTGCGGCGCTCGGTCCAGCGCACATAGCCGATCGGGTAGTCCCGCCCCTCGATCTCGTACTCCGGGTCGTAGCGCCCGGGGCCGTAGGAGCGGGAGAACCGGACGTCCAGCTCCTTCTCGTAGTACGCGTTCCACGGCAGGTCCAGACGGCACTTGCCGATGTCGACGACCCGGCCCCGGTCCCGGCTCAGCCGGGCGGCCAGCTCGACCGGCTGGTTGTCGGCGCCGCCGGCGGCGAGATACACCTGGTCCACGCCGTGACCGCCGGTGAGTTCGGCGACGGCGGACTCCACGGACGCGGACGCGGGGTCGCCGCAGGCCGCGGCGCCCAGCCGCTCGGCCAGCTCGCAGCGGACCGGGTCGGGGTCGACGCCGACGACGCGGACCCCCGAGGCGGCCAGCAACTGGACCACCAGCTGCCCGATCAGCCCGAGGCCGATCACCAGCGCCACATCGCCGAGCTGCGGCTCGCCCCTGCGGACGCCCTGGAGGGCGATCGACCCGACGGTGCCGAAGGCGGCGTGCCGGGGGGCGAGGCCGTCCGGCACCGGGGCGCAGAGGTTCTTCGGCACCCAGTTCAGCTCGGCGTGCAGCGCGTGCTCATTGCCGGCGCAGGCCACGAGGTCGCCGACCTTCACCTCGTCGATCCCGGCGCCGACCTGCTCGACCACCCCGCACAGCGAGTAGCCCAGCGGTGTGTACGAGTCCAGTTTGCCCATGACCTTGCGGTAGGTGGCGGGCACTCCCTGGGTGGCCACGCTCTGCATCACCTTGGCCACCTGGTCCGGCCGGGAGCGGGCCTTGCCCAGCATCGACATGCCGGCCTCGGACACCTTCATCAGCTCGGTCCCGGTGGAGATCAGCGAGTAGGCGCTCCGGACCAGCACACCGCCCGGCTTGCACCCCGGCACCGGCACGTCGAGCAGCGCCAGCTCGCCGCTCCTGTAGTTCTGCACAACCTGTTTCACCCGAGCTCCTCTTGTCTCCACACCGTCACGCCGTCCGGCTCCGGCCGGAGCCGGAGGTCGCGTCGCGATACCAGTACTCAAGGGTCAGCACATGCCAGAGATGTTTGGAGTAGTCCCGCTGTCCGGCGGCGTCCTCGGCGACCAGCCGCGCCAGCGCGTCGCGGTTCAGGAAACCGGAGTTGACGAGCAGACCGTCATGGACCACCTCGCGCACCAGCGGTGCCAGATCCCGGCTCATCCAGGCGCGCAGCGGAGCGCTGAACAGGCCCTTGGGCCGGTACACGATCTCCCGGGGCAGGACCGAGGCGGCCGCCTCCTTGAGGACGGCCTTGCTCTCCCGCCCGGCGATCTTGCGGTTGCCGGGGAAGGCGAACGCCGCCCGGACCACCTCGACGTCCACGTACGGCACCCGCACCTCGGTCGAGGCGGCCATGCTCGACCGGTCCGTGTAGGCGAGGTTGAGGCCCGGCAGGAACATCCGGGAGTCGGTCAGGCACATGCGGTTCACGAAGTCGTCGAGGTCGTTGTCCCGGTAGATCTCCGCGTGCTCGTCCAGTACGTCGTCGACCGTCCCGGCCAGGTCCGGGCTGACCAGGCCGAGCAGCTCCTCCCGGTCGTACATGGTGTAGCTGCGCCGGAAGGCGGTCTCCTCCGGCAGATCGGCGAAGGAGAGGAACCGCTTGGCGAAGCGCACCGACCGGTACCCCCGGCGGGAGGTGGCGACCGGCAGCCGGTCCACGGCCCCGGACAGGCCGCGCCGCAGGGGCCGCGGGACGCGCTGGTAGCGCAGTGCGAGAAGGTTGGCCAGATGCTTGCGGTATCCGGCGAACAGCTCGTCGGCGCCCATCCCCGAGAGCATCACCTTGACCCCGGCCTCCCTGGCGGCCGAGCAGATGAGGAAGGTGTTGATCGCGGCGGGGTCGCCGATCGGCTCGTCCAGGTGGTAGGTCATCCGCGGCAGCAGGTCGGTCACCCTCGGCGCGATCTCGATCTCGTGCAGATCGACGCCGAACCGCTCGGCCACCCGCCGGGCGTGGCGCAGATCGTCCGGCATCGCCTCGAACCGGGTGTCCTCGGCGCGGAAGCCGATCGTGTAGGCGGAGATCCCGGGCCGGTGGCGGGCCGCCAGCGCGGTCAGATAGCTGGAGTCGAGACCGCCGGAGAGGAAGGTCGCCACCGGTACGTCGGAGAGCAGATGCCGCCGGGTCGACTCCTCGACGACGGCGGCCAGGTCCGGCCGCTCGCCCGCGCGGGCCCGCTCCCGGCCCTCGGTCGCGATGTCCCGGAGGTTCCAGAACCGGCCGCGCTCCACCCGGCCGTCGGGCCGGCAGCGCAGCCAGCTCCCCGGCGGCAGCTTCTCCGCCTCGCGGTACGCGCAGCGCGAGTCCGGCACCCAGTAGTAGAGGAGTGAGGCCACCAGCGCCGCGTGGTCCACCTCCAGCGAGCCGCCGGTCACGGCCGCCAGCGCCTTGAGTTCGGAGGCGAACATCAGGCCCGTGCCGCGCCGGAGCAGGAACAGCGGTTTGACGCCGAGCTGGTCGCGGGCGAGCACCAGGTCACCGGTGCGCTCGTCGAAGACCGCGAGCGCGAACATGCCGCGCAGCCGGGGCAGGCAGTCCGTGCCCCAGCGCCGCCAGGCCTCCAGCACCACCTCGGTGTCGGAGGTCCCGCGAAAGCGCGCCCCGGCCCCCGCCAGCTCCGCGCGGAGCTCGGGCGCGTTGTACAGCTCGCCGTTGTAGGTGAGGGCGAGGCCGCCCGAGACCATCGGCTGGGCGCCGGTCCCGGAGAGGTCGATGATGGCCAGCCGGCGGTGCCCGAGGTGCACTTCGCCGTCGCCGACGGTGTGGCCGTACCGGCCCGACCCGTCCGGACCCCGGTGGGCGAGGACCTCGGTGAGCCGGTCGGTGACGGCCTTCCCGTCCGGCCAGCGGTACGTACCTGCGATGCCACACATGTTCTACCGCGCCTCCTGGTCGCTGCCGCTGTCCGGGACCCGGGCGGCCGGCATCGACGGCCGCTCCGCCCTCGGCTGTCCCGTGCCGTTCCGCCGGGGCCACCGCTCCGTCCGCGGCTGCCCCGTTCCGTTCCGGGGGGCCGTCGGCTCGTCGGGGCCGCGCGGCGCGGTGTACGGCGCGTCCCACAGCGTGCCGTCGGTCCGGTCCCGGGGGTCGGGGTCGATCAGCACCACACCGATCACCGGGATGCGCTGGTCGGCGAGCTGGCGCGCCACGGTGTGCAGCCAGGCGGCGCTGCCGTGCCCGGCCCGCACGACGAGCACGGTCCGGGCGCCGAGGTACCGGAGGTCGGTCCACGCCGTGCCGGGCGCGACCGAGCCGACGCCGATCCCGCGCGTCCCCCGCGGCACGGCATGGGCCCGCTCGCCGCCGACCACGGTCACGCCCTCCGGTGTCCGGCGGCCGAGGGCGGGTTCCGCGCCGGGCAGACCGTCGATGACGGCCACCGGCCCCTCCGCCGCCAGCGCCCCGGCGACATCCAGCGCCAGCGCGCTCGTGGTGCGCGCGCACCCCAGTTCCAGCAGCGACACCGGTTCGGCCGAGCCGCGCACGGTGCGGGCCAGGGTCGCGGTGAGCCGTTCGTGGGCCACCCGGGTCCGCCGGCGCCGCCAGGGCAGGACCGGGCGGCGGGGCACACGGCGCCGCTCCGCGACGACCGACGCGCCCAGGTTCGCCGCGATCTCCCGGCGCAGCACGGGGCGGTCCGCCACCACCGTGCCGACGGCGGCCAGCGCGAGCCCGAGGACGAGCCCGAGGACGAGCCCGATCGCGGCGTTGGTGACGGCGGTCCGGGGCAGGGAGTGCCGCACCAGGCGCGGGGCGTCCACGATCTGCGTACCGGCGATGACCCGGGGGGTGCCGGTGCGGGCCTCGGCGGCGCGCTGGTCGAAGTCGGCGATCCGCGAGTTGAGTTCGGCCCGGCGGGCGAAGAGCGACTCGACGCTCGCCGACGCCTTCGGGTCGTCACCGGAGGGCGATCGGTCCCCGATCGCCTGGTTGACCCGGGCCAGCTCGTCCCTCATGCGGTCGCGCTGGTCGAGCAGGGCCTTCGACTCGGCCTTCGCGGCTTCCCACATCCGCCTCACATGGTCCGCGACGAACGCGTCGGCCAGGGCCTTCGCCCGGGCCACCGCCTGGGCGTCGCTGTCACCCGTCACCTCGATCCGGAGCAGGTTGTTGGTCAGACCGGTGCCCCGGTACTCCGCCGTGAAGTCCTGCGGGTCCTCGGCCGACTTGAGGGCCTTGAGCGCCTGACCGGCGATCCTGGTGGTGCCCAGCAGCGCCGCGTCGGTGCGGATCAGCGTTCCGGTGTCGTTCGGCTGGTCCTCCTGGTGCACGACCAGCACCTTGGTCACCGCGGTGGGCGGCGGGCGCAGCAGCACCGCCAGCGCCGCGCCGGCCAGCAGCCCCAGCAGGGCCAGGGAGTACCAGAGCCGGCGGCGTCGGCGCACCGCCACCACCAGCGACTGGAGGTCCAGCAGCGGAGCGGCCGGCGACGGCTCCGACGTCGTGCTCGTCGTCACCCCGGCTCTCCCGCCGCGTGACCGGGAACCGCGGGTTCCGGAGTTGCTCCGGCCCCGGGGCGGCCCGAGGACCGCGCCGGGAGGGGCCGGACCGCGCCGGCGAGGACGACGCCGACGACCTCGTGCCCGCCGTCCGCGCACGCCTCGGCGATGCCGGTCAGCTCCCCCGCGGTCCAGTTGCCCGCGCTGAGCACGACGACGGCACCGGACTCGGTGTCGCGGTCCGGCACCATCGGCCGGGACACCGAGACCTCCACCAGCCGCAGCGCGGGGTGTCCGCCGCCCGGTGAGGCGGGCGAGGGATCGCTCCCGGCCGCGTCGACGAGCTTCCCGGCGGCCCGGCGGCCGATCTCGTCGCCGTCGGGTACGACGACCAGCAGCCGCCGGGGGGCCGGCAGCCGGTCCCGGAGGCGAGCGCACACCCGCCGGTAGCGGATCTGCCGGCCGGCCTCGTCGGCGGAGGCCCTCGGTGCCGGTGTGTCCCAGCGGGTGTCGGCACCCAGCAGCCGGCGCAGCCGGGCCGGCGCGCCGCGGTCCCCCGGCCGGCGCGCGGGCCCGTCGTCCGGCACGTCGACGGTGCCCAGCAGCGCCGAGCCCAGCGCCGCGGCGATCTCCGGTTCGGTCCGCAGCCGGCGGCTCATCCGCTGGGCGGCGAGATGGCCGATGACCGCGGCCAGGAAGAACAGCAGCGCTCCGCCGGCGATGAACTGCGCCCTCGTCGGGGGCGCCTCGGCGGTCGGCCGGACGGCGGGTCCCATGACGACCATGCCGGCCCCGCCGGCCGCCGGGTCGGCCTGGTCCAGCTTCCTCATCGCCTCCTCCAGGGCGGTGCGGAGCTTGGCGAGCGCGGTGCGGGCCTGCACGCTCTCCACGGTCCGCCCCGGATCGGCCGCGTTGGCGAGGTCGGTGATACGGCGGTTGGTCTGCGCCACCTTCTGCCGCAGCGCCTCGGGCCCCGTGGCCGCCTCGGGGTCGTCTCCCTCGCCCGCGATCCGCGCGGCGAAGGCGACGAGTTCCCGGGCCACCCGGTCGGAGAGCTGCTGCGCCCGCTCCGGGGTCTCGGCCGTGCCGGAGATCTTGATGATGTTCCCGTCGGCGGCCTCGGCGGCGACCCGCTCCCTCAGCTCGCCGGAGCTGACGCCCGTCCAGCCGAGCGCGCCGGCCGCGCGGTCGACCACCGCCGAACTGGTCGCGATGTGCGCCTGGGTCAGCAGCTCGCGCTCCTCCCACTGCCCCGGCAGCAGCACCGACGCCGACGCCGTGTAACGCGGCGGGAAGAGCGCCGAGGTGCCGTAGCCGACGAGCGCGCCCACCACGGCGAGTACGGTGAGCAGCCTCCGGCGCCGACGGAGAATCCGCCCGATCGTGACCAGGCGTATCGTGTCATCACTCAACGACGCGGCCTCTTCCCGGTCCGGACCCGGCCGTCCCCCGGCACCGGGGCGCGGTCGCGGCAGGCGGCGGCGTAGGCGGCGAGCAGCGATGCCTGCGAGTTCCGCCAGGAGAGACTTCCGCTGATCCGCTCCTGGCCGATCGCGCCCATCCGGGCCCGCTTCCCGGGGTCGTCCAGCAGCAGGGCGATGAGCCCGGCGAAGGCGGCCTCGTCGTTGGCGGGCGCGTAGACGGCGGCGTCACCGGCGGAGACCCGCGCCTCCCGCAGGTCGAAGGAGACGATCGGCCGGCCCATCGCCATGTACTCCAGGACCTTGTTCATCGTCGACACGTCGTTGAGCGGATTGCGCGGATCGGGAGAGAGGCACACGTCCGCGGTGGAGAGATAGCGCACCAGGTCGGCGTCCGGGACGCGGCCGGTGAACCGCACCTGCCCGGAGAGGCCGAGCCGCTCGGACAGCTCCACCATCGCGTCGAAGGCGTCGCCCGCGCCCACGAACACGGCGTGCCAGTCGGTGCGCCCCAGTTCGTCCCGGAGCGTCGCGAGCGCCCGCAGGGCGTAGTCGACGCCGTCCTGGGGGCCCATGACACCGAGGTAGCAGAGCAGATGGGGCTTGCCGCGCTTCAGTTCCGGCTCGGGCGGTACCGGCTGGAACCGGTCGGTCTCGGGCGCGCTGCGCACCACGAACACATCCTCCGGGCGCCGGCCGCCACGGCGGATCGCGACGTCCCGGTAGCTCTCGTTGGTGGCGAGCACCACATCCGCGGCCCGGTAGGTCAGCCGTTCCAGCGCGCACACGGCGCGGTGGAGCAGGTCCTCGCCCCGGTCGAACCGGGAGAGATACAGCTCGGGCACCAGGTCGTGCTGGTCGAAGACGAACCGCGCGCCGCGCCGCTTCAGCCAGAGCGCGGGCAGGAAGAGCAGGTCGGGCGGGTTGCAGGCGTGGACCACATCGACCGGGCCGACCCTGCGGGCCAGCCGGGCCGTGTGCCACAGCGCCGAGCCGTACTCCCGCAGATAGCCGGCGGGTCCTCCGGTGGCCGCGCGCAGCGGGTAGCGGTGGATGCGCACCCCGTCGATCAGCGCCTCCGGCTCGGTGTCCCGCTTGCTCCCCCGGGGGCAGATGACATGCACCTCCCAGCCCGCGTCCCGCAGCGTCCTGCACTCCTGCCACACCCGCCGGTCGAACGGCACCGACAGGTTCTCCACGAGGATCAGCGCGCGCCGCTCCGGCCGGCCGGCGCCGGCTCCCGCGTCGAACGCCGTGTCACCAGGCAAGGCCCATGTACCCCGGTTCGGTCCGGCGCGCCTCGGCGTCCGGAAGGCGGATGAGGTCGATGAGCACCGGTCCCTCGCCGTGGGGCAGCGCCGACAGCACGTCCGGGTCGCTGGTCCCGACCAGGCAGACCTCGGCGTGCTCCAGCACTTCGGCGACGGAGTTCGCGAGGAGCTGCGCGAGGTGCGGCAGCCGGGTCTCGATGTACTCGCGGTTGGCGCCGAGCAGCCGGGAGAGGCTCACATTGGCGTCGTAGATCCGCAGGTCGTACCCCTTGCCGAAGAGCCTCTCGGCCAGCTCGACGAGCGGGCTCTCCCGGAGGTCGTCGGTGCCGGGTTTGAAGGACAGCCCGAACAGGCCCGCCCGGCGTTTCCCGGTGCGCTCGACCATCTCCACCGCGCGTTGCAGATGCGCGGAGTTGGAGGGCAGCACATGGGCGAGGATGGGCACCGAGACATCGGCCCGCTGCGCGGCGTGGACCAGGCTGCGCAGATCCTTGGGGAGGCAGGAGCCGCCGAAGGCGAAGCCGGGCCGCAGATAGGCGGGGCTGATGTTCAGTTTGCGGTCGGCCAGGAAGACATCCATCACCTGGTGCGAGTCCACCCCGAGCGCCTGGCACACCGCGCCCAGCTCGTTGGCGAAGCCGATCTTGAGACCGTGGAACGCGTTGTCCGCGTACTTGATCGCCTCGGCCGTCGGGACCGGCACCCGGAACACCTCGCCGGGCAGGCCGTCGTAGAGCGCCGCCACCACGTCGCCGCTCGCCGGGTCGAGTTCGCCGATGACGGTCTTGGGCGGGTCGAAGAAGTCCCGGACGCTCGTGCCCTCGCGCAGGAACTCCGGGTTGACCGCGACCCCGAGGTCCACTCCGGCGGTGCCGCCGACGGACTTCTCCAGGATCGGCACCAGAAGGTCCAGACAGGTGCCCGGGAGCATGGTGCTCCGGAACACCACGGTGTGCCGCCCGTCCCGCCCGTCCGGCCCGCCTTTCCCGTCCGGCCCGCCTTTCCCGTCCCGCGCGTCCGGCCCGTCCCGCTCGGCCAGCACGGCGCCGATCTGCTCGGTGACCCGCTCCAGATACGTGGTGCACAGACTGCCGTTGGGCTCGGAGGGTGTGCCCACACAGATCAGCGACACCTCGCTGCCCATGATCGCCTCGCGGACGTCGCCGGTGGCGCGCAACGCCCCGGTCCGCACGGCCTCCGCGATGAGTTCGCCGATCCGTTCCTCGACCACCGGTGCCCTGCCGTCGTTGACCAGGTCGACCTTCACCTGGTTCACATCCACCCCGATGACCTCGTGCCCCATGCCGGCCAGGCACGCGGCCGACACACAGCCCACATAGCCGAGCCCGAAAACGCTGACCCTCATGACCCGTCCCTCACCCCAGGCAGGCCCTTCCGGCCTGCGGTCCCTGCGCCGGCCCGACGACGTGTCGCACGCATCAGTAGGCCCCCTGCCCATAGAGCACCGCGCGCAGCGTCTTCCACAGAATCACCGTGTCCAGGGCGAGCGACCAGTCCTCCACGTACCGCAGGTCCAGCCGGACGGCCTCCTCCCACGGCAGGTCGCTGCGCCCGCTGATCTGCCACAGCCCGGTGAGCCCCGGCTTGACCAGCAGCCGCCGGCGGATGTCCGGGGCGTACGCGGCGGACTCCTCCGGCAGCGGCGGGCGCGGGCCGACGAGCGACATCGATCCGGTGAGTACGTTGAAGAGCTGCGGCAGCTCGTCGATCGAGTACCGGCGCAGCACCGCTCCCACCCGGGTCACCCGGGGGTCCCGGCGGAGCTTGAACAGCGGGCCGGCGCCCTCGTTGCGGTCGGCCAGCTCGGCCCGTACCCCGTCGGCCCCGGCGACCATGGTGCGGAACTTGAGGATGATGAACTCGCGGCCGCCCTTGCCGACCCTGCGCTGGCGGTAGAAGGCCCCGCCCCGGCTGTCCGCCAGGACGAGCAGCCCGACCACCAGCATCAGCGGCGCGAACAGCATCAGCAGGACCGCCGCGCCCATCCGGTCGACGACCTCCTTGACCGCGCGGCTGCCTCCGGTGAAGGTCGGCATGCTGACCCGCAGCAGGGGAATCCCGAGCACCGCGTCGACGTGCAGCCTCGGGCCGGCCACCTCCATCAGCACGGGGGCCACCACCATCTCGGCGTCGCTGCCTTCGAGGTTCCAGGCGAGGCGCTGCAAACGCTCCGGTGACCAGTGCGGATCGGGCGTGACCGCGACGACACGGTAGCCGTCGCGGCGGACGTGGTTGGCGACGTCCGCCAGCCGGCCGACCACCGGCACTCCGTCCAGTTGGTCGCCGTCGGGCCCGAGGCCGTCCGTGGTGCACACCCCGTCCACCCGCCAGCCGAGGTGCGGGAACCTGCGGGCCCGGCTGATGAGATCGCGCACGGTCGCCGGGCTCCCGGCGGCGAGCACCGGTCGCAGGCACCGTCCCTCCTTCCGGTGCCGGTGCAGCCGGAGGCGGAGCAGATACCGCGCGGTCATGGTGAGAAGCGCGATCGCGGGGATCGCGACGAAGATCCAGAGCTTGATGTTCTGCGAGGTGAGGGCGATACCGCCGAGCGCCAGGACGACGGCCGCCGTGAACAGGGAACGTCCGAGCCGCCGGAACTCCTCGGCGCCCTGGCCGAGCACGGCCGGCGCCCACGACCGGCTCACCGCGAGCGCTCCCAGCACCAGAAGCTCGGTGCCGAAGGCGAGAATGCCCCACTTCTCATGCCAGTTGGCCGCGTCCCGGGCCCCGAAGAAGTTGCCGATCGCCGCGACGACGACGGCGGTGGCCACGGTGTCGCTGGTGATGACGGTACGGCGGTACCGCTCTTCCCAGTCGATCACAGGCCGGCTGATTGCCCCGTTCGCCAGGCGCCCACGCGCCGACGGAAACGGGTTGACTAACTCCCCCTGCTGCACAGAACCCCCCAGGTTCCCAGCGGTTCAACGTGTTCGCCCACCACAGTTCCCCTCCCCCACGGGAGGCCCCCGCCCCCCGCACCACGCTGTTACTCCCCCGGGAGGCCCCCGCCTCCCGCGCACGGCATCCGGGCTGTTCGAGTCATGGATGATCAGCCCACCCCGGCGACAGCGGAGCCGCCTGTCCTGCCGGCTCTCCGGACGCGCGGGAACCCGCCGATTCCCCGGATGCCCCCGCACCCGAGGCCCCCTCGCGGGCCCCAAGAATTGATCACCACCACATCTGGTGCCGGGGATGCGACTGCTGAATGTCCGCAGCGCCGGACCTATAGATCATTTGATGTTCGCCTCGCGCCCGAACAGCTGAAGCACGGTCAATCTAGACCATCGGGGCCGGTATGAAGAGAGTATGTGATTAATTTGTGCTCAAGCTTGGGGACCGGTTTCACCGATCGGCGACAACGGAAGGTTCCTTGGCGAAGAAGTGCCTGGTGACCTGGGGCCGATAGCCGATAGCGGGCACCGGAGGAATCTGGATCTTGATGCTCCGAAGAGGAGCGACCCGGCGGGGCGCATGGCCCCGCCGACCCCCGCGAACAGCGACGGCCGCACGGCCGGGAACAGGCGCCCCGCCGGCTCACGCGGACCACCGGACCGCGTGATCTCGGCCTACGGGCGGCACGCACCGATCGCGCCACCGGCGCCCTGTTGACACCCTCCACGCGCACTTTCGACAGCCGAACACGTTTACGGATATCTCGCCGAAGGGACTTCGACGGATGCCGTCACGTGCTCGTTATCGCACTCCCGAAAGATCGAATGGCATTTCCGCCCGACGACCGCTCCCGCGCGTGCGGGGAATCAAGCCAGACGCGGGCATCGCGACAGATCCAAGCCACTGGCATATTCATATGTTCAGAGACCTGATCGGCATCCGGGAAACGCGCATCTTCAAGCCAAGCCGTCCGTCCCGGAGGTGCGCGGTGGGAACGGCCTTTCCCGCACGGCTGTCGAGGCGGTGTGCGACGTTCGGTCCCGGCCTCCGGTCCCGGCGTCGCCGCGAGGGCCGTGTGCGATACGGGCGGTGGGGGTGTCCCCGCCGAGGGCCGCGGCCCGGGTGGGGAAGGCGGAGCGGGCCCGGCGACGGGTCGGGCGGCCGGGGTCCGGCCGGAGCCGTCCGCCGCGCGGCCGCCCGCTCGCGGTTCCCGGGCGCTCCCCCGTACCGCCACCGGCTGGTGTCCCGGTGTCCGGGTCGGCGAGGCGTGACCGACCCCCTCCGCCGGAGGCACAACGGACCGGCCGAGGCCCGTGAGCGCGCCGATGGATGGCTCATTCCGGTGAAAGACACCGGTGTTCGGTGTGGAGGAGAACACCGGCCTGCGAACATCCCGTGGGAACGACCGCGCGCTGCCGCGACGGACCGTCGAGGGCTGACGCTCCGCCGCGTTCCGTGCCCGCCGGCGCGGATGTGCGCCTGGTCGCCGTACAGCTTGGAGGAGCCATGGCCCGGCGTCACCCCAGTGGTCCCCCGATGACGGTCGGCGGCCGTGCGCGCGCCGCCGTGCTCGCGGGTACGGCGCTGCTCGCCCTGTCCGGCGGGCCGGCCGTCACCCCCGCCCTTCCCGTCCCCGCCGTCTCCACCATCAGCGCCACCCGGCAGGCCGGCGACAGCGGCACCTCACCGGAGCCCTTGCCCGCCGCGGTCGACTGGCGGAGCGGCCACGCGGTGACACCGGTTCAGGACAAGGGGCAGTGCGACGAGATCGCCGGCCGGGCGTACGCCACCGCCGCTGTGCTGGAGGGGGCCTGGGTGGTCCAGAGCCGCCGGCGGCTGACCTCGTTCACCCCGGTGATCACCGACGCGTCCGGCGAGGACGTCTTCCCGCGCCTGTGCGGCGAGCCCCGCCCGCCCGGGACCTCGGAGTTCCCGGTGGAGGCGTTCCAGCGGTGGGTACCGGTGGCCTCCGGGGACGAGGACGCGCTGCGGGCGGCCGTGGCCCGGGGTCCGGTTCGCGCGAGGATCGACACCTCGCAGGTGAGCTTCGCCCTCTACTCCGCCGGTGTGTACGACGAGCCGCTGTGCTCGTCGGCCCGGCCCGATCACTCCATCGCCGTGGTCGGCTACGGCACCACCCCGGCGGGGGTGGAGTACTGGATCGTCAAGAACGACTACGGCGCCCGCTGGGGAGAGGAGGGCTTCGCCCTCATGTCCCGGGACAGGGACAACCAGTGCGGCATCGCCACCGAGGCCGAGGAAGCCGTCCTCAACCCCGCCCCGTACACCGCGCCGTTCCGGAATCCATGGCCGGTCTTCCCCTGACCGGTGCCATCAGCCCCCGCTCTCTCCTCCGGAGCCCGGCACCGGCACCGGCACCGGCACCGGTCGGCCCGGCAGGGTCGGCAGGCCGGTCGGGCGCGAGCCGCGCGCGAGCGCGTTCCGCTGCCGGGGCGGCCCGCGCCCACCGGGAGTGACCCGCGCCGTCCGGACCGTTCTCAGCCCGCGGCCCGGTCCGCCGCCTCCCGGGTGATGCCGGCGCAGAGGCGGAAGAGGGCCGGGCGTGGCTCGTCCCCGTCGTGTGCGTACAGGGCGGCCCAGCACCGGGCGACGAGTTCCCGGGCCTGGGTGCCGGGGGCCAGGGCCGGGGCAGGAGCCGGGGCGGCGGCAGCGGGTCGGGCTCCATCGCTCGGGTGAGTTCGGCGGCCGGCTCGACGGCGATGGTGAGCCGTTCGGACGGGGAGAGTCCGGCGGGGCCGGTGAGGCGGGCGAGGCGGGGCCGGGCGACGCGGCTGAGGAGGTGGTAGCGGTCGCCGAACCGCGGACCGACGGCGCGTCAGCGGCCCGCGTCACGGCGGAGGTGGCCAGGAGCGACAGTATCCGCCGGCTGCCGGCACGCCGCGCGACCGTCGAGGAGTACGTCGGGGAGGCGGGCGGCGACGCCGACGGCATGACCGCCGGCCGCTGGGGCTTCCTCTCCCGGAACCACACCGCGGACGCCACACGGGACCCCCGTGCCCTGCGCGGCGTACCGGTGCTGCTGGTCCTCGCGGGCCATGACGTCAGCGTCGACACCGCCGAGACGGAGGACGTCTACCACCAGGTGCTCGGCGCGGGCCGCGCGTTGACGGTCGAGCGCCACCCGGACGCGACCCACTCCCCGAGCGGTGGCGGCCGTCCCCGCCGCCGCGCGCCCCCCGCTCCTCAGGATGCCCCCGGTACGGAGGCGCGGGACCTCATGAGCGGCTGAACGCGGGTGCCGAAGTTCTCCACGCCTTCGAGGAATTCATCGAAGACCAGAATGATCCCCCTGACACCTTCGACCTCACTGAGCTGGTCGAGCATCCGCGCCACCGTCTCGTAGGACCCGACGAGCGTTCCCATGTTGAGGTTCACGGCGCCCTCGGGCAGCGCCACGGTCCTCGCGGTCGAGGAATCGTCGGCGTTCCTGTCCTGCGCGGTCTGCGCGGTCAGATACCCCAGGGCGGCGAGGTCGGCGTTGTCGTGATAGTCCTTCCACTTCGCCCGCGCGGCTCCGTCGGTCTCGTCCGCGATGACCATGAACAGCGCGAACGCCCCGACGTCGCGGCCGGTCGCGCGCGCGTGGCCGGCCAGCGCGGCGGTCGCTTCGGACAGGGCGAGCGGGGTGTTGACCCCGCTGCCCAGGATGAAGTTCCCATCGGCGTACTCGGCGGCGAACCTCATTCCCGTACCGCTCTGCCCGGCGGCGAGGATGTCGATGTGGCCGTTCGCCGGGCGCGGCGACAGCACGCAGTCGTCCATGCGGTAGAACTCGCCCGCGAAGTCACTGGTGCCCTCGCTCCACAACTGGCGCAGCACTGTGACGTACTCAGCGGCCCGGGCGTAGCGGTTGGCGAAGTGTTCGTCCCCGGGCCAGAGACCCATCTGGGCGTACTCGGCGGGCGCCCAGCCGCTGACGATGTTGACCCCGGACCGGCCGGGTGCGATCGAGTCGATGGTCACCGCCATCCGGGCGGCGATCGCCGGGGGCAGGGCGAGGATGGGTACGGAGGCGTACAGCCTGATCCGCTCGGTCACGGCGGCCAGGCCCGCCGTGAGGGTGAACGAATCGAGGCAGTGATCCCAGAACTCCGTCTCGCCGCCGAACCCCCTCAGCTTGATCATCGACAGCGCGAAGTCCAGCCCGTGCTCCTCGGCCCGCCGCACGATGGCCTTGTTCAGTTCGAAGGTCGGCATGTACTGCGGGGAACTCTTCGAAATGAGCCACCCGTTGTTGCCGATGGGGAGAAACACCCCAATGTCCATGACGCTCCTCAGCCGTCGGGGCGGACAACCCGCGTGGCGCCCGGCATCATCGCCCGCCGTGCGGTCAATCCTGCCCAGCCACGGCGGGATGCACAACGACGAGGGCTCATCCTCACCGGCGGACTCGCGGCGCCGGCGGGGAGGACGGCTCAGTCGAGGCAGAACTCGTTGCCCTCGATGTCCTGCATCACGATGCACGACTCGAAGGTGCCATCGGCGAGCAGCGTCCGGTGATGTACCGCGCCGAGCGCCTCCAGCCGCGCGCACTCGGCCCGGAGCGCGGCGAGGCGCTCCTCACCCACGAGCCCGGTGCCGGCCCGCACACAGAGATGCACCCGGTTCTTGACCACCTTCCCCTCGGGAACGCGCTGGAAGAGCAACCGCGCGCCCGCACCGGAGGGATCGACGCAGGAGAACCACTTCACCTCGTGGTCGGGCGGCAGCGAGCGGTGGTAGTCGTCCCATGTGTCGAACCCCTCCGGCACCGGCGATACGACGTACCCCAGCACCTCGCACCAGAAGCGAGCGAGACGCTCGGGTTCCGCGCAGTCGAAGGTGACTTGGAACTGCTTGATCGATGACATCGGCGCACCCTACCAGGGGGGCCTCGGCCGTTCATCGCCTCCGGCCCGGGACGGGCTTCATCGCGGGAACGCGTGTGGACGGTCATGCCGCACCGCCCTGCGGCACGATGCGCTGACGGCTGATCCCGATCGGTTTCGGGACATCGCCGCCGCCCGCGCCCCCGGCCGGCTCGGCCACCGCCCAGGGGTGGTGCGGGAGTTGACGGCGTGGCCCGGCGAGGGGGCGGCGCGGAGGCCGGACCCCCGGGCCCCGGCCGCTGGCGGAGTCGCCGTGGGCGCAGCCGGCGCGGGCCCGCTGGACGGGGCCGCGGCCGGTCCCGGCGGCGCCGAGGGCGGCGTGTGGCGCGCGCTCGCCCGTGACGTGGCGCGTGTCGCTCCTGGCCGGCCCGGCGAACGGAATCATCCCGGCACCGGCCACGAGCACTCGACGGCCCACCACTTCCCTTCAGGGTAATCTGCGTGAATGAGTTTTTAGTTTGCGGGCTGATACTCCTGCTGCAAAAGCCTTGCCTCTCACATGTGACGAGATGCAGTATTGACCAAAGAGGGCGCTGGGCGCCGTCGCGGACCGTCGGGCAGCCCGGCGCGGCACCGACCGCCCGGGGCCCTCCCGTACCGCGTCGGCGCACGGTGGACCGGATGGCCGGACACCCGGCTCAGCGCGCGACCAGCCAGGGAAAGGACCGCCAGGACATGGCCGGACACAGGAGTTCCCTCCCCCGCGAGGCGACGGGGGTGCCGTTCCCGCACGCGATGGACCTCATGGACTGCCTGAGCCTGGAGCGGCTCGGCGACGATCTCTTCCAGGGCGTGTGCCACGACGGCATACCTCCGCGCGCCTTCGGCGGCCAGGTCGCCGCCCAGTCGCTGACCGCCGCCGCGCGGACCGTGCCCGGGGGCCGGACCGCGCACTCGCTCCACGGTTACTTCCTGCGCGCCGGCGACACCCGGCGGCGGATCGTCTACACCGTCGAGCGGCTGCGCGACGGCGGCTCCTATCTCTCCCGGCGGGTCACAGCGCGCCAGGAGGGGGAGACGATCTTCGCCCTCTCCGCGTCCTTCAAGAGCGCCGAGCCGGGGCCCGACCGGCAGCGTCCGATGCCGTCCGTCCCCGGCCCGGACGAGGTACCGGATCTCAGCGGGCTCTGGGCCGGGACCGATCCGGAGCACCACGCGAACTCCACCTTCCACCGGGTCCTCGACCTGCGCTGTCTCCGTGTCCCCGAGGAGCGGACCGAGCCGGGCCAGACGGAGCAGCGGCTGTGGGTGCGCGCCGCCCACCCGCTGCCCGACGACCCGCATCCGCACGCCTGCGCCCTCGCGTACGCCTCCGATCTGTGGCTCGCGCCGACGGTCGCGCTGGCGATCGAGCCGCCGGGCATGCTGCGCGCGGGGTCGTCCTCGGTCTTCCTCACCTCGCTCGACCACGCGATCTGGTACCACCGGCCGTTCCGGGCCGACAGGTGGCTGCTCTTCGCCCAGCGCAGCCCCACCCACGCGGACGGCCGCGGGCTGGCCATGGCCGATGTGTGGGACCCGGAAGGGCGTCTGATCGCCACCGTCGTCCAGGAGACCGTCATCCGGGCCAAGCGCCCGGCGGCGGCCACGACCGCGCGGCCCGCACTGCCCGCACCGCCCGCACCGACCGCACCGACCGCGCGCGACGCCGGACCTGCCGGAGCCGTCGGCGCCACCGGCCGCGAGGAGCGCTGAACACCTCCCGCTGAAGGTGCCCCCGCCGGGGGCCGACAGTGCTGCCCCGGGACATCGGGCGGCCCGCGATGCGCGCGGGCCCGAACGACCGGGGGCGCGAAGGCCGTCGGATACCCTGAGCGAACGCGGTGAGCGGCCCCGGGCCGCACGGGAATCGACGGACCACCGGGAACAGCAGAAGGACGACGGACGTGGCAGCGCGCAGACCGCCCAACCGCAAGGCCCTGATCCGCGCCGCGGCCGCCGAACTCTTCCTTCAGCGCGGCTACCACAACGTGTCCGTGACCGATGTGGCCGACAGCCTCGGCATCACCGCCTCCGCTCTCTACCACCACTACCGCAACAAGCAGGACCTGCTGCTGCACACGGTCCTGGGCAGCCTCGACACCGTCGACGCCCTGATCGGCGAGGCCGGCGACCTGGAGGCGGCCCTCACCGCGCTGGCGGCCCTGGTCACCGGGGAGCGCGGAGTCCTCGCCGTCTGGGAACGCGAGGCCCGGAATCTGGAGGACACGCAGCGCGCGGCGATCCTGGAGCACGAGATCGAGGTCGTCGCGCGCCTCGTCCCCCTGCTCCGCGCGGAACGGCCGGAACTGGGCGAACCCGAGGCCCATCTGCTGGCCCGGGCCGTGCTCGGCACCCTGGGCAGCAGGGTCCGCCATCGCATCGCGCTGCCGAGGCGCCGCCACGAACAGTTGATGCTGCGCGTCGCCTCCGCCGCCGCGCACGCCCCCCTGCGCACCGAAGCGGTGCCCGCCGGCCCGCACCCGAGGGAGACCGGAGGGTCAACCGGCTCCCCCGGGCTGCGGATACCCCGGCGCGAGCAGTTGCTGACCGAGGCGATCCGGCTGTTCGACGAGCGCGGTTTCCAGTCCGTCACCATGGCGGACATCGGCGAGGCGGGCGGCATCGTCGCCTCCGGTGTGTACCGCCACTTCCCCCGCAAGAGCGATCTGCTGATCGCCGCCGTGAACCGGGGCGGCGAGCGCATCAGGACATCCGTGGAGACGGCGCTCGACCGGGCCGCCGACCCCGGGGAGGCGCTGGAGCTGCTCCTGCGCGCCCACATCGCGGTCTCCCTCGAACAGACGCACCTCATGGGCATCCTGTCCAATGAGCGGGACCAGTTGCCCGACAGGGAGCGCACGGCGCTCCGCCGGCTCCAGGCGGACTACCTCGATGTCTGGGTCCAGGCCCTCGGCTCGGTCCTGCCCGGCCGCGAGCCGGCCGAACTGAAGATCATCGTCCATGCGGTGCACGGAATGATCTACTTCACCGTCCGGGTCGGCCGCACCGACCCCTGGCCCGACCTCTCCCAGCATCTGAGGGACCTCGGCATGGCGGTGCTGACCCGCACGGGGTGCTGACCCGCACGGGCCCGCCGCGCGGAACAGCGGGGGACGACCACCGGATCGGGTGACACAGTCCTTCTCCGGCCCGGACCATGAGCACGCCGCACCTGGTTCACCGCCGGAACCTCTCCCTGGTCGAGCGGTCTGCCCGTGCCCCCCGCCGCCGGGCGTCGGGCGTCGGGCTGACCGCGGGCGTGGCTGCTCGGCCTCGGGCCGGCTCCGGCGGGCTCCGGTCGTCCCCGGCCGGCTCCGGCAGGGTGTCGGGCACACGCGCCGGGCGGGAGCCGGGCCACCCGCCGTGGCCTGTGAGGATGGGGGGACACACCGGTCGCCGCAGAAGTGGCCGGTTCGGAGCGGGGAGCACGCGGTGTCGCAGGAGTCGTCGGGGCTGGTCGAGCGGATGGAGCAGCACCAGGTCTCGGTGTATCTCGGCGCGATGGCGGCGGGCGCGCTGGTGGGCTGGGCGGCGCCTTCGGCGGGGCCGGGGCTGGAGCACGCCATCAACCCGGTCCTGGGCGCGCTGCTGTTCGTCACCTTTCTCCAGGTCCCGGCCGCCGAGTTGCTGCGTTCGCTGCGGGACGGGCGGTTCCTGGCCGCCGCCCTGGTGGTGAACTTCGTGGTGGTGCCGCTGGTGGTCGCGGCGATGTTCGTGTTCCTCCCCGCCGACCAGGCGGTGCGGATCGGCGTCCTGCTGGTGCTGCTGTGCCCGTGTGTGGACTATGTGATCGTCTTCTCCGGGCTGGCGGGCGGGTCGAGCCGCCGTCTGCTGGCCGCGACCCCGCTGCTGCTGGTCGCGCAGATGCTGCTGCTGCCGGGGTTCCTGTATCTGTTCCTGGGGTCGGAGCTGGCCGACATCGTCGAGGTCGGGCCGTTCGTCGAGGCGTTCGCCGTACTGATCGTCATTCCGCTGGCGCTGGCCTGGGCCGTCCAGGCGTGGGCGGCCCGGAGGCCGGCCGGACGGGCGGCCTCCGGCGCCGCGACCACCACGATGGTCCCGCTGATGGCCGCCACCCTGTTCACCGTGGTCGCCTCCCAGATCCCCAAGCTGGGCGGCAGCCTGGGCGACGTCGCCGCCGTCATCCCGTTCTACGCGCTGTTCCTCGTCGTCATGGCCTTCGCCGGGAGGGCGGTCGCCCGGCTGTTCCGGCTCGACGCCCCCGCCGGACGGGCGATCGTCTTCACCGGCGCGACCCGCAACTCCCTGGTCGTCCTCCCTCTCGCGCTCGCCCTCCCCGACCCCCTGGCCGTCGCCTCGGTCGTGGTGGTCACCCAGACCCTCGTCGAGGTGATCGGCATGGTCGTCTGCGTCCGGCTCGTCCCGCGCCTCGTCCCGGCCGCCCGCACCGGCACCCTCTGACCGCCCGCGAGGGTGAGCTGTCCGGCTTCCGCGTCCACGGCACGCCGCCACCGACTCGAAGCGCCTGACCAGGGCGTCGTCGGACGATTCCAGGAAGACGATCCGGCAGGTGACCTGCTTGGCGTCGAGGTCGGCGAGGGATT